>NZ_JAKKOM010000004.1:0-285776 GCF_021739525.1 Klebsiella sp. 2019SCSN059 | reverse complement strand
TTACTGAGCCTGGGATGAGCGGTTTCCCACGTGGCGCGATCTCCCTGTAGGCCCGCGCAAGCGCAGCGCCGCCGGGCGGGATAGTCGGCTTCGCAGCAGCTTTACTGCCCGGTGGCGGCTGGCGCCTTACCGGGCCTACTGTCTTACTGAGCCTGGGATGAGCGGTTTCCCACGTGGCGCGATCTCCCTGTAGGCCCGCGCAAGCGCAGCGCCGCCGGGCAGGATGGTCGACCCGGACCGGCTGCGGTTAGGCGCTTTCCGCCCGGGGGCGCGCCGCGCCAGGGACGGATTTCATCCGGCTGGCGCAGAATATCGCCAGCAGCGAAATCGCCACCGTAACGCCCAGGTAGACGGCCACCGGTCGCCAGTCACCATCGTATTTCGCCAGCAGACCGGTGGCGATAAGCGGCGCGGTGCCCCCGGCCAGCGCGGCGCCCAGCTGGTAACCCAGGGTGATCCCGGTGTAGCGCACATTGGCGCTGAAAATCTCTGAGCACAGGGTACCCAGCACCGCGGTCACCGGCGCCCACAGGATGCCGAAGGCAACGATCGTCGCCAGCATAATGCCCCAGCTGGTGCCGGTGTCGAGCAGCAGGAACCACGGAACGATAAACAGCCCCAGCAGCACCACGCTCAGGGTGTACATCTTTTGCCGGCCCACCTTGTCGGACAGCAGCCCCATCAGCGGGATCATCACGGTGGCCACCAGCGCGCCGAGGGTGACGGATTCCAGCGCCTGCGACTTCTGATAGCTCAGGGTGGTAGTGGCGTAGCTGACCACAAAGGTAGAGAAGATATAGAAGGGGGCGGTCTCCACCACTTTCAGACCCGCGGCGATCAGCACCTCCCGCCAGTGGTGTTTGAGCGTCACGCGCAGCGGAGCCTTCGCCACCTGGCCAGACTGTTTCACCTGCTTAAAGGCGGGCGTTTCGTCGATATCTTTGCGGATCCACAGGCCGAGGAAAACGAGGACGGAGCTGAGCAGGAACGGAATGCGCCAGCCCCAGGCAAGAAACTGCGCCTCATCGAACAGGGTCATCAGCGAGACGATAAAGGTCGCCATCAGCATGCCGATGGTCACGCCGGCCTGAGGAATACTGCCGAAAAAGCCTTTCCGCTTTTCCGGGGCGTATTCGTAGGCCAGCAGCAGCGCGCCTCCCCATTCGCCGCCGATACCCATGCCCTGAATAATGCGCAGGATAATCAGCAGGGCGGGCGCCCACAGGCCTACCATTTCGTAGGTGGGCAGCAGGCCAATGGCCACCGTGGCGCTGCCCATTAGCGACAGGGTCAGCACCAGCGTCTTCTTGCGACCGATGCGATCGCCGATGTGGGCGAAAATGACCCCGCCGATGGGGCGGATAAAAAAGGTGAGCGAAAAGGAGAGCCAGGAGAGGATCAGGCCGATGACCGGGTCGACCATCGGAAAGAAGATTTTGTTAAACACCAGCGCGGCGGCAGTGCCATAGAGAAAATAATCGAACCATTCGATGGCGCTGCCGGTCAGGCTCGCGATCAGGACCTTCTTGTTTTTCTGCAGAATGGATGCAGTGTTGCTTTCTGGATTGCTCATTACGAAACGTTCTCCCGCCACGGTAAAAGGTCAGGTGTCACTCTGTGCGTGCAGGGTGCAACCTGATGTGAAAAAAGGTTGTGTAATTGTTAAGCAACTTAGAGTTGATGGTTACAATTGGCAAGTTATCCCTCGGCAACGCGGGCGAGAAAACGCGCTTTTGTCTGGTATAACCGCAAGGTAAATTTTTATTTTCCACCTGTTTTTGCTGTTTTTTGTTATTTTCATGGTCAGTTATTCAGGTGCAACCTGCGTGTTTTTAGATGTTTCTTGTTATTTCAAAATGGTTACAAATCAACGTCGCTTTGCGCCCCGGCAGGCGGCGTTTATGATGGCCGGACTATCCTCTCTGCGCGGCTGAGAGGTGATTAAGGAGATCAGAATGGCAGAACAATTTCCCCCGCTGTCGGCGACGACGCTGGCGGCGGCTAACCTGACTGGCGGCTGGCTGGCGCAGAACGATCTGGCGACGCTGACCCCGCCGCCGGCAGTGGATGTGGTGGTGCTGGCTGGCAATGCCGTGATCCCCACCATCGACGCCGCCTGCCGGCTGGCGAAGGAGCAGGAGGTTCCGCTGCTGATCAGCGGCGGCATAGGACACTCCACCGGTTTTCTGTATGAGGCGGTGCGCGAGGATCCCCGCTACCGTTCCCTCGCGGTGGAGGGCCGCCCGGAGGCGCATATTCTGGCGGATATTGCGCATGACTTCTGGCACATTCCTCGCCCGCGGCTGGTGGTGGAGGATCGGTCGACCAACTGCGGGGAAAACGCGCGCTTTACCCGCACAATGCTGGAGAGCCGGGGGATCCCCCATCGTCGCGGGATCGTCATTCAGGACCCCACCATGCAGCGGCGGACGATGGCCACCTTCGCCCGCGTCTGGCAGGGGGCGACGACGCCGCCGCAGTGGCTGAGCTTTCCCGGCTGCTCGCCGGTGCTGGAGCAGACCGACGGCCAGCTGGGGTTCGCGGGCGGCGGGGCGGGGCTGTGGCCGGTGACCCGCTACCTCGCGCTGCTGCTGGGCGAGTTGCCGCGCCTGCAGGATTCCCCTGAAGGGTACGGTCCGCGGGGGAAAGACTTTATCAGCCACGTGACCTTCCCGCCGGCGATCCTCGACGCCTGGCGACAGCTGCGGGAGGATGACCGGCTTGCCGGGGCGCTGCAGGCCCGCCTCCTCGGCTGAAAAATGCCCGTTTGCGGCAGATTTATCGCAAACGGGCAATTTGTGTTATTGAAATGTAACCTCAACCGGCCATTTTAGGCCCGGTTTTATGAATCAGCTCACAGAAATGCGCCAACGTGCTGCAAATCCACGGCTTATCCGCCCGATATTTAACAAAAAAATCACTTGTTAAATACAAATGCACCACAGGAGCAGCCATGACAGCACCCGTTCAACACCCAATGTATATTGATGGCCAGTTCGTTACCGGTCGCGGCGACGGCTGGATCGACGTGCTTAACCCGGCGACTGAAGCGCTGCTGTCGCGGATCCCGGACGGGACCGCGGAAGAGGCGCGGCTGGCGATTGACGCCGCAGAGCGCGCCCAGCCGGCCTGGGAGGCGCTGCCGGCCATTGAGCGCGCGGGCTGGCTGCGCAAAATTGCCGCCGGCATTCGTCAGCGTGCCGACGACATCGCCGGGCTGATCGTCGCTGAAGGGGGCAAGATCCAGCAGCTGGCGGCGGTGGAGGTTGCGTTTACCGCCGACTATCTCGACTACATGGCCGAATGGGCGCGGCGGTATGAAGGGGAGATCGTGCAGAGCGACCGTCCCGGGGAGAATATCCTCGTCTTCAAACGCGCGCTGGGGGTGACCACCGGGATCCTGCCGTGGAACTTCCCGTTCTTTCTTATCGCCCGCAAGCTGGCGCCGGCGCTGATCACCGGCAACACTATCGTCATTAAGCCCAGCGAATTCACGCCCAACAACGCCATCGCTTTCGCCGAGATCGTCCACCAGGTTGGGCTGCCGAAAGGGGTCTTTAACCTGGTGCTCGGCCGTGGGGAAACCGTCGGCCAGGAGCTGGCCGGCAATCCAAAGGTGGCGATGGTCAGCATGACCGGCAGCGTAGCGGCGGGGGAGAAAATCATGGCCGCCGCGGCGAAAAATATCACCAAAGTGTGCCTCGAGCTCGGCGGCAAAGCGCCGGCCATCGTCATGGACGATGCGGATCTGGAGCTGGCGGTGAAGGCGGTGGTGGACTCGCGGGTGATCAATACCGGGCAGGTGTGCAACTGCGTCGAGCGGGTCTATGTTCAGCAGGGGATTTACGACCGCTTCGTCAACCGCCTCGGCGAGGCGATGAAGGCTGTGCAGTTTGGCGACCCGGCGGCGCGCGATGACATCGCCATGGGGCCGCTGATTAACGCCGCCGCGCGGGATCAGGTGGCGCGCAAAGTGGCAAAGGCGGTGGCGCAGGGGGCGCGGGTCGCGCTGGGCGGTCAGCCGCAGGAGGGGAAAGGCTATTTTTATCCGCCGACCCTGCTGCTGGATGTGCGTCAGGAGATGGATATTATCCATGAGGAAACCTTCGGGCCGGTGCTGCCGGTGGTGGCGTTTTCGACGCTCGATGAAGCGCTGGCGATGGCCAATGACAGCGATTATGGCCTGACCTCTTCGATCTACACCCGCGATCTTAATGTGGCGATGAAGGCGATTAAGGGGCTGAAATTCGGCGAAACCTATATCAACCGCGAGAACTTTGAGGCGATGCAGGGATTCCACGCGGGCTGGCGTAAATCGGGGATCGGCGGCGCAGATGGCCGCCATGGCCTGAATGAGTACCTGCAGACTCAGGTGGTCTATCTGCAGGCCTGAGGCGCTCAATGCAGAATCGGCGGGCAGCGCAGGCTGTCCGCCGTTCACTTAGCGGGCAAATTTCTCCAGCACGCGGATCAGCTGGGTGACAAAGCCGTATTCGTTATCGTACCAGGCGACGGTTTTCACCAGCTGTACGCCGCCGGCCTCCACAATCTCCAGCTGGGTGGCATCGTAGATTGAACCGAAATGGCTGCCGATGATATCGGAAGAGACAATCTCTTCTTCGGTGTAGCCAAAGGATTCATTGCCCTCTGCCGCCTGCTTCATCGCCTGATTGACCTCATCCGCGGTCACTTTTTTCTCCAGCACCGACACTAGCTCCGTCACTGAGCCGGTTTTGGTCGGTACGCGCTGGGCATGGCCTTTCAGCTTCCCGCTCAGGGCGGGGATCACCAGGCCGATAGCCTTGGCCGCGCCGGTAGTGTGCGGGATGACATTTTCCGCCGCCGCCCTGGAGGCGCGCAGATCTTTACCGCGCGGCCCGTCCACCAGCGACTGGGTGCCGGTATAGGCGTGGATAGTGGTCATGGTGCCTACGGTGATGCCGAAGGCATCCTGCAGGACTTTGGCCATCGGCGCCAGGCAGTTGGTGGTGCAGGAGGCGACGGAGATGATGGTGTCATCCGGCGTCAGGGTGTCATCGTTGACGTTATAGACGATGGTTTTTATCTCGCCGGCGGGGGCGGAAATCAGCACCTTGCGCGCGCCGGCCTGAAGATGGGCCTGCGATTTCTCTGCCGAGGTGTAGAACCCGGTACACTCCACAATCACTTCCGCGCCCGCCGCCTGCCACGGAATATGCTGCGCCTCTTTTTCGGCATACACGGTGATGGTCTTACCGTTGACGATCAGCGCATCTTCCGTGAAGTCGACGCTCCACGGGAAGGGGCCGTAGTTTGAATCATGCTTTAGCAGGTAGGCCAGTACTTTTGGCGAGGTGAGGTCGTTGATAGCCACCACCTCGAGGCTGCTGTCGACTTCTAATAAACGGCGTAACACCAGACGTCCGATACGACCAAATCCATTAATCCCAAGTTTACTCATGGATATTCTCCGGTTGGTAAAACGACTCGATGTGATAAAACTCCTCCAGGCTTAGTCCTGACTCGCAGCCAGGTCAACTGACAATCTGTGCGGTTCGCTGCCGGGCCCGCAGCATGAGCCAGAAAAGTGGATGTTTTGGCGGGCTTTTTTATCCGTGACGGCAGGGAATAATTTTTGTTACCGGAGATGAGGGGGCCGCCTGCTGGCGAAGCGGTGAAAAGCGTCTATGCTTAACTATTGAATAACTTAGTAAAATATTGCCGTTAGATAAAGGGAGAGCTTATGGGATTCTGGAGAATCGTTTTTACTATCATTCTGCCGCCGCTGGGAGTACTGCTGGGGAAAGGTTTCGGCTGGGCGTTTATTCTCAACATTATTCTGACTCTGCTGGGCTATATTCCAGGCCTGATCCACGCCTTTTGGGTGCAGACCCGCGATTAAGGGCTGACCCCTCAGGCCAGGCTTCCCCCTGGGACCCGCTCAGGGGGGAATCAGGCTCTCTTTGTACAGCAGCCTGTTTTCCTTCGACCAGTAGTGGCGAGTCTCCTCGTCCAGGTCGACGCTCCACTTAAACACCCCGGCGCTGGCGAGATCCCTGCAGTACTGTTCAAAGTTGATGGCGCCGGCAAAATGGCGGATGACCGCGGCCGAGGTCAGCCGATGGCTGGGGGCGTTGCGCACGCGCAGCAGGCCGCGGGCGCTTTTTATCGTGATCACCTCGTCGTTGGCCATCACAAAATTCATATTGCCGGTAGAGACAAAGTAGATATAACACGAGACCTGATGCCGACGCAGTTCACTGGCGAAGGTGGCAAAATCGGCATCTGCACGCACTTGCTCAAAAAAATGACCCAGCCTGGCCAGCAGTTCCATTTCTATCCTTATTGTGTTGCGGTGTGCGGCTTTGGCCGGTAGCGGCAGAAACCATTCACGAAGTTACTTATTCGTATTTTAATAATATAGGCGCGTTATATTAAGGGTTATTGGATAACTGGAACATCGTTTCAAGTGTTACAATGTATTGCAATCGTTTGCCTGCACGGCCCCTCTGGTGGTGAGGAAATGGCGTGACGGGAGACGGGGAAACCCATGCCGGCGATGAAGGTCGCCGGCGGGGAAACGGGGTTACTTCTGGATCAGATAGCGAATGGTCGGGCCATCCTGCTGAATATCCAGCACCGTATAGCCATGGTTCCTGGCATCAAGCGGAATGTTATTGATCGACTGCGGACAGTCGCTAATCACTTCGAGGATCTCGCCTTTTTGCAGGGAGGGCATCGCCTCCAGGGTGGCGACCGCCGGATAGGGGCAGGGCTCGCCGACCATGTCCAGGCGATAATCAGGGATGATGTTCTTCATGCGCTCTCCTTCGCGGTCCGGACCGCTGCCGACTGGCGGCGGAAAAAATGTCTCTCCCAGGCGATCACCAGCAGCAGGGCGATCAGCAGCAGCAGATAGGTCGCCAGCAGTCCGCCGAAGGGACCAAAAGCGTTCAGCAGGTTGACCTTTTGCCAGTGGGTGGCGAGCGGGGCGGCGATATCGTCCCAGCACCAGGCGAGCAGCGTGGAGCCGATAACGTTGCCCAGCCCCACCCACCAGTAGTGAACCTGGCCTTCCACCGCCCGGTACATCCAGCCGGTTTCACAGCCGCCGGCCAGCACGATGCCAAAGCCAAACAGCAGCCCGCCAATCGCCGCGTTGGGACCGGCCCACATGATTTTCGGCGCCATCCCCAGTTGCACATAGCTGAAGATGCCGATGGCGCTCGCCGCCATGCCGAAGATTATCGCCTTCGCCATCACCGTCCGGCCGGTGATCCACATATCGCGAAAGGCGGAGGTGAAGCAGATCTGCGCGCGCTCGATAAGCAGACCGAAGCCGATGCCGAACAGCATCGCCAGGCCGAGCGCAGGGTGGTCTGCGGCGGTGAGCAGGCCCCAGCCGATCATGGCGAAAAAGATCACCATGCCCAGGCGGAAACGGCGGCGCGCCTGCTGTGGTTTTTGGGTTAACGGCGAAGCAGCGGATACCTTTTGCATTTTTACCGGTATGCGAAAAAGAGGCAGCAGGGTGAAGCGAGCGCCAAACCAGGAGCCGATGGCGGTGGCGATGGCAAACAGCCAGGCGTGCAGGGAGAACTGCGGAATGCCGGTGAAAAAGGCCGCCAGGTTGCAGCCCATCGCCAGCCGCGCGCCGAACCCGGCGATGATACCCCCGGCTACGGCCTGCACAATGCGGATCCGGCTGCGTGGCAAGCGCAATTTGACGTTATTGGCCCACAGCGCCGCGGCCAGGCAGCCGCCGAACATACCGATGATCATCCTGCCGTCGATGCGGGTCAGCGGCGTCCCGTCGAGATGGATCAGCTGATAATAGCCCCACTGTTCGCTGTGGACCCCCAGCAGCTGCAGCAGCTGGCCACCCCAGCGGGTAAATTCGCCGGTCACCGCCCAGAAGGTGCCGGTGATGCCAAAATAGTAGGTTGAGAGAATGCCCGCGGCGATGACCGCCGGGACGGGGGACCAGAACCGGATAAGCCAGGCCTGTTTGAAGGATTGCCATGTCATAAAAATGCCTCTGAACTCAGAAGGTATTAAAGGTCGATGACCGACCGAAGGGGGCACATAGTATCCGCCTTACCGCCAGCTTTCTCTGTTTTAGATCAAGGCCCTACCCCTGCGTCAGCACAGCAAGCAGCGCCAGCAGCGCGGGCAGCGCCTGAATATAGAGAATTTTGCGGCTGGCGGTCAGCGCGCCGAATACCCCGGCGGCCAGCACGCAGGCGAGGAAAAAGATCACCACCGGCTTGCCGGACTCCCCCAGCCACAGTCCCCACGCCAGGCCGGCGGCCAGGAAACCGTTATACAACCCCTGGTTGGCCGCCAGCACCCGGGTTTCCCGGGCGAAATCGGCGCTGAGGTTAAAGGCCCGGCGCCCGGCGGGCGCTTCCCAGAAAAACATCTCCAGCACCAGGATGGCGAGATGAATAATAGCGACCAGCGCAACGAGGAGAGTGGCTAACACAGCAGTCCTTAATCGATGAGATGAATGTGTCTGCAGTATAGCCGCTGGCGCTCACCAGGCGAGAGGGCGACTGCTATAGTGCATATAGCGTCATGTTTGCCTGCCGCGACGAGCGCCGGTTTATCTGATTGCCCTTTGGTTTAGCTTAGCGGTGATAGTATGCCGGGTTCTTTTTTACGGGTGTGGCGTAGGTTACTGAATGTTGAATAAATTATGGGTTGTGTTATCCGGGCTGCTGTTGGTTGCCATGCCGTCGGCGCAGGCCGGGGAATTAAATCTCTATTCGATGAATACCGGCTCCTATGTTTATCACATGACCGGCAACCACGGACAATATAACGAGCATTTCAACAACAACTTTTTCTCGGTGGAGCGCAAGTTTTCAGCGGATTCAAAATACAGCGCGCTGGTCGGCACCATGAAAAACAGCTTCGACGATCGCTGTCTGACCCTCGGCGTGCGCCGCGACTGGCTGAAAAACGACACCGGCTGGCTGCTGAAAGGGGTGTATGCCTATACCGGAGAATTTTTCTTTGACGCTTTTAGCCACTGCGGCGATTCAGGCACCTACCGCACCGCCAAAAAAATCACCGGCGTCGGTTTTTCGCCCTATATCTATCATGGTCTGCAGTATAACTTTACCGATTATTTCGGCGTCGAGGGCGGGATTATTCTCCCGGCGATCTTTGTGATGAGTATTCAGTGGAGCTTTCGCTAAGCGCCTGTATCAGGCCGGTAAAGGAGAGGCCACCCTGGGTGGCCTGCTCATGTTGCCCTGGCGGCAGGGATTAATGGAAACCGAGACGGATCAGATCTAACGGACAGAAGCGGCCCTCGCAGCCGTCGATTTCCACGCAGTCCGCCCGACGCAGCTGCTCGGCGGTTTTCCCCTCGCCATGGATCGCTTTAATCACGCCCGTCGTACCGTTACCGGCGATCATGACCATACTGCCGGTGGCAATAGCGTTACGATTACGGTCATAGGTTTTCATGCTCTCCTCCTCAATAAACCAGTGTAAGCAATGATTAAGCGGCCAAATTAATACCGCTTCCTGCCTAAAAAAGTTTTGAGGAATATCAAAATTATTTTAATAATGCCGACATCAGCCGGGCGCGAGAGTCATTCATGGCCGCTACAGGGTTTGCCTGCGCCAGGGGAAAAGCCTCGATCATCCTGCCAGCCATCTGGCAGGCAGGATAGGGTTTGACAACCAGATAATTCACTTTGCCGGCGCATCAGATAAGGCTGCGCAGGGCGGCTATCAGCCCTGCGACACCGCGCTCCAGCTTCTCGCGTGAACAGCCGACATTGAGGCGCAGAAAGCCATTGCCTTCGGGACCATAGGTATACCCCGGCATAATCGCCACCTTCTGCCCGGCGATCAGCGCCTGTTGCAGCGCGCGGTCGTCAATGTTGAGGGGGCGGAGGTCGATCCACGCCAGGTAGGTGGCCTCCGGCGGCTGCCAGCGCAGCGCGGGAAAGGCGCGATTGAGCGTATCAGCCACATAGCGCAGGTTCTCCTGCAGGTAGTCGCGCAGAGCGTCGAGCCAGGGCGCCCCGTCGCGGTAGGCGGCGACATGAGCCACCAGCGCAGGGACCGAGGGCGACGAGAGCCCGTCGCGCGCTTTCAGCGCCTGCAGATAGCTGTCGCGGCAGTTTGCCTCCGGGATAAAGCCATAGGCTCCGGTAAAGGCCGGGATATTGAAGCTCTTCGACCCGGAGGTGAACAGCGCCCACGGCCCCCGAGCCACCTCGCTCCACGGGATATGACGGTGGTCGCCCCAGGTCATGTCCATATGAATTTCATCGCTAATCACCCTCACGCCATGCTTTTGGCACAGGGCCGCCATGGTCTCGAGCTCCTTGCGGCGCCACACTTTCCCCGTTGGATTGTGCGGGCTGCACAGCAGCAGCAGGGTATTCTTCGGCTCCGCCAGCGCCGCTTCCAGGCGCGCCATATCGCAGTGCCACTGATTGTTCGTCAGGGTCAATGGCACCGGGGCAATCTGTCGGCGGTTAGCGGTGATGGTGTTATAGAACGCATCGTAGGCGGGAGTATGCACGACGACGCCGTCGCCTTCTTGCGACCACTGACGGATGGTTTCCGCCACCATATAGATAACCGACGGTCCGTAGACCACCGTTTGCGGATCGATGACGCTGTGAAAGCGGCTGGCGTACCAGTGGGCAATCGCCCCGAGAAACGCCTCGTTCTGCCAGCGGCTGTAGCCGAACACGCCGTGGGCCAGCCGCCGACTGACGGCGTCGAGAATGCAGGGCGCGGTGGCGAAATCCATATCGGAGATGGTGAACGGCAACAGGTCGGGGACGCCAAACCGGTCAGCGACATAGTCCCACTGCGTGCACCAGGTGCCGTGGCGGTCGATGGGGGTGGAAAAATCAAACATCGGAACTTCCTTAGCGAGGGTCCCCCTCCGTGCCGGAAGGGGACCGGTGGGATCAGGCCTGAACGGTATTCATCAGCGTGGCCATCTCATCTTTTACCGACTGCACCTGCGGGCCAATAACCACCTGCAGATTATGCTGGTTGAGCTGAACCACCCCAATGGCGCGATGGGCTTTCAGCGCGGCGGCGTCCACTTTGCTCATATCGTGTACCGACAGACGCAGACGGGTAATGCAGTTATCCAGCGAGACAATGTTGTCGGCGCCGCCGAGGGCCGCCAGAATCGCCGGCACGTTATACCCGGATTTACCAATGGTGCCAGCGACCGCTTTCTCCACGCTGGCGGCGGTGTCGATATCGCGGCCCGGCGTTTTCAGATTGAAGCGGGTGATGGCGAAGCGGAAGATGGCATAGTAGGCCGCAAACCAGATTGCCGCCACCACCGGCACCAGGTACCACTTGGTCGCCAGACCATGCAGGATGCCAAACACCACGAAGTCGATGATATTGCCGTCGGTGTTGCCGATGGTGACGCCGAGCACCGCCATGAGGGTAAAGCCGAGACCGGTCAGCAGGGCGTGGATGACATACAGCACCGGCGCCACGAACAGGAACAGGAACTCCAGCGGCTCGGTGGTGCCGCCCACCACGCAGGCGATCACCCCGGAGATCAGCAGGCCTTTAATTTTATGCCGGTTTTCCGGGCGGGCGCAGTGGTACATCGCCAGCGCGGCGCCCGGCAGGCCGCCGAGGAAGGCCGGCATCTTACCCTGCGACAGGAAGCGGGTGGCGCTTTCGGCGAAGCCGTGGGTGGTCGGGCAGCTTAGCTGCGCCTGGAAGATGGTCAGCGCGCCGCTGACGCTGTGGCCGCAGACGTCAAGGGTACCGCCGGCTTCCGTGAAGCGGATCAGCGCCACCAGGATGTGGTGCAGGCCAAACGGCAGCAGCAGTCGCTCGCCGGTGCCAAAGATCATCGGCCCAAAATCGCCGGCGCTGTTGATCATCTTTCCGAGGGCGTTGATCCCCATAGCGAAGACCGGCCACACCAGCGGGATCGCCAGCCCGACCAGACCCAACACCACGGTGGTGACGATCGGCACAAAGCGGGTGCCGCCGAAGAAGGCCAGGGCGTCCGGCAGGCGAATGTTGTGGAAGCGCTCATGCAGCAGCCAGACGATAATCCCGGCGATAACCGCCCCGAGGATCCCGGTATCGATCGACGGAATGCCGATGATGTTCTGGATATTGTTGGCCTTGAGAATAGCGGCGTCGGTGGTGGGTAGAATGCCTTTCGCCGTCAGCCAGAAGTTGACCGCCAGGTTCATGACCGCGTAGCCGACAAAACCGGCGAAGGCGGCGACGCCTTTGTTCTCCCGCGCCAGCCCCAACGGGATGGCGATACAGAACATCACCGGCAGGAAGCTGAAGGCAAAGGAGCCGACTTTGCTCATCCAGATAAAGATGGCCTGCAGCAGCGGTATATCCAGCCACGGCAGCAGGGTCAAAACATCGTGACTGCTTAACGAGCTGCCGATCCCCAGCATGATCCCGCAAAACGAGAGCAACGCCACGGGCAGCATAAAGGTTTTTCCCAGCTGCTGGAAAAATTCCCACAGGGTGATTTTTGGTGCGGTTTTCGCCGTCATAACGCGGTTCCTGATTCTCAAGTGGTCGGGAAGAACTAACGCCACGGCAAGATAAAACGTTTTACCACTTTTTAGTGCGATAAAAATCACATATTCAAGCGATAATAAGGTTTATAAAGATCGCACAATGATAAAACGTTTTATCGACAGGCAAGGGAGTCAGCCGGCACGCTATGGCTATCGCAAAAAAGATCACCATCAATGATGTGGCGCTGGCCGCCGGCGTCTCCGTGAGCACCGTTTCGCTGGTGCTGAGCGGGAAAGGGCGTATCTCCAGCGCCACCGGCGAGCGGGTTAATCAGGCCATCGAGCAGCTGGGATTCGTGCGCAACCGTCAGGCCGCCTCGCTGCGCGGCGGACAGAGCGGGGTGATTGGCCTTATCGTCAGCGATCTCTCTAAACCGTTCTATGCCGAGTTAACCGCCGGCCTCACCGATGCCCTGGAGAGGCAGGGGAAAATGGTGTTTCTCACCCAGGGAGGGCGCAGCGGCGAGAAGATGGCGCAGCGGTTTGACACGCTGGCGGCGCAGGGGGTGGATGGGGTGATCATCGCCGGGGCCATCGACCGCGGGAGCGAGCTGCGCGAGCGGGCGGCGGAGGCGGGTGTGCCGCTGGTGTTCGCTTCCCGCGCCAGCTATCTCGACGATGTCGACCTGATCCGTCCGGACAACATGCAGGCGGCGCAGCTGGTGACCGAGCATCTGATCCGCCGCGGCCATCAGCGGATCGCCTGGCTTGGCGGCCAGAGCTCGTCGCTGACCCGCGCCGAGCGAGTCGGCGGCTATTGCGCCACCTTGCTGAAATACGGTCTGCCGTTTCACAGCGAATGGGTACTGGAGTGCGAATCGAGCCAGAAGCAGGCGGCGGAGGCGATGACCGCGCTGCTGGGGCAAAATCCGACCATCACCGCGGTGCTGTGCTACAACAATGTGGTGGCGACCGGCGCGTGGTTCGGTCTGCTGCGCGCCGGAAGGCAGAGCGGGGAAGATGGCGTCGACAGCTACTTCGAGCAGCGGGTGGCGCTGGCGGCGTTCGCCGATGTGCCTGAGGCCGCGCTTGACGACCTGCCGCTCACCTGGGTCACCACCCCGGCGCGCGAGATGGGGAAAACGCTGGCGGAGTCGATGCTGCGGCGGCTGGAGGAGGGCGCGGGCGAGACGCGAAATCAGATCATGCCCCCGCGGCTGGTGACGAGAAAATGACGGAGACGGCGCGCGCTGGCCGTCTCCTGAGCCGATAAATTACGGCTGCGGGGCGGCGTCGTCCTGCTGAGGCGCGGCGTCATCCTGCTGCGGCAGGCCCTCCTGCGGCGCGCTGTCCGGTAACGAAGGCGCTTCGAGACCAAACATCGCGGCAAAATCCTCCAGCGGCATTTTCTGGCCGTTCAGCGTCACCTGGCCGTTCGCGTACTGCAGGCTGCTGCTGATGGCGTTATCTTCCATGGTGGTGATGCGGAACATCTGGCCCATCGCCGCCAGGCCTTTGACCTGCTGATCGGCGAGTTTGGCGGCGTCGGCTGGCTGGTAGCCTTCCAGACCGGCGATCTTAGTCATAAACTCCGTCGCCATATCCACCGGGATCACCACTTTGCCGTCAAGGGACTGCACCACGCGATCCAGGCTGTCCGCCAGGGTCTGCGGCGGGGCGGTCACCAGGGCCGGATCTTTCAGCAGCACCGAGAGGTTGAGGCTGCTTTCGCCTTTGGCATTGCGCCAGCTCAGTGGTGAGATAGTCACCGACGGATTGCCCTTAAGCAGGATCGGCAGCGCATTGAAGAGGGTTTCGGTAAGCGCCTGCTGGTACAGCTCCGGGTTCTGCGCCAGCTCTGGTTTCGCCAGCAGCGCCTGAGACTGCGCGCTGTACTGCTGGCTGAACTGGTGCCACGCCTGACCGTCGACGTTATCCACTTTCAGCGTCAGTTTGCCGCTACCCATATCCTGACCCTGCAGCTTCAGGCTGTTGACGGTGTAGTTCACCTGGCTGTTCACGCCTTTGCCGTCCTTGGTCAGCGTGGAGCCGCCGTCCAGCGCCATGCCGTCAACCAGCGCCAGCTCTTTGCCTTCGACGCTGATGGCCAGTTTATCGAGGGTCATTTTTTGCTGGCCGATACGCTCGTTGAAGCTGGCCAGCTCGGTGGCGCCGTCGGTGGTCAGGTTGACGAAGCGCAGCTGCACCTTCTGGTTATATTCGTTGAGAGCATCGATCTGGCCGCTGCCGGCCTGGCCCTTCAGACTGATGTTTTTGCCGTCGCGGTCGGCGTCGAGCTGGAACTCGCCGCCGCTGAAGGTGACTTTCTCATCCCCTTTGGCGTAGTCGAGGGCATTGAGGACGATCGCCGACTGGCTGTCGCCGCTGTAGGCGATGCGCGTATCGACAGTAAAGGGGGTATTGCCTTTGGCTATCTCGAACAGCGCCTGGCTGGCGTCGTTTTTCACCAGCGTGGTGTGGACCGAGGCCATCGCCGGGGCCAGATTAAAGGTTTTTAACGAGGCCAGCGGGAAGGGGCCGTGATCGACCACCTCGTCAAGCACCACGCTCTGCCCGGCGGCCAGCCAGCCGTTAGCCTGACCGGCGATCGGCTTCACCACCAGCTGCAGATGGCTGCTGAACAGCCCGCGCTGGTAGTCCTGATAGCTCAGCTCCAGACCTGACTCCGGCGCGCTGCTGCGTAACTGCGCGTTAGCCTGCTGCACCATATCGGCAATCCGGCCTTCCAGCTGTTTGCCGGTGTACCAGGCGCCGCCTGTCCATACCACGCCCAGCGCCACGATGATTCCTGCTGCGACCAGCGATTTTTTCATAGCATTTGTCCATAAATGAAGCCAGGCGGAGAGACCGCCTGGCTGAGTTGTCATAATCAGTAAGCGCGACCTGAAAGGTCTGTCGTTTACTGGAGCTTATTGAACACGCGCGCCACGCGGCCATGGCCGCTGACCTGCACCGGCGACTCATTGGCGGCCACAAAGGCCGATTCGCCCGGCTTGAGGGTCAGGCTCTGGTCGCCTTTGCGCAGCAGGGCTTCGCCGTCGACGCAGAAAACGATCGCCGCGCTCGCCTGGGCCAGATCGCTGGCTTCGGCGGAGAGATCGTGCAGCGAGAAGGCAAAATCTTCCACCGGGATCGGGAAGTCCAGCTCCGCGCCGTGCCGCTGCGGCTGGGTCAGCAGCTCACCCGCCGGTTTGGCCTCGAACTTGACGTTGGCCACCAGCTCAGGGATATCAATGTACTTCGGCGTCAGGCCGGCGCGCAGCACGTTATCCGAGTTGGCCATCACCTCCAGCGCCACCCCCTGCAGATACGCGTGCGGCGTTTCGGCAAACAGGAACATCGCTTCGCCCGGATTCAGCTTCACCACGTTCAGTAGCAGCGGGGAGAAAAGGCCGCTGTCGTCGGGATAAAATTCGGCGATCAGGCGGATGGTCTGCCACGGTTCGCCCTGTTCGCGGTCCAGCACCTCGCGCAGCGCCTGCAGCGCCTGCGCTTTTTCCTCGCCCTGCATATTCAGCAGGCTGGCAAACAGCTGGCTCAGGCGAGCCGCGTCCGGCTGCTGCAGGAAGGCGCCGATCGCCGGGTGCGCGTTAGCCACCGGCTGCAGCAGGCTGACAATCTCGCTGAACTCGCGAAACGCGTTCATCGCCAGGAACGGGGTCAGGGCGAAGACCAGCTCCGGCTTGTGGTTCGGATCTTTGTAGTTACGTTCGGCGGCGGAGAGGGGGATGCCGGCGGCGTTCTCGCGGGCGAAACCCTCTTCGGAGGCCTGCTTGTTAGGATGGACCTGAATGGAGAGGGGCTGCGCGGCGCACAGCACTTTAAACAGGAACGGCAGTTCACCGAAGCGCTGCGCCACTTTGTCGCCGAGCAGGGCGGCTTTGTCCGCGTCAATCACTTCGCGCAGCGAACGCGGCTGGCCGTCTGCCGCCAGGATCTGCGAGCTGCTCTTCGGATGCGCCCCCATCCACAGCTCTGCCATCGGCAGGTTGTCCGGGTTGGCGATGCCATACAGTTCAGTTAAGGCGGTGTGGCTTCCCCATGCATAGTTCTGCACGGCGTTAATCAGCTTTTGCATTCTCAATCCCTGTTTCAATCAAAGTAAAATTTATCGCCCTATTAAACCAGCAAACGCTGGAGAAGCAACTGCTGAAAGAAAAAGTCGTCCCTGTCTCAGTTTTTGTTAAAAATTTGTGTAAAATTGATCGACTCGCTTTTCTACAGGCACATGGAGTCCCTGCCTGAAACATAATCAGCCAAAGCAGTAAGTGAGAGTACAATGTCGAATAAACCGTTTGTTTACCAGGATCCTTTTCCCCTCAAAAAGGATGACACCGAGTATTATCTCCTCAGCAGTGATTACGTCTCCGTCGCCGAATTTGCCGGCCAGGAAGTGCTAAAAGTTGACCCTCAGGCGCTGACCCTTCTGGCGCAACATGCCTTCCACGACGCCTCCTTTATGCTTCGCCCGGCCCATCAGCAGCAGGTAGCGGATATCCTTAACGACCCGGAAGCCAGCGAAAACGACAAATACGTCGCCCTGCAGTTCCTGCGCAACTCCGATATCGCCGCCAAAGGCATTCTGCCTACCTGCCAGGACACCGGCACCGCCATCATCATGGGTAAAAAAGGCCAGCGCGTCTGGACCGGCGGCGGCGACGAAGCCGCGCTGGCGCAGGGGGTATACAACACCTACATCCAGGACAACCTGCGCTATTCGCAGAACGCCCCGCTGGATATGTATAAAGAGGTCAACACCGGCACCAACCTGCCGGCGCAGATCGACCTCTATGCTACCGATGGCGATGAGTACAAATTCCTCTGTATCGCCAAAGGCGGCGGCTCGGCGAACAAAACCTATCTCTACCAGGAAACCAAAGCGCTGATCACCCCGGCGAAGCTGAAAAACTATCTGGTGGAGAAGATGCGTACCCTCGGTACCGCTGCCTGCCCGCCGTACCACATCGCCTTTGTCATCGGCGGTACCTCGGCGGAAGCGACGCTGAAGACCGTCAAGCTGGCGTCCACCAAATATTACGACGGTCTGCCGACCGAAGGTAATGAGCACGGCCAGGCGTTCCGCGACATTCAGCTGGAGCAGGAGCTGCTGCAGGAAGCGCAAAACCTCGGCCTCGGCGCGCAGTTCGGCGGCAAATACTTCGCCCACGATATCCGGGTGATCCGCCTGCCGCGCCACGGCGCCTCCTGTCCGGTAGGGATGGGGGTTTCCTGTTCCGCCGACCGCAACATCAAAGCCAAAATCAACCGCGACGGCATCTGGATCGAGAAGCTGGAGAGCAATCCGGGGAAATATATCCCTGAGCATCTGCGCCAGGCCGGCGAAGGCGAAGCGGTAAAGGTGAACCTTAACCAGCCGATGAGCGAGATCCTGGCGCTGCTGTCGCAGTATCCGGTCTCCACCCGTCTGTCGCTGAGCGGCACCATTATCGTCGCCCGCGACATCGCCCACGCCAAGCTGAAAGAGCTTATCGATAATGGCGAGGAACTGCCGCAGTACGTGAAAGATCACCCGATCTACTACGCCGGCCCGGCCAAGACGCCGGACGGTTACGCCTCCGGCTCCCTCGGCCCGACTACCGCAGGCCGCATGGACTCTTACGTCGATCTGCTGCAGTCTCACGGCGCGAGTAAGATCATGCTGGCGAAAGGCAACCGCAGCCAGCAGGTCACCGACGCCTGCCACAAGCACGGCGGTTTCTACCTCGGCAGCATCGGCGGCCCGGCGGCGGTACTGGCTCAGCAGAGCATCCGCAGCCTGGAGTGCGTGGCGTATCCGGAGTTGGGGATGGAGGCGATCTGGAAAATCGAAGTGGAAGACTTCCCGGCGTTTATCCTCGTCGATGATAAAGGCAACGACTTCTTCCAGCAGATCCAGACGTCGCAGTGCGCCCGCTGCGTGAAATAAACCTGGCCGCCCTTCGGGGCGGCTCTGGCCGATGACAAACCTGTTTTCGTTATCGTGCGCGCTTTCTGCCGGGTGGCGGCTTTCGCCTTACCCGGCCTACGAAAACAGCACTATCAACCGGTTATGCCATTCCCTGTCGGCCCGCGCAACCGCAGCGCCGCCGGGCAATTCCTGAAGATGGCACGTTGTCAGCCGTCCGGGCCGTCCTTCGGGGCGGCTTTTTTATGCCGCTTTGCGGCACGAACCACCAAAACAACTTATCAATCTGGCCAATACTTACTCTTTTAAGCAGGTGAGCTTTGTCGCTATGACGCACTTTTCATCCAAGGAGAAAGTAATGACAACGCATCGCAGTGAAAAAGACTCGATGGGCGCCATCGACGTCCCGGCCGATAAACTCTGGGGCGCCCAGACCCAGCGTTCGCTGGAGCATTTCCGCATCTCGACCGAAAAAATGCCCGGGGAACTGATATATGCCCTCGCGCTGACCAAGCGGGCGGCGGCGAAGGTCAATCAGGATCTTGGCCTGCTGACGGCGGAGAAAGCCGGGGCGATCGTCGCCGCCGCTGACGAAGTACTGGCCGGAAAACACCCCCAGGAGTTCCCGCTGGCTATCTGGCAGACCGGTTCCGGCACCCAGAGCAATATGAATATGAACGAGGTGCTGGCTAACCGCGCCAGTGAACTGCTCGGCGGTGAGCGGGGGATGGCGCGAAAAATCCACCCCAATGACGATGTCAATAAAAGCCAGAGCTCGAACGATGTGTTCCCCACCGCCATGCACGTCGCGGCGCTGGTCGCCCTGCGGGAAAAATTGCTTCCGTCGCTGCAGGCGCTGCGGGCCACGCTCAACGAAAAAGCGGTGGCCTTCAGGGATATCGTGAAGATCGGTCGCACCCATCTGCAGGACGCCACGCCGCTCACCTTAGGCCAGGAAATCTCCGGCTGGGTGGCGATGCTGGACCATAGCCTGAAGCATCTTGAAGCCAGCCAGCCGCACCTTGCCGAGCTGGCGCTGGGCGGGACGGCGGTGGGGACCGGGCTGAATACGCATCCGGAATATGCCGTGCGGGTGGCGGCCGAGCTGGCCTCGCTCAGCGGACAGCCGTTTGTCACCGCGCCGAATAAATTCGAAGCGCTGGCCACTGTCGATGCCCTGGTCCATGCCCACGGCGCGCTGAAAGGTCTGGCGGCCTCGCTGATGAAAATCGCTAACGATGTCCGCTGGCTGGCCTCCGGGCCGCGCTGCGGGATTGGCGAAATCGCCATCCCGGAAAACGAGCCTGGGTCATCGATTATGCCCGGTAAGGTCAACCCGACGCAGTGCGAGGCCCTGACCATGGTCTGCTGCCAGGTGATGGGTAACGACGTGGCGGTGAATATCGGCGGCGCCTCGGGTAACTTTGAGCTCAACGTCTATCGGCCGATGGTCATTCACAACTTCCTGCAGTCGGTGCGTCTGCTGGCGGACGGCATGGCGAGCTTTAACGAGCACTGTGCGGTGGGGATTGAGCCGAATCGTGAGCGGATCACCCAGCTGCTCAACGAGTCGCTGATGCTGGTGACCGCGCTGAATACCCATATCGGCTATGATAAAGCGGCGGAGATCGCCAAAAAAGCGCACCATGAGGGGCTGACCCTGAAGGCTTCGGCGCTGGCGCTGGGCTACCTGACGGAAGCCGAATTCGATAGCTGGGTGCGCCCGGAACAGATGGTCGGCAGCCTGGCTACTCGCTAGCCAGCCAGAGGTGCAGACGAGGGATCAGTAATCTCAGCGCCTGCGCCTCCGGTTTGTAGCGGTATTGCACGTTGTCGGCATCGTAGTTGAGCAATTCGCCAATATCCGGCACGCTGACCCCCTGGCTACCGGACATCAGGGCGATCAGCGGGCTGGGGCAGGCGTACTGCACCTGTTTCTGCTCGCTGGCATACCAGACGCGGGCAATCGGCTGCACTTTCACCGGCCGTTTGATTTTTAGCCGCGCCCGCTGCGGCAGGGCGGCGATATCCTGATACTCCCTTTCCAGTTTGCTCTGCCACTGCTCGCGGGTCCAGGGCGGCACCGCCCGCGGCGATTGCAGGCTTTTTTCCAGCATCATCAACACCTGGTCGCGGGTCAGATTTTTGATCACGTGCTTATTGGCCCAGCCGAAGCGGATAGTGCTCGGGTCGAGGAGGGGCGTTAGCGTGCGATAGGCGCTGAGGGTGATTAACCCAGGCAGATGGCGATGCACCCACTCAAAGCGGGCGGTGGGGGGCAGGCCAGCGTCGACAGTGACGATTTTCTCGAAGGTGGCCTTCAGGGCGTTAATCTGCTGAATGCGCGCCAGCAGCACCTGCTGTTCCGCGGCGGTGACCTGGAGACAGATAGCGCCCGGCAGGCGGACGGCGGCTTTGCTGCTGCGGGTTTCCGACTGCTGCTGGATAAACAGATGGCCGTAGTGGCGCAGGGCGAGATCCAGCGCCGCCTCGCCGGTGTGCTGGACGACCGTAATGTTCGCCAGCGGGTCGTGCTCGGCATCCTTACTGATCGCCGGCAGCTCAAACACCCGGCCCGCCAGCAGCCGGCAGGTCGCTAACGCCTGGCGCAGCGCCTGCAGCTCCAGCTCGATCTGGCGAAAGGTATCATTCAGACGTTCAACGAGGTCGTAGCTGGCCATCGCCTTCACCTTAGTTACAACATACTATTCGATTTTTGCAGCATACCCAGCCCGCGGCCTCTGCGCAAGTTTTATTCAGGCAGAGGTAAAATCGGGCAACTGATGATAGACCGGCCAGCTAAAGCAGAAGCGGGCGCCGCCGAGTGGACTGGCCTCGCAGCGAACGTCGCCCCCCATCGCCTGGGCGATACTGTGGACGATGGCCAGGCCGAGGCCGCAGCCTCCGGTCGCCCGATCGCGGCTGGGGTCAAGACGAACAAAAGGTTCGAACACCCGCTCGCGCTCCTCGGGGGCAATGCCCGGGCCGTCATCGTCGACCTGCAACGACGCGCGGGAACCCTGCAGGGTCAGGCTGACCGCCACCCGCTGACCGCTGTAGCGCAGGGCGTTGTTCACCAGATTATCCAGCACCCGCTCCATCAACCGCATATCCAGCGCGCCATAGTTGCCGCGGGTCAGCGTCGCCAGGCCGACTTCGCGCTGCGGGTTGACCATCTGGATATCCTCGACGTGGTCGCTGATCCAGGCGGGGAAATCGGGGGTGGTCAGGCTGAGCTCCGTCTGCGGGCGGTCGAGACGGGCGTAGGTCAGGAGCTCTTCTATGAGCGCCTCCAGCTGGCCGATATCGCGGTTCAGCGCCTGCGATTCCGCCTCGGTGAGGTTTTCGCTCATCTCCAGACGGTAGCGCAGGCGCACCAGCGGCGTCCTGAGCTCATGGGCGATGCCGTCAATCAGCTGCTTTTTACTGGCAATGAGGGCGTTAATGTTGTCGGCCATCTGGTTGAAGGCCACCCCGAGCCGCTCAAAGCTGGACATGCTGTCAAAATGAATACGCTCGCTGAGGTGGCCTTCGCCAAAGCGCTGGGCGGCGGTCTCAATGCGCAGCATGTCCTGCCAGTGCGGACGCATCCAGATAAACACCGGGAAGGCCAGCGAGATAGCGATAAATGCCATCAGCGCCACGTCCAGGAGACGCATTTCATGCAGAAAATAGAGATAGGGCACCGGGCCCACGGATAACACATAGTGGCTGCGGGGGATGCGCTGGATAAAGGTGTACTGGTCGTCGAGCGCGACGATATCCCCGGCGCGCAGGTGCTGCATCGAGCTTTCCGACAATTTGAATTTGCTCATCGGCTCGATGTGCAGGTCGAACGACAGATTAAGGTCCAGTTCTTTCAGCGTTTTGCTCCAGTCGCGAGGCGGAATTTCCCGCAGCTCGCTGCGCATCAGATACAGTGAGCTTTTCATCAGATCGTCAAGCGACTGCCGGCCGGCGCGTTCAGCGGTAAATTTATAGACCAGACCCACCAGCATGGTCATCACCAGAAAGCAGACGAAGAGCAGAAGGTAGAACTGCACGAACAGCTTTTTCATTACATTACCGCATAGTCAAAAAGAGAAACCTGCCGGCGCCTCGGGACCATCTGCCCGGCGAGGCGGAAACGTCTCGGGTTTACCGGGGCGAGCCGAGGCCCGCGCAGGAGTAACCGATACGCTATCAAAGCAGGGTTTATGCCCCCTGACAATAGCCAGCCGGGGGGGAGCTGCGCCGTTAAAAATGTGACAGTGTCACTTGTTGCGAGCTTACCTCTGCATTAGGCAAGGATTGTCTCCAGTGTCATCTGCGCGCCGCTGGGCGCTACTCGCGATAGTAGGGGATATCCACCGGATAGAGGGTGGCCAGGCTCAGCAGTCGACAGCGCACCAGCTGTTTTGCTTCGGCATACCAGTAAGCAAATTCGCCGGTGGTCTGGTGGTAAATCATCTGATCAAGATTAGCAAACGGGATCACCAGCAGCGGCCCCTGGCGCACGTATCCGCCGCCGGTTTCGAAATGGTGATCTCCCCAGGATTGCTGGGTATGTTGATAGCGGTGGAGGAGCACCTTAATTTGCCCGCGCTGTGGACAGAGGAGCCGGATATCGGCGTTGTCGAGGGAAAAAGCCCAGCCAGAGAGTGACGTGAAGAGGGTAAGTGCCAAAAGTACAACGTATTTCATCATGCAAAAGTCCTGTGTTTTCAGGCTTTATGCCATTCTGATAACGGTAAGTCCTTGAGCACAATCATATTGAGGGGTTATGTGATGGGCTTCTGTACGGCGAAACATATTGATTTACTCAATACGACAAACTGGCGGCGGCCCGCCAGCGCGAAGGCGGCGGAAAACGCGATGCGCATGCCGCCGGGGAACAGGCGGTAAACGGGCCCCTTTCAGGGCCGCAGAAGGACCGCTCAGTTGTCCCAGGCGTGGGGGGCGAAGAGGTAACCTTTATTGCGTACCGTCTTAATCCGGTAGGGTTCTGTGGCGTTATCGAGCAGTTTTTTGCGCAGGCGCGAAATGGCGACGTCGACGCTGCGATCCATCCCGTCGTAGGTGACGCCGCGTAAATTTTTCAGCAGGGCGTCGCGGTCCATAATCTGCCCGGCGTGGGTAGCCAGCTCCCACAGCAGATCGAAATCGGCGGTAGACAGGGCGACGCTTTCTCCGCCGAGCAGCACCTGGCGGTTGACCGGGTCAATGGTCAGTGAGCCAAAGGAGATGGTCTTGTGCGGGGTGAGCGTCGCAGGCGCGCCAGCTCCCGCCGGGGCGATATGCTGGCGCAAATGCAGACGCAGCCGCGCCAGCAGCACCGCCGGCGGGGTGGTTTTCAGGATATAATCGCTGGCGCCCATCTCCAGGGAGAGGATATGGTTCATATCGCTGTCGAGCGAGGTCAGCAGGACAATCGGCCCTTGCCATTGCCCACGCAGATCGCGACAGAGCGTCATTCCGTCCTTGCCGGGCAGCATAATGTCCAGGAGCACGAGGTCCGGTTTCTCCCGCGCGATCACGTCCTCTGCGCGGTCGCCGCGAGGCTCGACCACCACATCCATATCATGCTTGCCGAGATAGGCGGCGATCAGCGCCCCTACCTCAGGGTCATCCTCAACAAAAACGATTTTATTCATGTCTATTGCACATCAGTAAAAGAAGTAACATACACCGCGCCTATTTTACCCGCCATTCCTCTTTTATAAACAGCGCTAATTCCGCTATGCTGCGCTAACTTGTTGATTCATTGTTAAGGCATAAGGACATGGGGCTGTTAATCAAAGGGCTGCTGGGCGCGCTGGTGGTGGTGCTGATTGGCGTGCTGGCGAAAACCAAAAACTACGCCATCGCCGGACTTGTTCCGCTGTTTCCCACCTTTGCGCTCATCGCCCACTATATTGTCGCCAGCGAGCGCGGTATTGAAGCCCTGCGCACCACTATCGTGTTCGGTATGTGGTCGATCGTTCCCTATTTTATCTATCTGCTGTCGCTGTGGTACTTCACCGGGATCATGCGCCTGCCGTTGGCGCTGGCAGGCGCAGTGGGGTGCTGGGGGCTGTGCGCGTGGCTGTTGATTGTTGGCTGGAGCCGCTTCCACTAACGCAGAGGGCGACCGCCGTCGACGGCGAATGACCGGCCGGTCACGTAGCGGCTGGTAAACAGATAGTCGATAAGGTCGCTGATCTCTTTCTCGCCCGGGGCGATTTTCATCAGCGACTTATCCAGCGCCTGCTGACGATAAGCCTCGTCGTCACCTTCATTGAACATGATCAGCGACGGCGCAATGGCGTTGACTTTGATCTCCGGAGCCAGCTTGCGGGCAAAGGAGCGGGTCATGTTGTCCAGCGCGGCCTTGCTGGCGGCGTAGGCGATATGTTTATCGCTCCCGCGCTCCACCACGTAATCGGTGATATGGATAATGTCGCTGGCGGCGTGGCCGTGGCCGCGCAGGAGCTCCTCCAGCGCGTGGTTGAGCAGATAGGGGGCATGGACGTGGATCTGCATCATGCGGTTGATCACCGTGCTGAGCGGTACTCCCGGCTTCTCCGCCATCCAGTCGCTGGCGTTGTGGATGATGGCCCGCAGGCCGCTGGTATGCGATTTAACCGCTTCAGCAAAGGTCAGAATGCCGTCATCGCTGCTGAAGTCGGCCTGCAGACAGAGGGCGCCCGCTTCGCGCAGGTCTTCGATCGCCGGATAGGGCGTGCGATAGCTGACGATCACCGGCTGGTGTTGCTGCAGAAAATGGTGCGCCAGCGCGAGGCCGATGCGGCGGCCTCCTCCTGTGATCAGAACCGGGCGGGGCTGTTGTTCAGCCATGGGTATCTCCTTTGATTTCTGCGGCAGGGCGACCGCTTACCCCACCAGCATCCACGTTGCCGGCACAGCGGCAACCAGCAATAAACCAATTAGCGCCAATTCGCGGCGTTTGAGCGAACGATCGTGCTGGTGCGTACGTCGGGCGTACAAAAAGACCAGAAGACCCGGAGCGTAAAGTACCACCGACAACAGCAAATGCACAGGTCCCGACGCGTATAATAACCATAAGCCATAAATGCAGGCGCCGATACCCACCGCTTTATGCAGCGGACGGGTGGCGATTTTGAGCAAAAAGGCGCCGACCAGCAGATAGGGCACGAGGATCATCTCTGAGGCGATGGTCAGCAGGGTGCCGTAGTCCGAACCGGTCAGCCAGATGAGGACCAGCGACGCCTGAACGCTGATATTGGTCAGCCACAGCGAAGCGGAGGGGGCGTTGTTGCGGTTCTGGCGGGCGAACAGGCGCGGGAAGGCTTTGTGAGTAGCGGCGAGGTAAGGCACTTCGGCAGCCATGATCGTCCAGCTGAGATAGGCGCCACACACCGACACGATAAGCCCGGCGGCAATCACAATTTCACCCCACGAGCCCATCAGTCTGACCATCAGTCCCGCCATCGACGGGTTGCGCATTTCGGCCAGTTCGCTACGCGGCACCACGCCCAGCGACAGCAGGGTGACCAGCAGATACACCGCGAGGGCCGAAAGCACCGCCAGCAGCGTCGCGCGGCCAACGTCCCGCTTGTGTCGCGCGCGGGCGGAGACCACCACCGCGCCCTCGACGCCGATAAACACCCACAGAGTGATCAGCATCGTGTTTTTAACCTGCTCCCACACCGGTACGCCCAGCGCCAGGCCGCTGAAATCGAGGCGGAACGTATCCAGCTGAAAGGCCAGGGCGGCGAGGGCGACAAACGCCCCCAGCGGCAACAGCTTGGCGAGGGTGGCGACCAGGTTAATCCCCGCCGCCGTCTGCACGCCACGCAGGACCAGGAAGTGGACCACCCACAGCAGAACTGAAGCGCCAACGATAGACTGCCAGGTGTTGCCATCGCCAAACAGGCGCAGCTCAGGGGTATCGGTGAAGAAACTGAGCGCCGAAAAGACGATCACCAGATAGGAGACATTGGCGATCACCGCGCACAGCCAGTAGCCCCAGGCGGAACAGAAGCCGATCAGCTCGCCGAACCCTTCGCGGGCGTAGGTGAAGATCCCGCCGTCGAGGTCGGGACGAATACGGGTCAACAGCAGCATCGCGAAGGCGAGGAACAGGATCCCGACGCCGGTAATCGCCCAGCCGATGAGCAGAGCGGAAGGGCTGGCCACGGCCGCCATATTTTGCGGCAAACTGAATACGCCAGCGCCGAGCATTGAGCTGAGGACCAGGGCGGTCAGGGCGCTCAGGCCCAGTTTCTTTTCCATTGCATTCCCGAGGTGAAAATGGCTGTTCCAGAATATTTATTTTGCGAAATCGCATAAAAATGGAGGATTGCGCTAAGGCGCGGGATTTTACGGAGTGTCCGGGGGCCATGCAATGGCGGGGGATGAAAAAAAATGAAAAGGCGGCAATGCGCCGCCTTTTTAGCCAGTCAGCAGCGATTATTTGTACAAATCGGCGCTGATGGTGATGTTGCCGCCGCGTTCCTGCCACTGGCGGGTAATGTGATAGTACTTCGCCCCTTTCTTCGCCGCGCGTTTTGCCGTCTGATAGGAGATCTCGGTCATGTTGCCGTAGTTGCCGGTGAACTTGATGTTATCGAACGGCACCATTTGCGCCGCCGTCACTTTGTTCACTTCTTCAACTTTGGTGCCGTCCGGCAGCGTGACAGTGTAACGTCCGCCTTTTGACGACTGGGTCTCGAAGAAACGACCTACGCCGGTGCCGGAGCCAACCGCCGCGGTGGTGGCGACGCCCGGGATTTCGACGTTTTTCGCCGCTTCGCCGCCTTTGGCCAGCGCCGCGCGGCCGGCTTCAGAATCAGCCGGGATAGCGTCCGGGCTCTGCAGAACGCGTTTCTCCGCATCTTTTTTGTAGATATAGGCGGTAATGCGCTGATTGCCGCCCTGGTTGGCGTCGACCTGGCGGACGATGAAGAACGCATAGGCGCCTTTCGCTTTCGCCGCTTTGGTGATGGCGTCGTTCACTTCCGGCTGGCTGCGATAGAAGCCCTGGACGGTGACGGTGTCGTAAGGCATCAGCTCAACGGCCTGATCTTTCGGCAGCTCCATCACGCCATTGATGATGCGATTTTTCGGCGCATCCGCTTTCGGCGCGTCGTCTTTATAGAGGTCAGCCGTGACGCGCCAGTTGCCGCCATTGCCGTAATCCGACGTGTCGACAACATAGAATGAGGCCGCGCCGTCTTTGTCAGCTTTGCGCGATACCGCTTGCACCGCGTCGCCAATGGCATTAAAGCGGCCGGTGACGACAACGCGATCGTAGGGCTTCAGCGCAGCCGCCTGCTCCGGGGTCAACTCGGT
This sequence comes from Klebsiella sp. 2019SCSN059, assembly GCF_021739525.1. Classification (NCBI taxonomy): domain Bacteria; kingdom Pseudomonadati; phylum Pseudomonadota; class Gammaproteobacteria; order Enterobacterales; family Enterobacteriaceae; genus Klebsiella; species Klebsiella sp. 2019SCSN059. Next base: position 258,071 of record NZ_JAKKOM010000004.1, on the reverse strand, counting down.
CGCTGCGTGGGCAGACAACGTGGCGGTTGTCAGGAGAGCAGACGCCAGGAGGGTGTTTTTAAGCTTCATAAAAATAATCCTTTGCCTTGCGCAAACCATATACTGGTGTTGTTGTTGACTGAAAACGTTTGATTATTGCATTTAATCGCTGTGACTGTCTGCGTCATTTTTTGCGTGCCGCCCGAATCGTATACTACGGAAAGATAACATTTTTCGATATGTTGAAAAAACAGTCGCTTGACCAGCAAAAACGATAATCGATACCACTTTTATTAGTTAATGTAATGTTAATACAATGATCTCAATGGCGATAAATGGCGTTTTATACCGCTGGATAAGCGGATTATCAGGCCTGAGAGGCAAATTCAGGTAAATATTGCTGCCCGGAACCATCTGTGCTGACAATAAGCAATAAAATCAAAATTTCTGTTTTATCGCTGTAGATCACAATCGCTATTTTCAGTAGGTTATAAAAAGTTTGTTACTGTTTCATTTTGCAGACAGCGAAAGATGGCGAGGATGATTTTGCCGTCCTGTCGCTGTTGGTCAGAAAAGTAAACCATCATCAAAAACCGATGGAAGGGAAAACTATGCGTATTGGTGTACCACAAGAAAGGCTAGCCCAGGAGACCCGGGCCGCCGCCACGCCGAAGACCGTTGAGCAGTTGCTCAAACTCGGCTTTAGCGTCGCGGTAGAAAGCGGCGCCGGGAAGCTGGCCAGCTTTGACGATGAGGCCTTTGCCCAGGCAGGGGCTGAAATCGTGACCGGCGACGAGGTGTGGCAGTCTGATGTCATCCTCAAGGTCAATGCCCCGAATGACGATGAAATTGCCCTGTTAAACCCAGGAACCACGCTGATTAGCTTTATCTGGCCGGCGCAAAACCCGCAGCTGATGGAAAAACTGGCGGCCCGTAATATCAACGTGATGGCGATGGATTCGGTGCCGCGTATCTCACGCGCCCAATCGCTGGATGCGCTCAGCTCAATGGCCAATATCGCCGGGTACCGCGCTATCGTTGAAGCGGCCCATGAATTCGGTCGTTTCTTTACCGGGCAGATCACGGCGGCAGGCAAAGTTCCGCCCGCCAAGGTGATGGTTATCGGCGCCGGGGTGGCTGGACTGGCGGCGATTGGCGCCGCCAATAGCCTGGGCGCGATTGTCCGCGCCTTCGATACTCGCCCGGAAGTGAAGGAGCAGGTGCAGAGTATGGGCGCCGAGTTCCTCGAGCTGGATTTTAAAGAGGAAGCGGGCAGCGGCGACGGCTATGCCAAGGTGATGTCCGAAGCCTTTATCAAAGCCGAAATGGCGCTGTTCGCCGCCCAGGCGAAAGAGGTCGATATTATCGTCACCACGGCGTTAATACCGGGCAAACCGGCGCCGAAACTGATCACCCGGGAAATGGTTGACTCAATGAAGTCGGGCAGCGTGGTGGTCGATCTCGCCTCGCAAAACGGCGGCAACTGCGAGTACACCGTGCCGGGCGAAGTGGTGACCACCGCCAACGGCGTGAAAATTATCGGTTATACCGACCTCCCAGGCCGTCTGCCGACCCAGTCCTCCCAGCTCTACGGCACTAACCTGGTGAACCTGCTGAAGCTGCTGTGCAAAGAGAAAGACGGCAATATCGTTATCGATTTCGATGACGTGGTGGTGCGCGGCGTGACCGTGGTGCGCGAAGGCGAAATCACCTGGCCGGCGCCGCCGATTCAGGTCTCCGCTCAGCCGCAGGCCGCGGCGAAAAAAGTGGAAGCGCCGAAAGAAGAGGTCAAACCGGCGTCGCCGTGGCGCAAATATGCGCTGATCGCGCTGGCGATTATCCTCTTCGGCTGGCTGGCCAACGTGGCGCCTAAAGAGTTCCTCGGCCATTTCACCGTCTTCGCGCTGGCCTGCGTGGTGGGTTACTACGTGGTATGGAATGTCTCCCATGCCCTGCATACGCCGCTGATGTCGGTGACGAACGCCATTTCGGGCATTATCGTGGTTGGCGCATTGTTGCAGATAGGCCACGGCGGCTGGGTCAGCTTCCTGAGCTTTATCGCGGTACTGATCGCCAGCATTAATATTTTCGGTGGTTTTACCGTGACTCAGCGCATGCTGAAAATGTTTCGCAAAGGATAAGGGGTAGCACATGTCTGGTGGATTAGTTACAGCTGCATACATTGTTGCTGCAATCCTGTTTATTTTCAGCCTGGCGGGTCTGTCGAAACACGAAACCTCGCAGCAGGGCAACTATTTCGGCATCGCCGGGATGGCCATCGCTCTGATCGCCACCATTCTGGGGCCGGACGCCGGCAACGTCGGCTGGATTATCCTCGCGATGGTGATCGGCGGGGCCATCGGTATTCGTCTGGCGAAGAAGGTCGAAATGACCGAGATGCCGGAGCTGGTGGCCATCCTGCACAGCTTCGTGGGCCTGGCGGCGGTGCTGGTAGGGTTTAACAGCTACCTGCAGCATGAAACCGGTATGGAGCAGATTCTGGTCAATATCCATTTGACCGAAGTGTTCCTCGGCATCTTCATCGGCGCGGTGACCTTCACCGGTTCGGTGGTGGCGTTTGGTAAACTGCGCGGCAAGATCTCCTCCAAACCGCTGATGCTGCCTAATCGCCATAAGCTGAACCTGGCGGCGCTGGTGGTCTCCTTCGTACTGATGGTGATTTTCGTGCGTTCCGACAGCACCGGCACCCAGGTCCTGTGCCTGCTGGTGATGACTGCGATCGCGCTGGCCTTCGGCTGGCACCTGGTGGCCTCTATCGGCGGCGCGGACATGCCGGTGGTGGTCTCTATGCTCAACTCCTACTCGGGCTGGGCGGCGGCGGCGGCGGGCTTTATGCTGAGCAATGACCTGCTGATCGTCACCGGCGCGCTGGTGGGCTCTTCCGGCGCCATCCTCTCTTACATTATGTGTAAGGCGATGAACCGCTCCTTTATCAGCGTGATTGCCGGCGGCTTCGGCACCGATGGTTCCTCCAGCGGCGGCGATGAAGAAGTGGGCGAGCACCGCGAAATTAGCGCCGAAGAGACGGCGGAGATGCTGAAAAATTCGCACTCGGTCATCATCACCCCGGGCTATGGTATGGCGGTGGCCCAGGCGCAGTATCCGGTGGCCGAGATCACCGAGAAGCTGCGGGCGCGCGGCATTAAGGTGCGCTTTGGCATTCACCCGGTCGCCGGCCGTCTGCCGGGGCATATGAACGTCCTGCTGGCGGAGGCCAAGGTGCCTTACGACATCGTGCTGGAGATGGATGAGATCAACGATGATTTCAGCGACACCGACACCGTGCTGGTCATTGGCGCTAACGATACCGTCAACCCGGCGGCGCAGGACGATCCGAAGAGCCCGATTGCTGGTATGCCGGTGCTTGAGGTGTGGAAAGCGCAGAACGTGGTGGTCTTTAAGCGTTCGATGAACACCGGTTACGCCGGCGTACAGAACCCGCTGTTCTTTAAAGAGAACACTCATATGCTGTTTGGCGATGCCAAAGCCAGCGTCGATGCGATCCTGAAAGCGCTGTAATGTAACATTATTGTTTTACAACGTTTGTTTATAAGCCGTCTCCTGTGAGACGGCTTTTTTATATGCAGAAGGATGCCAGGAATTGTTCATAAAATAAGCGGCGAGAGGTGATATAATGTTCCGGTTCTTACATCAGACAGAGGATATTATGGATACCGAGTTAACCCCAACGCAGATGGCCATCGAATTCTTACGCCGCGACACCACCGTCATGACCCCAGCGCAGTATCTGAAAAAACTTAAACTGCTGGAGCTGGAGTTTGCTGACCTGATGGCGCTCTCCTCGCTGGAGCTGAAAGAAGAGATCGATCTGGCCTGGCGTCTGGGTATCCACTGAGTCGTTCATGATCGCCATGCAATGACGGGGCCGCAAGCGGCCCTTTTTTGTGCCTGAGGGAAAGCGGGCAAAAAAATCCCCCGCGAGGCGGGGGAAGGTGAACGTTCCGGGAGGGAAGGTTAATCGTCGTCGTCGTCGTCCAGTTCCACCGGCGTCTGATAGGCCTCTGGTTTAAGCACCAGCAGATCGCAGCGCAGGTGGTCGACGACCTGCTCCGCGGTATTGCCAAGGAACGCCGCGGAGAGGCCGGTGCGTCCGACCGTACCCAGCACCACGATCCCCGCCTGCAGATGCTCGGCGAGATCCGGGATCACCTCCTCAGGCAACCCTTTTTCCACATGGGTGAATTTCTCGTCAATGCCAAACTTCTGCCGCAGCGCTTTCATCGCCAGCAGATGCTGACCGCGAATGGCGTCGTTGTAGACGCTGGGATCGAAATCCGGCAGCTCAATCGCGATATTGATCGGGGTGACCGGATAGGCGCCGATAAGGTGCACTTCAGTGTGGTTGACTTCTTCCGCCAGCGACAGCGTCTCGCGAACCAGCTTCTCGTTGAGGGTGTTGTGATAATTCTCTTCGCTGGCCAGATTGACGGCGACCAGCGCTTTACCGCCTTCCGGCCACGGCTGATCTTTCACCATCCAGACCGGGCAGGGGCACTTACGCAGCAGATGCCAGTCGGTCGGGGTGAAGATCACCGCTTCCAGCTTGTCGTGCTGGTGGGCCATCTTCAGCAGCAGGTCGTGTTTCTCACTGATCACTTCCTGAATAATGGCTTCGAAGGGGCGGTTGTGCCACACCACTTTCACGTCAATCGGCACACCGGATTCAAGATAGAATTTCGCCTGCTCGCGGATCCAGGCCGTTCGTTGGGCAATGACGCCCTGACGCATCGCCGTCCGTTCGTCCGGCGACAGCAGGGTGGTCATTTCATAAGAAAAATCATAGATCGGCAAAAAGGCTTTGATGCGTCCACCAATCCGTTGGTGCAGGTACACCGCTCGCCTTAGCGCCGGCTGGTCGTCCTGGTTAGGATCGATTACTACCAGCATGCTCTGATACTTCGCCATACAGGGTCTCCTTACAACTGCAGCTACCGTCAGTTATTAAAAAGATAACCTATATGGATGAATTGAAACAGGGGAGGAGCCTGGTCAGATCAACAAATCTGAAAAAAATGCCGATCCTGACCAGGTGTTGCGCGGAGATTAAGCGACGTTGCGCGCCTGACCGGCCAGCTGGGCCAGCAGGTCGCCGTTTTCAATGGTGATGTATTTGCCTTTCACCGCCAGCATGCCGCTCTTCTGGAAACGCCCCAGCAGCCGGCTGATGGTTTCGACGGTGAGGCCGAGATAGTTGCCAATGTCGCCGCGGGTCATGGTCAGTCGGAACTCGCGGGGAGAGAAACCGCGCTGCGCGAAACGGCGGGACAGGTTATAGATAAACGCGGCCAGGCGCTCTTCGGCGTTCTTTTTGGAAAGCAGCAGGATCATATCCTGGTCGCCTTTGATCTCACCGCTCATCAGGCGCATCATCTGCTGACGCAGATTCGGCATTTTTCCGGAAAGATCGTCGAGGGTTTCAAAGGGGATCTCGCACACCATCGAGGTTTCCAGCGCCTGGGCGAAGCTAGGGTGCAGGCCGGTGCCGATGGCGTCGAAGCCCACCAGATCGCCCGCCAGATGGAAGCCGGTAATCTGCTCATCGCCTTGCTCGGTGATGGTGTAGCTTTTGATGGTCCCGGAGCGAATGGCGTACAACGATTTCAGCTCATCACCCGCTTTGAACAAGGTTTGACCTTTCTGGATGGGCTTTTTCCGCTCGATAATATTATCCAGCTGATCAAGCTCATGCTCGTTCAGAGTAAAGGGGATGCAGAGCTGGCTGATACTGCAATCCTGACAATGGATAGCACAACCGCCAGACTGAATGCGTCGAATAATTCGCTTCTCAGGGATCATATGTCTGCTCAGGCCTTAATTGATATTGGTCAATTTTAACATCTTTTTGATGAGCAGGTAAGTCTTCAGGCTCTGAAACACGTAATATCAGCAGGGTAAATCAACACAGGCTGATATCTGCTTGATTAAAAATAGATTATTCAGCCACATTGGATTGTAAAATTACCTGAAAATTCCGAAAACGCATTTTCAGTCAAAGCAACAGATAGCCCTCGTGGCGCAGAAGCCACTCTTTACGCTGCACGCCGCCGGCATAGCCGGTCATCGTGCCGTTACGCCCGATGACCCGATGGCAGGGCACCACAATACTCACCGGGTTGGCGCCATTGGCGGCCCCCACGGCGCGCGCCGCGCCGGGACGACCGAGCGCCTCGGCCAGCTGACCATAGTGCATCACCTGGCCGCAGGGGATTTCGCGTAACGCCCGCCAGACCTGGCGCTGGAAAGGGGTGCCGGCGGTGGCGGTAGGCAGGGTCTCGATAACGGCCAGGTCGCCGGCAAAATAGTCGTTCAGCTTACTGCTGAGACCGCCTGGATTGCGGCAGTCGACGCGCTGATAGCCTTCCCGGCGATAGTGTACATCGAGCAGGGTTTCCATCCGATCGCGGTGCTCGTCCCACTCGACGGCGCGCAAATTAAACTGTTCGTCGCAGAGCACCCACAGCGCCCCCAGCGGGGTATCCATTTTATCCTGCAGCAAGGTCAACATCGTTTCGGTCATCCACCATCGTACACGAGGGCCACACGATACCACGCGCCGGCGGCGGTCAACTATACTCCCAAAAGATAAACCCGACGACCGGCATCCAGCGGCCGTTACGTTGATTTATTTTTGGATCGATCCTGGCGGGTTATCGGGCATGGTTTTTGCTACTTTTAAGCTGACGACGCCGGTCCTCCGCGCAGCTTTGCGCGCCCGGGAAGGTGCCGCCGCGTCGGCGCGGCGCGGTTAATAACTCAGAGGTGGGGCTATGCAATATATACTGACTGGCGTAATCGTATTGATCTTCAGCGGCCTGGTTATCCATGGCCTCACGCTGTTGCTCGAACGCGGGTATCGCGCGCTTTTCGGCATCTTCGCCGGAGCCGTGGATCTCCCCCGCAAGGTCAAAGTGAAGGTGCCGCGTTAAGCGTAAGCCGCCGTCCCTGGCGCTTCAACGGCTTAAGGAAGCCGCGGATAGATGCCAGGGCCGATGGGCAGTCCTGCCAGATACCAGCCCACCAGCAACAGCAGCCAGACGGCGAGAAAAATCAGCGGGTAAGGGAGCACCAGCGAATAGTATGTCCCGAGGCGGGCGTCCGGTCGGTAGCGCTGTAAAAAACCGAGAAACAGCGGCACAAACGGTGAAACCGGCGCCAGCGGCAGCACCGATGAATCGGCGATGCGAAACAGGATCTGCGCAAACGCCGGGTGGAAGCCCAGCAGCATAAACATCGGCACGAAGATCGGCGCCAGAATCGACCAGATGGCCGAGCCGCTGGCGATAAACATACACAGAAAAGCCGACAGCAGCGCCAGACCGACAAACGCCGGGACGCCGTTCATGCCGGCGCTCTCCAGCAGGTCCGTCAGGCCAACGGCCATAAACTTACCCATATTGCTCCAGTTGAACATGATAAGAATAAGCATAAAAAACATGTTGTTATGAAATTTTGGGGTGCTATTGGGGGGCTGGTGTTGGAAAAAATAACACCGAATGCTGCGAAAAATGCAGCAATCGGCAAGGGTAAGTTTTGTCAGTGGTTGGCGATTTTCATCTGCTCAAGAAGGTCTCGACCTTTCTGCAACTGCTCGTCGATATGATTAGCCAGGTCTTGGATGTGGATCATGCGTGGCGCTTTTTGGCTTTCAGCGACACGGAAAGTGGGGATCGGAAGGTCGCCCATAGCAGCTCGTTTCTCTGCAGTAGAAGGTTTCAAACCAAAATATTTTTCGCAAACCTGACTTAATTGGACAGTTGCAGAACCATATTCAGCCATTAACAAAAACATAGTATTCATAGTTACCTCACCAATGTTTAAGTAAAAGTTGTTGCCAGATTGCGGAAACGTATTTAGCCTGGTGTTTGGCGTCAGCCAAAGCATTATGCATATCACCTTCAAACGGAATATCACGCCGGGGGTTAATGCCAATGGTGCGGCCTAATTCGACGATAGTTCTCACATCGCGATCATTGGCAAAATGCCATGGGCAGGGAATATCTACACGATCATAACTGGCTCGCATGATGACGTTGTCAAAAGTTGCACCGTTGCCCCATACCTGAACTCGGCCAGGCTCGGAATTACCACGAATAAATACCACTAATTGAATGAGTGCAGTTGAGATAGCCATCGCTGAATTCTTAGCGCAAATAGCAGATCTGGCCTCTTCGCTTTGCTGCATCCACCAAATAATGGTGTCAGGGTCAGGAACAGCACCGGCATCCATTGAACTTTTCAGGCTGACAACGCGATAAAATTCATCGCCAAGTTCACCAGTTGACGGCTCAAAAAATACCGCACCGATGGAGACGATAGGGGCATTGGGTTTATTACCCATAGTTTCCAGGACGATCATTAAATGGTTCACGTTAATTATTCTCCTGCGCTGTGGCTGAAAAATGCTCAACGCCTTTAGCCCAGATTTCTTTGATAGTCGTCCAGGTGACAGGTACCGTGATTTCAATTCTCCCGCTGCCGTCACAGGTTTCACATTCATCATCACCAAAGCATTCCGGGCAGTTTACGAACTTGGTTTCTGAAAACTCACCGGATAGCGCCCCCTTTGCACCGTTCTCAGCAGTTAACCTCATCGGTACCATCACGTAACTATCAGGAACTACTGGCGCTGGCTGCTCTTTGATGTGCAGGCGCGGCTCTCCGTCTTTCGGCTCCGGCCATTTGCGCTGTTTATTGACTGCCAGCTTATCGATCATCGCCTGGGTAATCTGCTCATCAGTGACACCAGCCCGGCGCTGGGCATCCCACAGCAGGAACTGCATATCAGCCCATTCCGACAGGTCGCCAGGCTGTTCAGCGGCTTCCAGTGCTTCTTTGCTGAGGTGATTCAGCGGGCCAACCGGGCCCACATTGCCGAAGGTAGCCTGTGACCATTCAGCGTGTTCACGGCGAACCTGATTGCGAGCAAATGAGAACTCCCCCATCAGCGCTGCCAATGCGATTTCAGTAATACGCAAATACATAGCTGCGCGGGACGGATTGCTGAATTCACCCTCTTTTAAAAACTTCGACATTTCCGCCACGTCAGCACGGCACACGGCGATTAATTGCTCATTAGTGAATGTGGCGATATCAGTCATTCCAAGCCTCCAGCTCGTTCTCTACTTCTTCGTCGATCTCGTCGTTGGTAGCTTCTTCATTCAGTTGGTCGCGGGCTTCTTTGAGATACACTTCACGATGCTTCCGGTACCATTCTGAGAACTCAGGAGTCCAGCCTTGTAGGGAGCCGTCAAAGTCAACTTTGGCGTTACGTTCAGCCATGCTCTCGACCATGCTGTAAGCGGTGGTAAGCGCCGCTTCGCGGATATACCCACGAAGGTCACGCTTGCGCCAGTACGGATTGCGCTTTGAGTCGCAGAATGGTTTAAATTCAACTTCCCAGCGGCGGATGCAACGTGCGTTCAGTGATTTACTCATGCTGCCCACCATTCAATAAACATGCAGATACCAACGGTTACTACGGCAATCAGCACCCAGCAGATCACATCTAACAGGGCGGCGAACCGACGCAGGGTGTATTTGCTGTAATTCTCAGGTTCAAAATTCATTGCGCCTCCCCAAGCACCCAACGGAGTGCGCTCGCATACTCACCCCCGGCAGATTCCAGGGCTTTAGTAATTTCTTTGCGGGTTTTCAGGCGCGGCTTTACATCACCGAGGATCTGACGCTGACGCCGGGCTTTTTCATGGCCGGTTGTGCCAGCAGTTGCCGCTTCGATTTCAGAGACTTTCTCCCGCTGCTCTTCGGGTTTAAGCGATGCCAGCTGACGCGCCTGGGTAACGGTGACCGTTCCGGACTCCACTGCATCGCGAACAGCCTGGGTGGCATCCAGTAGTGACAGCGTTGCGCGTACGGTCTGAACGCTGCAGCCAAACAACACCGCAATGTCGTCCTCATCGAGCCCGCGGTCGAGCGCGTCTGACATTTTTTTAGCCCGGCCAAGCGGTGTATCAGGTCGGCGAATTTCGTTTTCGCTGACCATGTATTTAGCCATCTGATTTGCTGACCCGCGCTTAATAACCCCAGGAACAAGCAGTGGGTCTTTGCCCTCTTTCAAAAGAAGCTTATTTGCCTCCAGCGTATGTTTAACGCGCTGACGGCCTGCAACTACGCAGGTGAGCCCAATTTCAGGGTCTTTCCAGACAATAATCGGCTCCAGTACACCCAGCTCCTTGATGTTCAGTACCATCCCTTCGTCGATCGGCAGGTTGATACGTTCATCGTAGAGAAGATGGGTTTTGTCGGTAACAAGATGCAGCTTTTCCGGTTCGAACATCAGAACGTTGGTTTTGCCGTTGGCGCCGTATACAAGCTTTGAGTCTTTAGCCATCAGAGAGCCTCCACGTTACGGAAGCTGGCGGGGCAAATTGCTTTCAAATCGCGCATAGCCTCTAGAACATGCATATTTGTGCGATTCTTGGTGTGTCGCTCGGTCAGACGATCACACTCTTTCGCCCATGATTTGACCTCTGCGAGAAGGGCGTCACGTTCGGTGCGGGTCTGGCGCAGAGCTACATTCGAAACATCGAGGACGGTAGCCAGTTCCCTGATGATTGCTGCCTGTGCTGGTGGCATAGTTTTGGCTATTTCGTACGCCTGTTTAATAAGTTGATTTGCTGTCTTAGCCATCTTTTGTTCTCCATCTGACGTGCTGCAACGCGTAAATTTAGGGTGCAGCAACCCAACCCATGAGAATGGGGTAATTGCTGCTGTTCTAATCAGGCTGCTGGTTTTTGTTCTTCGGGCTCTTTGTAGGCGAGCAGATCACAAAGCTGGTTAATTACTTTACAGAACTGGAACATGTCCGTACCTGCCTGGTGACGCCAGCGGTAGGCTTTGTCGTCATCATCAGAATAATCATTATCCTTGGTATCGATCCGCCGGAAATGGAACTTATCTGTAAGCAGAAAAGAGACGCCGCAGCCTCTTAATTCCATGTTATCGACGATAAAACCTGTGTTCAGGCTCTCCAGAATTTCACTGGTAACGGAAGAGTGTTCCGCAGAGTAGCGAATAACTTCTTTCTGTTCTGCCAGGCGGGATAGCTGGACATAATCACCGACCTCAAACCCGGCAAAGGCTGATTCTTCGCCGTCCAGATGGTTTTTAAGGCGCGTTGTCAGGCCGTTTTTGATATCACTGATGTTGATCGTGACTGTTTTGACTGAGCCGATCACTTTAACCAGCATCGCCCCGACTAAATTGGCAATATTTTTATTGGCGGAATTAATGATCAGCAGATTTTCTTCAGTGTTATACAGGACCAGGATCAGAGACGACTTGATGAATGCCTGTTTGCAGAGCTGAACCTTAGCATCCTGGATAATGTTGTTACGGTCAGCGCGCTTTAGTTTCTGACCACATGCATTTTCAATGCGCTGGATACGCTCATTGGCTTCTTTCATCACGACGTGCTGGGGGATTATTTTCTCATCGCGGCGAATCACGATTGCATAACCGCCAGTAATTGGCGTAACCAGCTCGCCGGTAATCGGATTAGGGACGAAGGAAGCCCGCGCGAACTCCGTTTCTGTAAGTTCAGAGTAGGGCAATTCCTGCAGGTGCCCTTCAACCGCTTCAATACTGGGCAAAGTAGCCCGATAGACAATGGCGTTACGTAACTTTGATAATTTCATTTCTGTTTCCTCTGCAAAGGATTAGTTAGTTATCTCCACACAACGGAAAGAGCACTGAAGCACTGGAAACTCACTTGACTAACACAGTGCTTTTTCCTGTTGTGTGCCGGTCTTTCCCGGCTGTCATCGTGCTTCCTCTGTTTGCCACGCTGGGCCGTCTACTTCCGGCTGTCACTGCCGTCGAGAGTGCTGGCAGCTCACTGACCTGATAACTCCCAGGATCAACTGGAGTGGTTGTTATCGCTACCAAAGCGCCACTGTCCAGGACATTTAAAAGGACCGTCTCCAAGTGGTAACTCTTCCAGTCCCGATAAACCTCCTCAGTAGAAGGGGACTTATCGGGAATGAATGTTGTGACACCAGATCGCTAATCTGCTTACTTCCCGCCGCTCTGTTTTGGTATTGGCAACCAGCTGCTGTTGCTCAGTCGATTTCCAGGTCTTTGCGTCGAGCGGCGCTGCAGTACGCTTGTACACGTCACAACGAGCAGAGCACTGATACGATTAGCTATTGCGTTCGGATCGGCTTACGGCTTGTGTGTTTGCCCGTTCACCGCCAATGCTCTCATCTGTTGCGTCCCGGACTCTTCCCGGGCGTCACACCTTTTCGCCGTGCTGGTGGGGCGCACGTCGTGCCTGAAACACTTAGCTTGCACATGGCGCCGCCAAGATGACATAGTCCATCAGACTCACTTGATATTAGGTTCTGCCTAATGATATGTCAATAGGCTTAGCCTAATGTTTGTCGGCAGTCAAAAAAAATCCCGCATAAGCGGGATTTGTGTGAAATAAAGCTAGTGTTTTTATGATTATGGACGACGCTTTCTGAAATTCTCATCATTCTGTACATATTGTAAAGAATCAAGGATTAAACCTGAAATCCTTAATACATCCTCGGGATGTTCAATGAAAATACGATTGTTATCATGTTCAAGTCCGGCTCTTTTAATTTCATTACCTGTTATTTCATTGATATCAATTGGTAACTGTATGTTTGAGCGGTTCTTCTTGTCATAATAGCGAACCAGCCAGCGGTTTGTTTTTCCTTGGAAAAGAATAGAGTAATATGACTCTGTGTCTTTGGCTTGAAGTTCGTATGCAGGACCTATAATAGAACAGATTTTTTCAAATAAAATTCTTTCATTATAGGTTGTTACGATGTTGGGATTCTCTGCATCGACAATATCTGCGCGCTCATCAATTACATTATTTTCAGTTACATCAGCAGGGGATTCTAATTCAGGAATAGATGTTCTTGATGAAAGACCAGAAACAACCATTTCACTTACTGACCTCTCTACGGCCTGCCTCACCAATGGAGTTATTGTTTCTATAAATCTTTGATTTAATTGACGACCAATGTTTGCTCGTCCTGCAACATATCTAACAAATTCATGATCTACTTCCCGAAGGCTTGTACTCACAACTTTAACAAATGCAGAAATATATACACTCTCTTCTGCAAGTGTTCTTAAGGCCTCTGGTTTGAATTTGTCATGCCGGAATCTAAATAATTGCTCAGCATCAGAATCTTTAATGTCATCCATCATGATTCGTAAAAATGGCGTTGAATCCATTATGTTTTTCTCATTGAGATCCGTAAAAAAACGCCATTCAATGCCATTAGTAATTGCTGATATTGTCACCTCAGGAGTAGAATTAAAATACCTAGATAATTGAGGGCAATGGTTGTCCATTTTTTCTTTACAACCTTTGGCCTCAATAAACATAACGGGAACACCTTGGCAGAATAGAGCATAATCTACACGCTCACCCACTTTAACACCAGGGAAGTCCGCACCATATTCAGCTTTGACTTTTTGCGGATCATATGCGTTAAAGCCTAGGATGTCCAAGAAAGGAAGTATCAAAGCCTGCTTGGTTGTCTCTTCCGTTGTGCAGTGTTCTCTAACATTTTTAACATGTTCAATGTGATTTTTAAGACGTACTTTGAAGTTTTCCATGCATCCTCCATGCAAAGTGAAAACCTGCTGTTAAATCAAAGCAAATCACAATCCCCGGATGGGCTTCATACAAGCCAATCCCCCACAGGGATTGAGTTATGCAAGTGAATCAATCTCAGAGCTTTTAACATGTATGGAGCTTAGAGATATTGTCCGTTAGACCATATAAGCTTAAGCTCTGGCTTTCGTTTGTTTTTTTCCATCTTCCTCCTGCTCTGCCCATCTCCTTATCTTCATCTCTAGTGAGTCTAAATATGCTTTAGCGTCGCTATCTACCCAGCCAGGTATACGCTGTCCTTGCTCTAAGAGGACAAAATCAATGATAGCCTTTTTCTCTCTCGAAGCCTTATTATAGAGTTCGTCAATAGAACCATTTTTAACTATGGGATCTGTTGCGGGCTCACATGTATCAGTTAGCGGGTATCCTTTTAGTCCCCAGTGCTCGGGGCCCACAACATCAGAAAAGTAGTTCCAAAGCTCTGGTAGCTTCTCTTTCGATATGGAGCCTTTATTGATCCAGTCATGGATTGATGGGGGTTTTATTTTGAAATGACGTGCGATTTCCGCCTTACTCTTGGCAGAACCTATTGAAAGCTTCTTGTCTATGGCCTGCTCGATCGCTCGGCCCAATTCTTTACCACTAAGCATTGCCTAATAATCCTCATAACCTTTAGCTTAGGCAATTCCTATTGATTGTTTATTAGGCTTAGCCTAATATCTGCTTGTGTGGAAATCATAGGAATCCGTTTATGAGAAGTAGCCTTGAAGCAATCAGTGAAGCCTGCCGCATTGTTGGGGGACAAGCCGCTTTGTCAAGGAATCTAGGCATCTCATCACCAACAGTGAATCAATGGACAACGGGCATTAGGCAAATACCTGCGGAACGATGCCCTGAGATTGAAAAAGCCACTGGTGGTGCTGTCACCTGCGAAGAGCTTCGTCCTGACATTGACTGGGCCTATTTAAGAGGTACAGCAATCCGAAAGCTTAATGTCACTGCATCAAATTTGTAACTACCACCCGAGTTTGAAAGGAGTAGGTATGAACCTCAAAGAAGTCGTGAAATCTATGTGCAAAGCATATCCAGGTGGGCGCGAAGCAATGGCTGGCGCACTGGGAATGACGGTGACGCAGTTCAACAACAACCTCTACGAGAAAAACGGCTGTCGTTTCTTCGAAGTCAGCGAGCTGGAAGCGATGGAGGACATTTCCAACACGTCGTTACTGGCTGATTACTTCGCTCGCCGCCGTGGTGCTCTGCTGGTGGATGTTCCGCATCTGGAAGAGCTGGATCGCGTGGACTTGTTCAGCCGGGCAATGCGTACCTCTGCCGCCAGAGGACAGGTTGATCAGATTATCGAACAGGCACTTGAGGATGGGGTAATCGAAAGACATGAAGCTGAAGAAATCATGGTGCATCACCGCCGCCACCTGGCTGCGCGTGAAGAAGAGATCGCGGCAATTATCACGTTGTTTGCACGCAAAAAGAAGTGACGCCAGCGAGTTGCAGCTCCTGGCGTCGTGGCGTCTCGTTATCAGTGGAGATTACTAACGCATGAACAGTTTATCAACACAATACCGCAGGTCGCAACTTGTAGCGCGGCCAGTTCCTGGTGGAGCAGGACCGGTGCAGTTCGTGTATGGGGTAAGAGTACCAGGCGGATTCGAACCTGTCTGCTACCAGTTTGCTCAGTGGGTGGTAGGGGACTTTAACGGCCAGGCGGAGAAAGTATGCGAGAGCTCAACCGATGGTTCAGAGATCACTACGGTGTCCCGGTCAGGGTCATACGCTGGGAGCCCCAGACACAGCGCGTTATATACCTGCGTGAAGGGTACGAGCATGAATGCTTTAGCCCCCTCGAGCAGTTCAGACGTAAATTCAGAGAAATAAAGGACGATCATGAGCACTAAATTAACAGGATACGTCTGGGACGCTTGCGCATCTTCGGGGATGAAACTATCCAGCGTGGCAATCATGGCGCGCCTGGCTGACTTCAGCAACGATGAGGGTGTTTGCTGGCCTTCTATCGCGACTATATCCCGTCAGATTGGCGCTGGTGAAAGTACTGTCAGAACGGCGATTACTACGCTTGAGAAAGAGGGATGGCTCACCCGTACGCAACGCCGCAACGGCAACCGTAATGCATCGAACGTCTACCAGCTCAACGTTTCCAAACTACAGAAAGCGGCATTTTCTCACCTGTCAGTTTCTGACCCGTCAAAATCTGACACATCAAAATCTGAACCGTCAAAATCTGATGCGTCAAAAACTGACCCCTCAAAATTTGAGGCGTCGGAATCCACCAAAAAAACCAGTTTTGACCCGTCAGAATCTGGGGGGGATCCGTCAGTAAAATCAACTACTGATCCATCAGATATAAATCCTTCTTGTCCGGACGCTTCGCAACCGGACGAACAGGGCTCTGCTGATGAATTTCTATCACGACATCCTGACGCGGTGGTGTACAGCGCTGCAAAGCGGCAGTGGGGCAGCCAGGACGATTTAACCTGCGCCGAGTTCATTTGGGGAAAAATTATCAGCATGTACGAACTGGCGGCTGAAAGTGATGGTGAGGTAGTTCGCCCTAAAGAACCAAACTGGACCGCATGGGCGAATGAGGTTCGCCTGATGGTGATGCAGGACGGGAGAACCCATAAACAAATTTGCTCACTTTTCAAGCGCGCCAACAAAGATTCGTTCTGGTGTAAAAACGTACTCAGCCCGTCGAAGCTTCGGGAAAAATGGGATGAGCTGTCGTTAAAACTATCTGCTCCACTCAATAGTTCCCGCCAGGAGGCGTCCATTTCGCGAGCTAGCTTCGATGAGGTTGATTACTCATTGCCAGAAAACTCGGGGTTCCGCACATGAGCAAGCCATTTCTCAAATGGGCTGGTGGAAAGTATACCCAGCTGGCTGACCTGTTCGTGCATATCCCGGCAGGGAAACGCCTGATAGAGCCATTCGTTGGTGGTGGGTCGGTATTCCTGAACAGCGAAAAGCACGCAGATTACCTGCTGGCGGACGTTAATCCGGACCTGATTAATCTGTATCAGATGTTAGCGGTGGTGCCGGATGAAGTGGAATTGAAGGCCCGCTGGATGTTCGAGCACATGCGGTCACCAGATGGTTATGAGCTGATCCGTTCCGAGTTCAACGCTCAGACGCTGGATGCTACTGAACGCGCAGCTGCATTCCTGTATCTCAACCGGCATTGCTTCAATGGCCTGATGCGCTACAACCAGGCGAACAAATTCAATGTGGGCTGGGGAGGCTACAAGGCTCCGTATTACCCGATGGATGAGATGAAAGCCTTCGCGGCTATGGCGCATAACTGCGTATTCATGACTGCTGATTACCGTCGGACAATCAGCCTGGCCGGGAAAGGGGATGTGGTTTACTGCGATCCGCCTTACGAACCGATGCCGGGAACAGCCGGATTCACTGCCTACGCCGCTGGTGGGTTTAACTGGGAGAACCAGGTAGACCTGGCGAAGCAATGTGTATCTGCCTTTCACCGTGGGGCTCGGGTAGTAATTTCTAACTCATCCGCACCGAAGGTTCTCGATCTGTACCGGGAGCATGGTTTTAACCTGCTATTCATCAAAGCGCGCCGTTCGATCTCCTGCAAAAGCAGTACGCGGGAAGTCGCAAAAGACGTTGTAGCGATCCTTTAAGGGGGCTAAATGAAACTGACTTTACCATTTCCACCGAGCGTAAATAGTTACTGGCGCGCCCCGAGCAAGGGACCGCTGAAAGGCAGACATCTGGTAAGCGAGACAGGGCGCAAGTTCCAGCAGGCAGCGAGAGCGGCGATTATTGAGCAACTGCGGGCCGTTCCCCGGCCATCCTCTGATCTGGCTGAGGTTCACATAGTGTTGTATCCGCCGGATCAGCGCCGTCGGGATATCGATAACTACAACAAAGCGCTGTTCGATGCCCTGACTCTAACAGGCGTCTGGGAAGACGACAGTCAGGTTAAGCGCATGCTGGTGGAGTGGGGGAACATCGTGAAGAAAGGGAAAGTAGAAATCACCATCCGACGTTTTCGTGCAGTTGCCTGACGTGGAGATGATATGAGAGCACTACTAACCCCTGAGATTGCCCCACGCATGGGCGTTGTTCTTCTTCGCCCAGGTGCTGATCTCATGCCGATGTTCAGGAGAGGACGGGTACTGATTGAGCCTGCACCGGAAAAATACAGCGACTACGCAACCGGCGCCATCCCTCCCGCCACGCAGCCACTGGCAGAAGACCCGGTTTTGAAGCCAGTATTCGAAAACAAAGACGTCATTCTGCGCGCGGGTGGTATCAGCTCGCTGGAGGCCGAGCTGGAGCGTCATTTTGAATGCCAGTATCCCCATGGCTCATGGCACAGCGAAAATTTTACGCTGTTCCGGCATGAGCCTGGCAGCATCCGCCTTTGCTGGGCCTGCGATAACCTGCTGCGTGATCAGTACACAGAGACGCTGGCAGGCATTGCGCGTGGGAACCTGGTATCCTGGCTGATAACGGTCATCCGCTCACAGCTGGGGTTCAACGAAGACCATCAACTGACGATCCCGGAGTTGTGCTGGTGGCTGGTGATAAACAATCTGGCGCACGTAATCCCTGAATCGCTGGCCCGTAAAGCCCTGCGATTGCCGGAAATAAAGCATCAACCAGTGACGAAGGAGAGCGATATTGTGCCGGAGCCAGCGGCGAGCGAAGTGGTGCAGAAAAAGATTCTCGGTCTTCGCGTAGATCCTGAAACGCCGGAATCATTCATGCTGCGACCAAAACGCCGCCGCTGGGTAAACGAGAGCTGGACGCGCTGGGTTAAGTCCCAGCAGTGTGTCTGCTGTAACAAACCAGCAGATGATCCCCATCACCTGATAGGCCACGGACAAGGTGGAATGGGAACAAAAGCGCATGACCTGTTTGTGTTGCCGCTTTGCAGAGCGCATCACGACGAGTTGCACGCTGACACCGTGGCATTTGAGGAGAAGCACGGCTCACAGCTGGAGCTGCTGTTTCGATTTCTGGATCGTTCGCTGGCAATTGGCGTGCTGGCATAGTGGAGAACGCATAATGATTAACCCGTCCGAGGTTGGAAAAGCTGGTGAAATGGTCAGGCTGAAAACGCTGGAGGCCATCTGGATTCAAGGGAAGCTGCGCATGTGGGGCCGCTGGTCTTACATCGGCGGCGGTAGTGGCGGCAATATGTTTAACCAGTTACTGGCTTCCGGGAAAGTCACTAAAACAGCCATCAACGAAGCATTACGCCGGATGAAGAAGTCTGGCATCTCGAAGCCAGAGCTTGAGGCGTTTTTTCGTGAAATACTCGCGGGGAAAAACAAAAGCGGCCTGGCCTTCTGTACAGACGATGAAGGACTGCTGATTGATAAGGTACTGGGGGCAGTCCTTATTACAGGTGGTCACAAAGAGCTGTATCACCTGCTGGTGGAGCATTACCGGTTACGGAAGAGCAAACGCCGCATAGCGGAAGAGCTCTATGAAAAGCATCCCGACTGGTGCTTTATGACCTGTAGACGCAGAGTTGATACGTGGCTTAGTTTGGCAGAATCGATGCTTTACGCACCAATGTGTGACGCATTCGGCACAAATGGCGACAGATTTTACTTGCAAAGTGAGCCAGAAACTGCTTGAATTGTGATAGGCTCGGGACGTTAAAGCGAACTGAGCAGCATGAAATAAATTAAAGGCCCAAGGCTAACCCCCTTGGGCTTTGTCATTTCTGCACTCCGGTCAGGGCTCTTGGGTAGAGACGTGCTGCACGATACGTTAAAGCCCTCTGCGCAGAGCCCTGAACCAGATTGCTGGTTTAGCTCAGAAGGTAGAGCGCCTGCCCTGTAAGCAGGATGTCAGCGGTTCGATTCCGTCAACCAGCACCAGAACGGCAGAGGGGCCAGCGTCTGAAGCGAATCCCGATCACAATGCGTAACTTATCTAGGGGAAGCTATGCAGCAACCATATTTTTTTAACCCGGGCATGACCACTCAACAGCTTGAAGACTGGCTTGGGCAACAGAAAATCTATCTTGCCCACTTCAACCGTCTGATAGCAGAAAAAGCCGCTCTTGAGGAGCGGTTGAGTCAGATCTCTGCGGAGATTGGGCGAGTCGCTACTGGTAGCTTTGAAGGAATGCTGAGTTTTCCCTGGGATCCCAGTCCTCTTGTGGAAAATCCTCAACAGGATAGTGGCCAGTCGGCAGATTGAGTGACGCCAGGACAGCGGCAGCATCTTCTGACATATAACTGGGCTTTAGTTGACTGGCAATGATAAAGAGACAGTCGTTTAGCGAGAGTCTTCTAATCTCTTCAGGTTTCCACTTGGTCATTTCGAAGATAAGGTGATGAAGAGCCTTATCGTTATCAAGATAATAATAATCCGATGAAAAATGTTTCCTGTACTCATCGAGAATACATTCAAGAGTGAATATTTGTCCTATTCGATACCAAACCTGCCTGGCTCTGTAACTGTGTGAGTCTGCCAGTAATGTTTGGGGGAAGTTGTTATTTTGACAAACCCGGGACTTGATTACCTGTAAAAGGTCTGAGTACTTACTCATATTTTCACCAGTTGATGTTTTAATCATTTGCGAATCAATTTTATCAAAGAGAAAAACAAGCCGCTACACGCTGATAACATCAGACTGGGCGGTTATGGTGAGCCGATACCTCAGACAAGCAGAGTATTGAAACCAGAAAGACTGAATGTTAAATTTCTGGTGTGGTGAATCCCCCTATGCGGAGGGGCATTGCCAGTCTGATATGTTTTTTTGCGCATTGCGAGTCGTCTGTGGACTGGCGGCGACTTACCGGGAGGCACCCGGCACCACACCTAATAAAAAATGATGATAGCTGTAAGGCCCACTTCGGTGGGCTTTTTCTTTGGGCAAAAAAAAAGCCCGCATGGTTTCATGCAGGCAAGGCAGTTACATTTAGATTTTGTCCCGGTATATGTTTTTTTGTCCGGAAGTCGAAAGATACTGTCTCGAATACATTTTGTAAATAACGGATTCAAATCACAAGGCCATGCATTTGCATGGCTTTTTTATTATCAGGTCCCGCAGGAATCATCATCGACACGCTTCGTTGTTAAATCCAGCCTGACGGGCCTGACCCTTTTCAAACACACAGCTTCCCGATCTTCCATCGGAGGCGGTAACTATGGCTAAACGTATGCAAGACAAAGAGAGCATTGCCGGGATGTCCTGGCTGGTTCTGCTGATCATTGCTTGCTGGGGTGGACTTGTCCGCTACCTGATAGATGTGAAGCAGAGCAAGGCAACATGGAGCTTGATCAATGCTCTTGCCCAAATGGTGGTTTCAGGGTTTACCGGCGTTATTGCTGGCCTGGTGAGCATTGAAAGCGGACTGAGCATTTACATGATACTGGCCACTTCCGGAATTAGCGGGGCAATGGGTTCTGTTGCTTTGACCTATTTCTGGGAACGCATTACCGGAGTTAAGGCGCCATGACAGCAGATCAGATTATCGAGGGGATCCTCGGCAAGGAGGGTGGTTATGTCGATCATCCGTCGGATAAAGGCGGGCCGACCCGCTGGGGCATCACGCAGACCACCGCCCGTGCACATGGCTACACCGGTGATATGCGGAACCTGCCCAGGGAAACAGCAAAGCAAATCCTGCTGAGCGATTACTGGACCGGCCCCCGGTTTGACCAGGTGGCAGCTCTATCTACGTTACTGGCAGATGAGCTTTGCGACACTGGCGTGAACATGGGGCCCAGCGTCGCCAGTAAGTTCTTTCAGCGCTGGCTCACTGCCCTGAATATGCGCGGAAAGCTGTATCCCGATCTGATTCCGGATGGCGCCATTGGTCCCCGAACCATCACCGCGCTTAAGGGATACCTTTCCGCCCGCGGGAAAGAGGGTGAACAGGTTCTGTTGCGTGCGCTGAACTGCAGCCAGGGTGCCAGATACCTCGAACTGGCGGAGGGCCGCGAAGCCAACGAGGATTTTCTCTACGGCTGGGTTAAGGAGCGTGTCCTGTGAAGATGATCATTTTCGCTTTGCTCGTGCTGGTGGCCGTGCTCGTTCTGTTACTTCTGCGCAAATATACCCGGCTGGAGTTCGTAGGGCATGCCAGCCTGCTGCTGAAAACGTGGTCTGTAAAGCTGGGAGCTTTCGGCGCGCTGGTTGGTGTATGGGCGCAGTCGTTCCCGGATGCTGCGCTGCACGCCTGGGCGATGCTGCCACCGGATATCAAAAGTATCCTGCCGCCAAACATCGTTGCGTTGATTAGTCCTGCGCTGGTGGTGCTGGCCGTGCTATCGCAGTACGTACGCCAGCCAGCATTGAAAGAAAAGGCCGACGAACTGAAGGAGCCGCAGCAATGAGCTTTGAAATTATCGCGGGGCTGGTGGTTGTCATCCTGGGTGCTATTGCTGGCGCGTTTGGCATTGGTCACGCTCGCGGTACCAGTAAGGCAGAAGCGAAAGCCGATCAGCAGCATACCGAAGAGAATGCCGCCGCTGCCGTCGCCGCAGCAGAACGTAAGGCAGAAGTCACGAAAGGGGCAAGCGATGTACAGCAGACTGTTAGCCATATGCCTGATGACGATGTTGATCGGGAGCTGCGCGAAAGATTTACCCGCCCCGGTAGTCGTTGATACGGCCTGTAGTTGGGTGCGGGTCATCTACCTGACCGACCAAGATATCGACGTGCTGGATAAGCAGACCAAGCGCGACATCCTGGCACACAACGAATCAGTTCAGACTAGCTGCATAAACAAGAAAAATGCCCCGAAAGGGGCACGGTAAGGTCTATTTTCGGCGATTCTTATCACCTTCCTTCTGTGAGGGGGTTCGGTCCTCTCCCTTATTATGTCGGTGGTCGTGTCCGCCACCTTTCTTTTCTTTACCGTAATCAATCACTCCCCGTTTGTCTGACGGAGTTTTATCGAATATACCCATTGATATTTCCTTATTTTTGGTGTGTGTAGCTTGGTTATTCTTGCTCTATCTATACAAAAAAACAACAGGATAAAAAATGCCATCTTTGATACCAAGGGCTTGTCGTAAACGAGGGTGCCCCGGTACTACTACCGACCGCTCAGGCTACTGCGAGAAGCACCACAATGAAGGCTGGCAACAGCATCAACAGCGAAAGAGTCGCCACGAGCGTGGCTACGGTAGCCAGTGGGATATCAGACGTGCGTACATCCTGAAGCGCGACAACCATTTGTGCCAGAACTGCCTTCGCAGCGGGCGAGCTGTCGCCGCAAAGACGGTTGACCACATCAAGGCCAAGGCTCATGGGGGTACCGATGACGATTCGAACCTCGAAAGCCTGTGTTGGCCCTGCCATCGAACGAAAACCGGGCGCGAACGCATCAAATGATATCGATTCTCATTTGAGCCGTGGCAGAGGGGGGCGGGGTCAAATCCCTGACGGCAAAGGCCAAAAGGACCGCCGCCTCAGTCAATTTTTTATACCCGCGAAAAATGAAATTTAACCAGGAGTAACGCTTATGGCTGGAACGGCGGGGCGTTCCGGGCGTAGACCAAAGCCAACGGCGCGCAAGGAGCTGGCCGGAAACCCCGGCAAGCGAGCCCTGAATAAAGAAGAACCAGTATTCACCCCCATCAATGGCGTAGCACCTCCGGACTGGTTTGCAGAAGAGGAACTCCCGTTAGCATCCATCATGTGGGAGCTGACGACCAAAGAATTATGCGGACAGGGCTTGCTCTGCGTGACCGATCTTGCAGTACTGGAGCGCTGGTGCGTTGCCTATGAGTTCTGGCGCAGGGCGGTAAAAAATATAGCTGTTGATGGTTTATCCATCACTGGCGCAATGGGCGGGAAAATTAAAAACCCTGAACTTACGGCTAAAAAAGAACAGGAATCGGAAATGAGTTCTACCGGTTCAATGTTGGGGCTGGACCCCAGCAGCCGACAGCGCCTGGTCGGTCTGGCCGGGAAGAAAAAGAACGAAAACCCATTCCTGAAGATGATCACGCCATGAGCCGAAAAGCCTATCCAAACGTTAACGCTGCAAATCAGTACGCAAGGCATGTTGTCGCCGGAAAGATTCCGGCATGCCAGTATGTCATTGATGCCTGCCAGCGACATATCGACGATTTGTCAAAATCGCAGGGAAAGAAATTTCGATACCGCTTTGATAAAGACCTTGCTGAGCGTGCCGCACGGTTTATTCAACTTCTCCCGCACACCAAAGGTGAATGGGCATTTAAAAGGATGCCTATTACCCTTGAACCCTGGCAATTATTTATTATTTGCTGCGCTTTTGGATGGGTTCATAAAGGCAGCAGGCTGCGCCGATTCAGAGAGGTCTATACAGAAATCCCCAGGAAAAACGGGAAGTCAGCGATAAGCGCCGGTGTGGCGCTTTTTTGTTTCACCTGTGATGGTGAATTTGGTGCGGAGGTGTATTCCGGTGCAACCACTGAAAAGCAGGCATGGGAAGTATTTCGACCTGCGCGGCTGATGTGCAAACGCACGCCACTACTCGTTGAAGCCTTTGGAATAGAGGTTAACGCCAAGAACCTTAGCCGTCCTGAAGATGGCGCCAGATTTGAACCGCTGATCGGTAATCCTGGTGACGGGCAGTCACCGCATTGCGCTATTGTTGATGAATATCACGAGCACGAAAGCGATGCGCTGTATACCACAATGATCACCGGCATGGGGGCCCGCAGACAGCCGATTATGTGGGCTATAACCACTGCTGGTTATAACATTGAGGGGCCTTGCTACGATAAGCGTCGTGAAGTTATCGAAATGCTGAACGGAACCGTGCCGAATGATGAGCTTTTTGGCGTCATTTACACCGTTGATGAGGGTGATGACTGGACCGATCCCGCTGTTCTTCACAAAGCCAATCCCAATATGGGGGTGTCGGTTTACTCGGATTTCCTCTTAAGCCAGCAAAGCAGGGCCAAAAATAATCCCCGCATGGCCGGGATATTCAAAACGAAACACCTGAATATCTGGGTCGCCGCACGTGCTGCTTATTTCAACCTGTTAAGCTGGCGAAAATGTGAGGATGAGACGCTCACCATTGAGCAGTTTGAAGGACAGCCCTGCATTCTGTCTTTTGACCTTGCGCGCAAGCTGGATATGAACTCTATGGTTCGGCTATTTACCCGTGAAATAGATGGGAAACGGCATTATTACTGTATATCTCCGCGCTTCTATGTTCCGTATGACACCGTATACAGCAACGATGTTGACGATCACCGCACCGCTGAGCGTTACCGTAAATGGGTTGAAGCAGGATATATCACCGTGACTGATGGTGCGGAAATTGATTACCGAGTAATACTTGAAGATGCCAAGCGTGATAATCAGCAAACTCCGGTTGAACAAAGCCCAATTGACCCGCACGGTGCAACAAACCTTTCTCATCAGCTTGCTGATGAACAGCTCAACCCTATAACCATTATCCAGAACTACACCAACATGTCTGACCCGATGAAAGAGCTTGAGGCCGCTGTAGAGTCCGGTCGATTTCATCATGACGGTAATCCGATAATGACCTGGTGTATTTCAAACGTGGTGGGTAAGCACCTGCCTGGAAATGATGATGTTGTTCGGCCAATTAAAGAGCAAAACGAAAATAAAATAGATGGGGCTGTTGCTCTGATTATGGCGATTGGACGGGCAATGTTATTTGAAAAGGAAGAAACCCTTTCAAATCATCTCGAAAGCTATGGCGTGCGCTCACTTTAAGAGGCAATTATGATCCTGATGATACTCGCGCCACTTGTTGGTGTGCTGGGGGCTATTCTGCTCTCATTCGGTGCCTGGGTTATTTACCCCCCTGCTGGCTACATTACTGGCGGTATTCTGTGCCTGCTCTGGTCATGGCTTGTATCCCGCTCCCTTTCCGGTAACTGGAAAATTGAATCCGGGGAGGGTGGCTAATGTTTTTTCCCGGAATGTTTACGAAAAGCACCGCATCGGTCACGACGCCAGCGGAACTGGCGGAAGCTGTAGGGATGACTTACGACACCTACACTGGAAAGCGCGTTAGCAGCCAGAAAGCGATGCGACTTACAGCAGTCTTTGGTTGCATAAGAGTTCTGGCTGAGTCTATGGGGATGCTTCCCTGCAACCTGTACAAAATCACTGGTAACAGCAAGCAAAAAGCGACCTCTGAAAGGCTGCATAAATTACTGACCATGAAGCCAAATGACTATATGACCCCCCAGGAGTTCTGGGAGCTGGTCATTGTGTGTCTTTGCCTGCGCGGTAATTTTTATGCCTACAAGGTCAAAGCGCTGGGTGAAGTGGTCGAGCTTTTACCCATTGATCCGGGCTGCGTTGACCCTAAGCTTAACAGTCAGTGGCAACCGGTATATCAGGTCACGTTCCCTGATGGTTCTACGGATGTGCTGGGTCAGGATGATATCTGGCACGTCAGGACGTTGACCTTTGACGGGCTGGTGGGCCTGAACCCAATCGCATACGCAAGGGAGGCCATTTCTTTGGGTATGGCGACAGAAGAACACGGCGCCCGATTGTTCGCAAATGGCGCGGTCACTTCTGGCGTTCTCCGTACTGAGCAAACGCTGACTGATGCAGCCTATGAACGGCTGAGAAAAGATTTTGAAGATCGCCACCTTGGGCTCAGCAATGCGCATCGTCCGATGATTCTTGAAATGGGTCTTGACTGGAAGTCGATGGGACTCAACGCCGAAGACAGCCAGTTTCTTGAGACCAGAAAATTTCAGCTGGAGGAAGTCTGCCGCCTGTACAGGGTGCCGATGCATATGGTGCAGAACACTGACCGCGCCACCTTCAACAATATTGAAAACCTTGGCATTGGCTTCATCAACTATTCACTCGTTCCGTACATGACCCGTATTGAGCAGCGAATCAACGTGGGGCTGGTGAAGGAATCGAAGCAGGGCACCTATTATGCCAAGTTTAATGCCGGTGCTTTGCTGCGTGGGGATATGAAATCAAGATTTGAATCGTATTCAACCGGTATTAACTGGGGCATTTACTCACCAAATGACTGCCGTGAACTGGAGGATATGAACCCACGCTCTGGCGGTGACGTTTATCTGACGCCGATGAATATGACGACCAAACCGTCTGACAGCAATAAGAGCAAAATAACCGAGGAACAACATGATGCCGATGACTAAACAGCGGCTGGATATTCCGCTGAAGCTAAAGTCTGTCAGCGACAGCGGGGAATTTGAAGGCTATGGCTCTGTGTTTGGCGTTAAGGACAGTTACGACGATGTAGTTGTTCCCGGCGCTTTCAGTAAATCGCTTCAGTCATGGCGGGAGAAAAACGCGCTGCCAGCTATGCTCTGGCAGCATCAGATGGATGAACCTATCGGTGTTTATACCGAAATGAAAGAGGATGACGTCGGCTTATATGTCAAAGGCCGGTTACTCATTGATGATGATCCTCTTTCAAAGCGAGCGCATGCCCACATGAAGGCCGGTTCTTTAACCGGCCTTTCTATTGGTTACATGCTAAAAGACTGGGAATACGACCGTGAGAAAGGCGTGTTTCTCCTAAAGGAAATCGACCTTTGGGAGGTCAGTCCCGTAACGTTTCCGTCGAATGACGAGGCGCGGGTCAGCGATGTTAAAAGCGCGTTTGCCCGTGGCGAAACACCATCCCAGAAAAGTATTGAACGGGTCCTGCGCGATGTTGGGCTCTCCCGCACCCAGGCCAAAGCATTCATGGCCGGGGGCTATGGCAACCTCTCTCAGCGTGACGCTGATGGTGTGGATGCCGCACTGGATGCACTGAAAAACATCAAATTTTAATCAGGAGTTGAATTATGGCAGTCGAAATTAAAGACGTTGAGCAGGTCGCGCAGGATTTGCAGCAAAAATTCGATGATTTTAAAGCGAAAAATGATAAGCGCATTGAAGCTATCGAAGCTGAAAAAGGCAAGCTGGCCGGAGAAGTTGAAACACTTAACGGCAAGCTGACCGAGCTGGATCAGCTTAAAACCGCGCTGGAGGATGAGCTTAAACAGGTTAAACGTCCAGCTGGTGGCACTCAAAGCAAGGCCGCAACCGAGCACAAAACCGCTTTCATCGACTTTATGCGCAAGGGTAAGGATGACGGATTGCGTGATCTGGAGCGTAAAGCCCTGCAGGTTGGCGTGGATGAAGACGGCGGATATGCTGTCCCAGAAGAGCTGGACCGCACCATTCTTAATCTTCTGAAAGATGAAGTAGTGATGCGCCAGGAGGCCACAACTATCACTGTTGGCGGTGCCAACTATAAAAAGCTGGTTAACCTTGGCGGCACCGCTTCCGGCTGGGTCGGTGAAACCGATCCCCGTCCGGCTACTGATGCGTCTAAACTCGGTCAGATTGAACCGTTCATGGGTGAAATCTACGGAAACCCTCAGGCAACCCAAACGATGCTGGATGATGCCTTCTTCAATGTAGAGGACTGGATCAACAGCGAACTGGCGGTTGAGTTCTCCGAACAGGAAGAAATCGCTTTTACCAGCGGTAACGGTACGAAAAAACCGAAAGGCTTCCTGGCCTACGCCTCCACTCTGGAGGACGATAAAACCCGTGCCTTTGGCACGCTGCAGCACATTCTTTCCGGTGCGGCGGCGGGTGTGACTGCCGATGCGATTATCAAACTGGTCTACACCCTGCGCAAGGTTCATCGCAACGGTGCTAAATTCATGATGAACAACAACAGCCTGTTTGCCGTTCGCATTCTGAAGGACTCCGAGGGTAACTATCTCTGGCGTCCGGGCCTTGAGCTGGGCCAACCCTCTTCTCTGGCAGGTTATGGTGTTGCTGAGAATGAGCAAATGCCGGATATCGCAGCAGATGCGAAAGCCATTGCGTTCGGTAACTTTAAACGTGGCTATACCATCGTTGATCGTATTGGTACCCGCATCCTCCGCGATCCGTACACCAACAAACCATTCGTTGGTTTCTACACCACCAAACGTACCGGCGGAATGCTTGCCGATTCTCAGGCCATCAAACTGCTGCAGATCGGTGCTGGCGCATAATCTGATGGGGCTTCGGCCCCATTCTTATGGAGGTCATTATGCTGCTGAAAAAAGACCTGAAATGGTCACCTGATGGCATTCAGATCATAAACATTCCCGCCGGTGAATATGAGTCTGGATCACTTCCTGAGCGCGCTCTTGAGGTTGCTGCTCAAATGGGGATTCTTGACGGCACTGAACAACCGGAAACTGAAACAACTGTTAAGCCTAAAGTCGGTAATAAGCGGGGTGAAGGCAAATGAAGCCCTCTGTAAATGAGCTTCGTTACCAGTGCCGTATCGACAGCGATGACGATACAGAGGATGTGATGTTAACTCTCTACCTCAATGCCTCCTTGAAGCACGCTGAAAAAATCACAAATTGCCGTCTTTATGATAACGCTGTTCCAGACGACGACCCTGACGGGTTGGTAATCGAGGACGATATCAAACTGGCCCTGATGCTGTTGGTTTCGCACTGGTATGAAAACCGGGAGCCTGTTAGTAGCGACAGCGTTAATACTATTCCGTTCGGCGTTAAATCAATTCTGGAACAGCATCGAAAAATTCCTGGGACGTAGGGGGACTTATGCAGGCAGGGCGATTACGGCACCGGGTCACCATTCAAAACTTCACAACCTCCAGAACGCCTTCAGGTCAGCCGGTTGAAAAATGGGAAGATGGGAAAACCATCTGGGCCGAGGTTAAGGGTATAAGCGGTCGTGAACTTTTAGCCGCTGGCGCTGAGCGTGCCGATGCCACCATTCGAGTCTGGGTGCGTTTTCGTACAGATATCTCAGCTTCTTCCCGCCTGAAAGTACGCACCGGCCCGTTTAAAGGCGCAGTTCTTAACGTTACCGGGCCTCCGGTTCCGGATATCAAAGGTACCCGGCTGGAAATTCTCTGCAAACAGGGGACCGAAAAATGATTGATGTGAATCTGGATTTTTCCGGGCTGCAGGATATCGCCCGCGATCTGCAAACGCTCAGCAAAGCCGAAAATAATAGAGTTCTCCGTGATTCGACTCGTGCTGGCGCCGAATTGCTCCGCCAGGAGGTTATTGATCGCGCTCCGGAGAAAACCGGCAAACTGAAGAAAAACGTTGTTGTCGTCACCCAGAAAAGCCGCCGTCGAGGTGAAATCTCATCGGGGGTGCATATTCGTGGCGTTAACCCGCGAACGGGGAACAGCGACAACACCATGAAGGCCAGCAACAAGCGGAATGCGTTTTACTGGCGCTTTGTGGAGCTGGGGACAGCTACGGCGCCAGCACATCCGTTTGTTCGTCCTGCCTTTGATACCCGCATGGAAGAGGCTGCGCAGGTGGCGATGCAGCGGATGAATCAGGCTATTGATGAGGTGCTGGCTAAATGACAGAAGATGATCTCTATGACCTGCTGTCGCCGCTGGCAGACGGGCGGGTTTATCCGTATGTGGTATCGCTGGGCAGTGACGGACTTCCCGATGTTCCAGCGCCTTACATCATTTTCTCGATACCGACTGATGTTGCCGGGGATGTTTTCTGCGGCCAGGCAGAGTCAACGTTGCGTATTCAGGTTGATGTATGGGCTGAAACGAATGATGAGGCCAGAGCGTTACGCCTGGACGCCCTTGCTCGCCTGCAGGTGCTTTCACCTGTCGAGGTGACAAAAATTCCTGGCTACGACACGACAACCCATCTTCATCGGGCAACCCTCGAAATAACGGTTATTGCCTGATAAAAACCAATTCAATCCGACCGCCGCTGGCGGTTTTTTCATTTATGGAGGCTGCGATGTCAGCACTATTTGAACGTGCCCAAAAAACGGTAGTAATGATTACCTCTGTGCCGGTCACTGCGGCAGGGCTGGATACGGCAACCTGGTT
The DNA here is from genome assembly GCF_021739525.1 of Klebsiella sp. 2019SCSN059. Lineage (NCBI taxonomy): Bacteria > Pseudomonadati > Pseudomonadota > Gammaproteobacteria > Enterobacterales > Enterobacteriaceae > Klebsiella > Klebsiella sp. 2019SCSN059. The sequence continues at coordinate 227,585 of NZ_JAKKOM010000004.1, read as the reverse complement.
AAACCTGAGTTGCACTATCAAACAGGCCAGCTTTACCGCTGGTCAGAAAAACGATATTGACGTGACAGTGCTGTGTTCGGATGAAACGGAAAATATCAACGGCCTTCCTGCTCCGTCTGAAATGTCACTTTCCGGGAACTTCTACCGCAACCCGGCGCAGGATGCACTTCGTGCAGCATACGATAACGACGGGGTTTATGGATTTAAGGTTATTTTCCCGTCTGGTAATGGATTCCTGATGCGCGCTGAGGTACGTCAGCACACCTGGGATTCTCAAACCAATGGCGTGGTTGCTGCAACGTTCTCGCTGCGTCTGAAAGGTAAACCCACCAATATTAACGCCCCAGGAGTTCTGTCGTTTGCTACTGACCTTCCGGCGTCTCAAACGGTCGCGGCAGGAAGCGCCCTGACCATGGGCGTGGTCGTCCAGGGCGGTACGGCACCTTATACCTACGCCTGGAAAAAGGGCACCTCGACGGTCAGCGGCCAGACCAGCGCAACGTTTACGAAAGCCAGCGCTGTATCCGGTGATGCCGGGGTTTATTCCTGCGTGGTTACTGATGCCGATGGCACTGTGATCACTTCTTCTGATTGCACCGTCACCATCAATTAACGGAGCGCCGGGAGACCGGCGATAAAATTAATGTCAAAACCGAGTCTTAAAGCACTGGCACTGGCACCGATGGCGGGCTTTCGTAAAAAAGAAGTTTCCGTTCCGGAGTGGGATAACGCCAAAGTCATCATTCGTGAGCCATCAGCAGAAGCTTGGATTCGCTGGCAGGGCATTGCCAGCCCGGAACCACCCAAACTACCGGAAGGGCAGGAGCCCCAGGAGGCACCAGAACTGACCCCTTCAGAACGAGCCTTCCGCACGATGCGGGCCGACGTCACGCTTTTCATCGATATTTTGCTGGATACCGACCTGCAGCCCGTCTTTACTGTCGATGACACCGAACAGGTTGAAGCGATCTATGGCCCTGTGCATTCCCGGCTGTTGAAGCAGGCACTTGATCTCATTCGTGACGCGGATGATGCTAAAGCAAAGTAAAAATGCCTGGCATGCAGTTCCTGATGGCGCTGGCGCTCCGGATGGGCCGCACGCTGGGCGAACTGCGACAAACCATGACGGTTGGCGAATTCAGGATGTGGGCTGAATACGACCGTATCAGCCCAATCGGCGATATTCGCGGCGATATTCTCAATGCTCAGCTGGTATCTGCGGTTTACGGAGCGCAGGGCGGTAAAGTCACCATTGAAGATGCTCTGCTTCAGTGGAGCGCAGAAGAGGATGAGGTAAACGACGGCGGCGATCCCTTTGCAGGATTAGAGGCTGCATTACTTTCAGCAGCCAAATAGTAGAAGCCATGCCTTCATTAATCTAAGTATTTTCATAAAGCAAGGTCAGGTAGTCTGGATTTTTGTGATTTTTCTGTGATATTGTGTTTCTGATTGAAACAAAGGGAACTTATCTAATGAAAAAAATTTTTACGGTGTTATTTGGCGCATATCTACTTACTGGTTGCGCCACTATAGTTGGTGATGATACGCAGCTCGTTCAAGTCAATAGTGATCCTGCAGGGGCTGACTTCCAAATCAAGGATGATGCAGGGCGAGTCGTTGCGCAGGGCAAAACACCTCAAGGCGTTACTCTGGCAAAATCTGATGGGAGTTATTTTGGTAAAAAGAACTATCAGGTAACACTATCCAAGGATGGTTATTCAGCAGTTACACTACCTATTAAAGCTAGCGCCAATGGTTGGTACATTGGTGGAAATATCGTGTTTGGTGGATTAATTGGATGGTTGGCAGTTGATCCTTTCAATGGCGGAATGTATACGCTGAAGCCTAAAGAAACAAATGCTATTCTTGCACCTCAAGCTAAATAAGTTAAAGGTGTATTAAGGCTCACTTAACTCAGCAAAACACTTATACGAATTTTTATAAACCGCTTCGGCGGTTTTTTTTCGTCTGTGGGGAAAGAAATGGCAACCTTACGTGAGCTTATTATAAAGGTTTCTGCAAACTCTCAGTCTTTCCAGACCGAGATTTCCCGCGCATCACGCATGGGGTCTGACTATTATAAGACAATGCAGAATGGTGGCCGTCAGGCCGCAATCGCAGCAAAGGAAAGCCAAAAGGCACTTTCCGAGTTAACGGATGGATTTGCTTCTGCTGGTCGGGCCGCTACGGCAGCAGCAGCTGCATTTGCTACTGGTAAATTAGTTCAAATTGCTGACCAGTGGAACTCCGTAAACGCAAGACTTAAACAGGCTTCGGTTTCCTCAAACGATTTCACTTTATCTCAGACTCGTTTAATGGCGATTAGCCAGAGTACGGGTACTGCTTTTACTGATAACGCTAATTTATTTTCACGCGCTGCAGCATCAATGCGTGAATTTGGCTACAGCTCAGATGAAGTACTCAAAATCACCGAAGCGGTATCAACAGGACTAAAGCTATCTGGTGCAAGCACAGAAGAAGCCGGTTCTGTTATTACCCAGTTTAGCCAGGCGCTTGCTCAAGGTGTTTTGCGTGGCGAAGAGTTTAACGCGGTTAACGAAGCTGGGGATCGTGTCATCCGTGCCCTGGCTGCTGGTATGGGGGTTGCCCGAAAAGATCTTAAAGCGATGGCTGACCAGGGGCAACTCACGATTGATAAAGTCGTACCAGCATTAATCAGCCAGTTAGGTGTGTTACAGGGGGAGTTTTCCTCGTTACCGCCGACAGTGTCCGGCTCAATGCAAAAAGTCACTAACTCGTTTATGGCATGGGTCGGTGGGGTAAACCAGGCGACTGGTGCAACAGACGCACTTTCTGGCGGTCTTGATGGGCTGGCAGGTACGCTGGATTCTCTTACATCTTCTGCTGTCAGCGGGGCCCTCAGTGACGTAGCAGATAATATGTCACTGGTTACCACAGCTGCAGGTGGTCTGGTTGGGATTGGATTAGCACGGTATCTTGGCGGGATTGTTACCAGCGCAAGTAGTGCTACTGGCGCACTTATCTCAGCGGCAAAATCTGAGGTAGCTCTTGCAGTCGCTCAGGAAAAAGCCGCGCAATCTTCTGTTGCTGCTTCCCGCGCCGCCGTTTATCGCGCCCAGCAAGCACTTCAGAGTGCTAAAAGTGCAGATGTTCAGGCTGCACAACAGGAGAGGGTTGCAGCCGCAGAAGCAAGGGTTACCGCGGCACAGGGTCGATTGACTACAGCTCTCGCCACCGGGACAGCTGCAGAAAAAGTACGAGCACGAACAGCTCTGGAGCGGGCTCAGGCTGGGCTTGTGGCTGCAAAAAATGCCGACGCACAGGCTATTGCAGAAAGAAAATTGGCTGCGGCTCAGTCCGCTCTTGGTCGTAATATTGCAGGTCGGGTCTCTGCCCAAAATAACCTTAACAGCGTTACCTCTGTCGGCACCCGGTTGATGAGCGGCGCCCTTGGCCTGATCGGTGGTATACCAGGGTTAGTTATGCTGGGGGCTGGTGCATGGTACGCTGTTTATCAGAATCAGGAACAGGCCCGTAAATCAGCTCAGGAGTATGCCAGCCAAATAGATCAAATCAGAGAAAAAACCTCCTCAATGACCCTACCTGAGGTCGATAGTAATCGCAGATTATCGGTTGAGGCGATGCAGGAACAAAAGCGCCTAATCGAAGAACAAGAAAGGAGCGTTAAAAGTCTTAACGGACAAATAAAGGATTTAAATGAAAGTAGAAGCAAGCCAGGTATTACTCAAGAAAATGATTTGAATATTACAAAGGCTATCGCAATTCTTACCGAACAGGTTGTCGTAGAAGAAGACAAACTACGTCAGATGCGAGAAAAGGCAAGTGATATACTAAAGGCACAGGAGGAACAAGAAAGAAGAAGAAACGATCTTATAAAAGAAAGAGCATGGCGGCAAAATTCTGAATACCAGAACCTTGTAATGATGACTGGTAAGTATTCCGAAGTTAACCGTTTACTTGGATTGGGGAATCAGCTTTTAATGGAACGGCAGGGCTTGGTTAATGTTCCAATGCGAATGCCTCAGGCTGATTTAACATCACAGCAAGCCAATGCTCTGGAAAAAAGCCGTCAGGACCTTGAACTATCAAAGCTTAAAGGAGAAGCAAGGGAGAGAGCACGGTTAGGTTATGCCGCTGACGAATTGGGGCTTAAGGATGAACCTCAGTTTAAAACTAACCGCGATCTGTTTATTAATCAGGGGTTGGCGAAATGGCAAAACGATGAATCCAATAAACCCACCCGGAAAGCGCCAAAAAGCGAAGAGGTTAAAGCAGCTGAAAAGACAGAAGACGTTTACAAGCGCCTTATTAAACAGCAGCAGGAACAAATTGCCCTGGGAAGCCAGAATACCGAACTGGCTAAAATGAAATATCAGGTGACGCAGGGGGAGCTAGCCTCTCTTGAGCAAGCCAAAAAAGAAATAATCCTTCAAAATGCTGCACTAATCGATCAGAAAAACATTGCTGAACAGTTGCAAACGTTCCGTGATGGGCTGGCTGACAGTAATGCCGCTGCGCGTGACCGGGGGAATATAGATTTTCTTGGCGCCGGGATGGGAGATAAAGCCCGCGACCGCATGAAGGAAATGGCGGATATTCGCACTGACTTCCGTAAGCAGCAGGATGAGCTTCAGCGTGACTTTAACAAGAAGCAAATTTCTGAAGACCAGTACAAACAGCAAACGGAAGCGCTGCAGGCGGCGCTTGCTGAACGGTTAGCGATTCAGGAGGACTACTACAAAAAGACCGATGAACAGCAGTCAGACTGGCGCACGGGGATCAGCGATTCCCTGATGAACTATGCCGATCAGGCTTCTGATCTGAGTTCAATGGCTGCCACTGCAACCAGCGAGCTTCTGGATGCCACCACTAACTCTATCTCCAACAACCTGACAAACGTCCTGACAGGCGCTGCTTCTTTTAAAGATGGGATGTCTAATATTTTCTCTTCCCTGGGCGAAACGGTGATTAAGACGCTGATCCAGATGGCAACACAGGCGTTAATCACCAAAGCAATTATGGCGTCATTTGGCGGCGGAGCGGGTGGGTTGTTCGGTAGTCTTTTTGGCGGTGCCAGCGGTGCGGCAAGTAGTGGTACCGCTATTCAAAGCGCGGGAGCTAATTTTTCATTTAACGCTCTTGGAGGCGTTTACGATTCTCCGTCACTTTCTGCCTACAGCAATGGTGTTTACAGCACTCCCCAATATTTTGCGTTTGCGAAAGGGGCAGGTGTATTCGGGGAGGCTGGGCCGGAAGCCATCATGCCCCTTACCCGTGGCGCTGATGGTTCGCTGGGGGTCAGAGCTGTTGGGCGGGAATCACCGGCGGTACAGAACGCTGCGAAGCAGATCCAGGCACAGCCACGAATTGCTGTCAGCGTAGATGCCAGAAGTACGTTCACCGGTAAACCGGATGACATAACGATGCAGGCAATTGAGCGAAGGAATGACGCTCTGGAACAGCGGATAGTTAACACCTTAACCGCCGAAGTAAATAACCCCCAGAAGAAATTCGGTCGGGCTATTTATTCAAATCTCCAATCTAAAAAACCAAGATAGACCTGCCCGGAGGGAATATTCATGGCAGATATTTTCTACCCGGATGAATACCTGCCCATGCCGCTTATGGACGGGTACGGGTTTAAGCCCATATCACCTTTACTGCGAACTGAGATGACGTCCGGTCGCGCTCAACAACGAAGGCGATATACCTCAACACCCACCCAGGCATCAGTTAAATGGATTTTTAAAACTGATGCTCTGGCGCAGGTGTTTGAGGCGTTTTTCAGGGATGCGCTTAAAGATGGCCAGTCCTGGTTCTATCTGAAACTCCAGACTCCCATCGGGGTAAAGCCCTATAAAGCCAGGTTCGTGGATATTTACGAAGGGCCGACGCTGGTCGCGCCAAAATACTGGCAGTACAGCGCAACGCTGGAATTATGGGAACGCCCGTTACCGCCTTCTGGCTGGGGGAATTACCCGGAATGGCTGGCTGGCCAGTCGTTACTGGATATTGCGCTAAACAGAGAGTGGCCGAAGCATGACAATTCTTGAGCGACTATATGCCAGCAGCGGATCGGAGGTTATTCACGATACGCTGCAGATATCAGCAGGCGATGATAACTACTGGCTAACCAGTGGCTGGGATGACGTTTCAGTGACGCTGGAAAATGGTCAGCCGGTGACGTTTGATGCCAGCGCGATAGATATCGCCTTACCAGCCAGGAACGCCGATGGGACACAGGATTTAAAGTTTGCTATCAGCAATATTGACGGACGGGTTTCAGAGGCGATCGATAAAATTCTGGATGAAATGAAATCAGCCACGCTGACATTCCGGCGGTACATTTCATCCGATCTGTCTGCTCCGGCATCATCACCGTATACGCTCGATATCAAATCCGGCTCCTGGACGCCGACAGCAGTTCAGGTCATGGCAGGCTATATGAATGTCCTCAAAACAGCCTGGCCCCGTAAACGTTACAACCTCGCCGAGCATCCGGGCTTACGTTACTAACCTGAGGCAAATATGTTTAATCCTGATAAATACCGTTCTGTTAAATGGCAGAAGGGCGGTAGAGCCTACCCGCTACTCGACTGCTTCGGCATTGTGAATGAAATACGCAGCGACCTTGGGCTACCTGAATGGCCGGATTTTGCAGGTGTGACCAAAGACGGCGGGGGCCTCGACCGGGAAGCGAGAAAGCTGATGCTTTCGCTGAAACGTTGTGCCCCGTGTGAAGGCGCCGGAGTTGCTTGCTATTCGGGTTCAACGGTTTCCCATGTTGGGATTGTTGTGATGCTCGATAACCAGCTGCAGGTCGCGGAATGTAATCCAGGCTCGGGGGTTACGTTTCTGCCACTGTCGCGATTTATCCGTCGCTTTAACCGCGTGGAGTTCTGGCAATGACGATAAAGTTTTACCCGTCCCGGCTACCGGGTGAACCCCTTGAAACGCACGAGCATGGTGTGCTGACGCTGCATGAGTGGATGAGCAGAAATGTCCCGAGCTATTCACAGGATAAAACTCATCCTGTCGTGATCGAGCTGAACGGCCAGGCAGTCCCCCCGGCGGAATGGCCGTTATGTTTGTTGCGGCCAGACAGCGATGTGCGGATATATCCCATTCCGTATGGCACGGGTCTTGAAATTGCCGCGTGGGTTTCGGTGGCCGTATCCATTGCGTCTACGGCCTATGCATTATTCTTTGCCCCTAAACCAGAGCTGGGCGGCTTTTCATCCAGTAACGCTTCATCGCTGGATCTGAATCCGGCAAAAGCCAACACAGCGAAGCTTGGCGATCCCGTTAGGGAGGCTTTCGGGCGAAACCGGATCTACCCGGATTACCTGGTACAGCCGGTAACGCGATTCGACCCCGCTGATCCAACCAGAATGACGGTCGAAATGTTTGTCTGCCTTGGATATGGGCGTTTCTCCTATACCGGTGGGGATTTTCGGGTAGGAGAAACTCCGGCGCTGACCTTAGGCGAGGGCTTTTCATATACCAGCTATGGGCCTGGCGATAATGTGGCCGGGGATCGTCGCAGTGAGATATGGTTCAACTCAACGGAAGTTGGGGGAACGTCGAGCGGCAGCGGCCTCGATATGGCTCAGACTGCCCCTGAAGCCAGTGATATCGTTGCTGATGCCATGACCGTCAGCGGTGCCTCTGTCTCGTTTTCTGGCCTCGATGTCGATGATGATAATGATGAAGACGAGGATGAGAACAAACTTCCTCCTGGCTGGATCGCCGGTGCAATTGTCACCCTGAAAGCGCCAGTGAATTATCAGGTATCCATCGAGGGCGGTTTTAACGTGCTGACAGGAGACGTCGTGTCAGAGATTGCGCCATTCAGCGGAATGCCTGTCACCCTAACGTTTAACGGTACTGACTATGATCTCCAGATCGCGACGTATACCCCTCACCAGGACGCCATTCCGGGAACAGGTGGAGCGACTGCGGTATTACGCGCCAGTGCGTCGCCGTCAACGTATGACTTTACGACAACCAGCCAGACCTTTGCTCTGACCTGGCAGGGTATCACCTATACCATATCTCTGGTCGCCAACTACGGCACAATGTCTGGCTTGCTCGCAGCGATTAATGGCGGGTTGAATGGTTCGGGGCTCATTGCTCAGGATGATGGCGGCGTGATACGTATCGTCGAGATCTCCAGCCCCTGGCGTGGCGGTTCCATTACATCATCATTCCTGCCTGCGTCAGTATTTGGCGACAGCCCGGTATTTACAGCTGGTACAGCCTCCAGCGGCGGAAGCCCTGCGGTAACAGCCAGCGTCACGCTGGCTTACGATTCTGGCACCGCCTTTTCAGGACTGCCGGAAGGTTCTCAGCGGATTTCCCTGGCGCACCGTGGCAACGAATACCAGATAGCGTCTACTGATGGTCCCTCTGCGACCGTACAGCGTGTGGTTAACGGTGTCGTTGACAGCACGTGGTCAGGCTTTATGACCCGTACCGTCGTGGATTTTGCCGCGTCTGGTATTAACGATAATGAAACCTGGCTAGGCCCTTTTCTGGCCTGTCCGCAAAATGAAGTTGTGGACGCCTTCGAGGTCAACTTTGCTTTCCCAAACGGAATTTGTGGGTTCCAGAACAACGGGAATAAGCGGGTCCGCCATGTCGAGTATGAAATCCAGTATCGCGTTTATGGTTCCGGATCAGGGTGGACGAGTAAGCCAGGTGTTTACGCGCTTAAAAACATTAATGGCCTCGGTTTTACAGAGCGTTTTGATCTGTCCTCTCCCGGGCTGGTGGAGGTTCGATGCCGCCGCCGTAACGAGCAGGGGAGCAATAACGCGAGAGACAGCATGTTCTGGCAGGCGCTCAGAGGTCGTTTGCTTTCCCGTCCAACCTCCTACGCAGGGATATCAACAATAGGGATCACGGTTGAAACCGGCGGCCAGCTGGCGGCGCAGTCAGACAAGCGTGTGAGTGTTGTCGCCACGCGAAACTATGATGGCGGAGGTGACAGGACAATCAGCGGTGCGTTCCTGCATCTTGCCCGCAGTCTGGGATATCGCGACGACCAGATCGACATTGCGGCGCTCAGTACGCTGGAGGATACCTACTGGACGCCAAGGGGAGAATATTTTGATCACCAGGCAAGCAGTGACAGCACGTCAGCAAAGGATATTTTCGACAAAATAGCCGAGGCTGGCATGGGATATTTTCTGCTATCTGACGGGTTGCTTTCTGTCGGGAGAGAGGGCGTCAAAAGCTGGACAGGGATCATTACACCTCAGGATACCGTCGAGGAAATGCAGACGTCATTCAGGGTCCCGTCGGAGGATGATTTTGATGGCGTGGATGTGAAATATATCAACCCTGTGACCTGGGCGGAGGAAACCGTACAGTGCCGGACGCCGGAAAATCCTTTTCCGCGCAAAACGGAGGCATACACCATTGATGTTGCCATGACTGCAGATCGCGCCTGGCGTATCGGGATGCGTCGGTTAATGAAATATCTCCACCAACGCCGAACGTATACGGCTACGACTTCAATGCTGGGATGGTGTCATGACTTCGGTGATCACATCATTTTGTCCGATGACATCCCAACCGGGAAAACCCAAAGTTGCCTGATTGACGCGATGATTTACGACTTCCAGGAAATTACGCTGCACGTCACGGAGCCACTGGACTGGAGCTACGTGAATCCTCGCTGCTGGATACAGTTTCAGGACGGTCGACCATCATCGCGAATGCTCACGCCGCAACGGGTAGATGATTTCACGCTGACGGTGCCGTACAACGACGACCTGCATCCCGGCGACTGGATTATGGACGACCCAGATATTGATCTACCGAAGTTATTATTCTGCGACAGTGAAAAGGGTGCGCGGCATGGGATAGTCCAGGAGGTTGCCCCATCAGGTGACAGCAACTGTCAGATTACTGCACCTGAATATAAAGAAATTTTCTACCAGTACGACGACGCCACATACCCCGGCGACGTCGCCTAAAACCACAAATTCCCCTAATTAACTCTTTTCGCTCAAACCCTCGTTTGGGCGAACGCCTTTTTTGGAGCAAAAAACATGGCCGAACTTAACCCGCCACTGGGCACGACGACGCCGGAAATATTCATGGACAACGTTAAGCGCGCTGACGAGCTGGTTAACGGTCCAGCTGGGACGGTTAACGACCGCGGTGGTGAACCCCTCGATACATGGCGCCAGATGATGGCGAAAAACGATGAAGTCAGGCAGAACATCATTCCACTCGGTAAGCAGTACCAGACGCTGGCGGCGGCGCAGGCAGATGTCGCGAATATCCCGGAGGGCTCCACAACCTTCGTACGTAGTATTGACGATGCCTTTCTGGCTATCGAATACAGGAATGTAGACGGGACGTTGACGGCAACAGGCCGAACAATGGACGCAGGCGGCAATATCCGGCAGGCACCACTATCTGTCAACCTTGTCGAATTTACTGATCCGCTGGGTTTTTCTCATTCGCGTATTCGTGCCGATGGCGGTTTCGAAACACCGATGTCGTTACTGGATGAAGATGAAATATCCTCCGGCAATCTCTCTCTTGTTCACGATCCGCATTTTGATGGTGGAAAGTTAATGCTGTCTGATGAGCTGGGGTTTTCCGTTCCGGCGACAGAAGACAGTGAAAACGGTAATGTCGATCCCGGTGAGGTCACGGTTGATTTGCCTCCGCAAACAGCTGCATATGCTCTGCTGTCAAAAATGCGGGCTGCGCTGGAAGATGTCTGCATCATCATTAATTCCGATTCCACCGGCATTACTCAGGATACCGATCCGGTTAACGGTGTATTCAAAAAATGGACCCGTAAGCTGGCGGAGTTCCTGGCCGGGAACTATCCAGCCTATACCGTTAATTATTATTCCTGGATTTCCGGTGCCTACAGCAGCCCGGAGACAATTCAGGTCGGCACTGCGGGGAAAACCCTGCATTTTTACAACGCAGCGGTCGCCGGTACGCAACCGCTTTATCTGATGGGACAGTATTTTGAGACCGCGTACGTGCCTCGGCAGGCCGACCTGATTATTTTCAACCACGGGCACAACACAGATAACAATGTGCCAGCCAGCACCCACATGGGGATGGATTTAGCCATTCTCTACACCATGCTGCAACGACACCCCAATGCCGGGGCGATAATAGTTTCGCAAAATCCGCTGAGGGACAGCGATAACGGGACTGTCCGGAGCAACGGTGCGCGTCAGGCTGCAATCACGGCAGGCTTCAGTCTGGTTGACGTATTCCAGTTGTTCCAGAACGCGGGCAAACCATCAGCCTGGTATATGGACAATATTCATCCGAATGCTACCGGTGACGCGAAAATTTTCGACCTGGTTAAAAATCTGTTCGTCTGGCCAGCCAGTCCTTCCCGGTTTATTCCAGGACTGGCAGCAGGAACCAGCTTACTCACGAATGGTGATTTCACCACCTGGTCAGAAGGACTGAATGCGCCTGACGGCTGGACGCTTACAGGATGTACGGCAGAGCGGGACTTCTCAAACGTGGAAAGTGGAGCGTATGGTTTACGCCTCACCCAGACCGATACTGTCGAAACTTACGCCGCCACGACATTACCTGCCGCCCTTGTGAAACGCCTGCGTGGAAAAACCGTTGTACTGGCGGCCAGGGTATTTGTTCCGTCAACATCAACCCGGGGTAACTGTGGAACAGTCCAGATACCTGAGATTTCAAACAACCGGCCCTATGGTACCCCGAGTGGGGGACGTGGTGGTTTTATCTGGAAAGCCACCGTTATTACCGTACCTACAACGGCAACGGCCCTCACGGTTCGGGCAGTACTGGATACAGCAGGCGGAGCTGCGGGTAACTGGTGCACCTTCGACCGGCTGACGCTTACTGCCGGGACTATCCCGCAGGATTTTTATTAACCGGAGAGTAAATATGGCAACCCGAATTATTAACAGAAATGCCAGCCTGTGGGCTTCACCTAAAGCGAAACTGTCCGTTCCTTTCGCTGGTCCCTGGGAGGGGTTCTTTTCATTTGGTATTGATGCAGCGACATCTGTTCGCAACCTGATTGAGGACAAACCGGCGCTCTCCGTCATTGGCAGTCCGTTATATGGTGGAAACTACATTGAGCTGACGGGTGCACAGGTGGCATACCTGGCGACGTCAATAAAAAACACAGAGGATATGACCATTGTCGCCTCGGTAATGCCGATGAATGATGCCAGCTCCGCTGTCGTCTCTAACTATCAGTCGCAGCGCGCCGATGGTACTGGTCTGTGCATTGGTACTCAGCTGGGGTTTGATATCAACACACCCGCAGACGGAAACGTTCAGGCCACTTTTAACCATGGTGTACTGGTAAACGGTATTTCGACTGTCGCGAGAGCAAATACTCCTGATGCGCCCATTAACACATGGAGTCTGATTAGCGGGAGGGTAAAAAATTCAGCTCGTACCAGAACGGTAAATAACCTGACGACGGGAACAACCGGGGTGAACGGCCCGGCACTGAATCCAGCGGATTTGGGAGATTTCCTGCGTATAGGATCGGCGTATAACAGCCAGTTTGGTGGGGTGGTAAGAGTTTGCGAGGTCGCAATCCTGAGCGGGTATCTGGCTGACGCCGATTTTGCATTACTGGTACAGCTGATGCGCGTCAGTGCGGCAAAAAAAGGGATTGTGGTATAGATCTAACAAAAAATCCCCGGCAAAGAGCCGGGGAAAGCGATGAATGACATTATTGCTGTGTGCGTCTTTGCGCACCGCGTATCTTCTAAGAAAATTCCTGGTGTTTCCAGATATTTCTTCTTATTTCAGACTGTGTACTAACCCTGGTTGTAAAAAAGCCACAAATCAGACAACGTTGACGCCACAAAACTGATCTCTGACAGCGTGTCTCCCGCAGCATTCGTGCCGTCGAATCCAAAGAACCGTTTAGGGAAACCCGGCTTCGGCCCGTACTGCGTTTTCAGTTTATCCAGCAAACTGCCTGCTGCCGATAACGCTGATGGCCGGTCTGAAAAAAGCAGCGGCAGCAGCGCAAAGGTGATGGTACTGGCAGCACCCCGGCGGCTTTCGGAAATGCAAAAATCCACTTCCTTAAACGCCCCCATTCCGCTGGTTGCTGACAGAATGAAATTGACCAGGTCAAAGGCCGGGGTACGGTTCAGCAGTCTGCAGGCTAACAGATAGTTGTTAACGGCGTAGCTGGCGTAGTGCAGGTACATCGCCCGGCTCGGGTATTCCGTCGCTGCATCCTGCAGAATTCCTTCCGCCTTCATAAACTGGTTACGGTCCGTCAGCAGCGCCTCAACAGCATTAAAGGCTGTCAGGTAATGCCCGCTGCTGTCCTGCCCTGTGTAAATACCCAGCGCCAGCGCCCGCAGTCCCGTGGCATTGGCATTGCTGGCACCAACCCCGGTGGCTGTGCCAGCAATCTGAATACCGCCGTTGGCTGCCCAGTACGTATAGACGGCATCCGCCAGGCTTTTTATCCCCGCCTTCAGCTCGGTGATTTTGGCCGGGTCCCCCGCCTTCACCGCCATTTTGTAGAGCCACTCGTAACAGGGAATGCTCAGACGCGACTGAAACTGCAGCCCCCACCACCCGCCGGTATACGCGGCCCCCGGATTGATGATGGAGCCCTTATCCAGCGCCATGTAGTTTTTAAAGGTGGTGTACACCGTATCCAGATCACCGGTGCCATAACGGGCCAGCAGGAAAATGTCCGCCGGTACACAATAAAATGCCGGATATTCCAGTTTACCTTCACCGTTGATGAATGGCATGCCACCGCCATATGGGCGGGCGTCTTCCGATTTCCACCACTCCACTGAACCGCGAATATGGCAGGCCATTTTTTCCAGCAACTCCTGACGGATAACGCCGGCATACCCACAGTCTCCCGCGAATCCCACAGGCCGGTTAAGTGCCTGGCTGTTAATGAGGGCGTTCGTGGCATTCGACGCCGCCGCTGTTACACTGTTATCGCAGTCAATCCACAGCTCATGTGTCCAGGTCCAGCCTTTTTTCACCGGCCAGTTCAGGAACGAATAATCGGTAATATTCGATGAACCATACCGCCATCCGGCATCAATGCGGGTGTACGCTGCCCCGTCGGGTACCAGCGCCGTACCGCGAACCGGACGGTTTGGCCCGTAGGTTGGCCCGTCCCGGTGAACGTCGCCGTTTGCATAGACCAGCGCCGCCGTAAAGCGTTTCCCCGTGGTGGCATCGGTAAAGTAAGCCAGCGCACGGGAGGTGTCGTAGGTGTACACTCCGTCGTTAAGCAGGAGCCGGGAGTACACCCCGAACAGCACGCCGACGGGAATATCCTGCATCGCCGTATTCATGACGCGGACAGAAACCTTCCCGTTTCTGAACAGACGGTACCGGACTGTTGCCATCAGGGCGCCCTCTGCCAGCGTGTTTCCGGCCCGGTTACGTACCGTCATTTCCAGCTCGGTAAAGACCGGCCCCGTGTTCACCAGCCTGATGGATGCCCCCAGAATAAGCTGCTCATCCACCGCCACCCCGGCCACCACCTGGCTGTAATAGCAGCCGTGTGTAATGTTATGAACAATACCCGCCGGGTCGGTAATGCTGGTCAGGGCAAATCCCTGCTGGCGTAAAAAGGTGTATTTGTACCCGCTGACCGTCACGCTGTAACCGTCGGCAGTCTTCACCAGCTGCGGCCAGGAGCCAGAGGCCAGATCAGTCCGGCGACGGTTCCAGGCTTTCACCTCGTAATACTTCTGCGCACCACTGGACAGCGAATCCAGAATGAAAACAGACCCTGCCGCCAGGGAGCCATCCGCGTGATAGCTGATATTCGACTTTTGACGCGGGTTAACATGGATATCATCAGCAAACTGGGCATCAAACGTATTACCGTCAGTATCTGTCACCAGCAGGGCATCGGAATCCGGGACGTCACCGGGCGAGAAACTGACCCTGATTTCTACCGGATAATTAACGTACCCGGCTGAAAGGGTATTTTTGACGTCCGTACCTTTTCGCTGATAGTTACCCACCCGCACCGATCGCACCACTTTACGCCGCCAGACGGCATAACTTCCTGCCGGAAGGACAGCCAGACCGGATGTGGTGAAGCCTTCAGTGCTGACGGTATAGTCACCGGCAGGCAACAGGGCTTTGAAATAATCCTCAAACCCGGTCTGTGCGATAGTGGTATCGTACGCCGCATATCCGGCAAACAGGCAATCCGGAGCAATAGTTTTCAGGTAGTCTCCCACCGTGGCGGCAGTAAAGCCCGCAGCAGTCAGCTCTGCCAGGGTGACCACAAACTGAATGGCATTCGCAATTGCCGTACCCGAAATGGACTTCCTCGTCACCGACGTGACCAGTCCGGCCTGAGCGGGGGCGAATTTCCCGGTTAAGTCCAGCGCGATATAGTTTGAACCGGCCACCGGGACGCCGAAGCCAGCAGGCAGGTCATAGCGCACCCGGACCAGCGTTGCGGTGGTTTCCAGAATGCCCACATACTTCAGGTCCCGGAACCGGAAGAGGCGATAGGCTGACCAGAATTTTCCCTGAGCGTACTGCGTCTTTGTTCCCGGCAGTACAAAGGCCATCGCTTCAGAACCCGCTGAAGAAAATACCAGTCGACTGTAAACCGTGTTCACATCCGACGTTGTCGCCAGGGTTCGCAGTTCAATTACTGAATCTTCCGGCAGCATCAGCGCAGGGTCGTCCAGCAGCTTTAACCCTGTCAGATCCTGGTAGTCGCCATATTGTCGCTTAATACCTTCCCGGTCTGTCAGCGTCGCTGTATATGCCAGCCCCGCTTCAACCCCTTCCTGCGAGAGCATTTTCCGTCCCGTGGCCGTTAGTGTCCCTGCCACGTTCATATACTCTGTAGCCAGCGCGCTGCCATCCTGGCTGCGGACGTAGGTGGTGGCGTTCACAGGGATATTCGCGATATCCGCCTGGGCCGCTGCCAGCGTCGCATACTGCTTGCTGAGTGGGATCAGGTTCTGCCTGACCTCATCGTTTTTCGCCATCATTCCGCGCCAGGTATCCAGATCATCGCCAGCGCGATCCGGCTCAGTCAGCGCAGACCCATTGACCAGCTTATCCAGGCGCTCGGCATTATCGAGCAGCACAGCGGGAGACGTGCTCCCCAGCTCCGGGTTAAAGGCCATGTTTTTTTGCTCCAAAACGGTGTTCGCCCAAACGAGGGTTTGAGCGAAAGAGCGGAGCTTTTTACAATCAGCTATTTCAACGGGTTACAACATGCTGATTGGCTATGCACGGGTCTCTACAGGGGATCAAAACCTCGATTTGCAGAAAACAGCACTGTTTCGCGCAGAATGTGAACAGATATTTGAAGACACCGCGAGCGGGAAAAATGCCAGACGGCCGGGATTGAGGCGGGCCTTACGCAGGCTTAAGCCCGGCGATGTGCTGGTGGTCTGGAAGCTTGATCGGCTTGGCCGCAGCGTACGCGATCTGATTACGCTCGTGTCGGAGCTACAGGCGCGCGGGGTGAATTTCCGCAGCCTGACCGACAGCATCGATACCAGTACGCCAGCAGGCCGCTTTTTCTTCCACGTCATGAGCGCCCTGGCGGAAATGGAGCGCGAGCTGATCGTCGAGCGAACCAGAGCGGGTTTAGCCGCAGCGAGGGAGCAGGGGAGAGTCGGTGGCCGTCGCCGGGTAATGACTGAAGATGTGGTGGAGCAGTGCCGCAGAATGCTGGAGAACGGCGCTACCCGGCAGCAGGTGGCTGATGTGACAGGCGTGGACGTGAAAACAATCTACAAGTACCTCCCGGCGACTTGAAGACAAAGATTTCACTACTTTTCCTGATATGTTACGTTTGGCTTAATCAATTCATTCAGCTTTGAAAACAGTTTGGTTTGTTCGTGAACGGTAAGAAAACAATAAGTTTTGAACAATTTTTAACTATTAACAGCAATCTTGTTTCCATCTCAGATACATGGGCAGACTTGTGGGCGTTAATTTTTCACACAGGTTTAAGCGCTGGAAGGCTGCTGAGTATTCGATATGATGATATTGATGATGGCTTGATACTGATACGAAAACAGGGTCACCTGAAAGAGCTACGTGTTGAATCAACCCCTCCAGTGGAGGGGATCATTGCTCGTAGAAGAGAACGCTATCCAGAAGATGTTTTTTTATTTCAGAGCCATTCTAACCGTGTGAAGTACCAACGCCGGCCGGTCACTATAATTGCTTTCAACGCCGCTTTACGTCGCGCCGCTAGATCATTACCAGACGTTAACGTAAGCAGTAGTAGCGCGAGAAACATACCGGACTAACCGCCTGTCCAGTCGCGTGTGGCCGATGTGACAGGCGTGGGGGTGAAGACTATTTACAAATATTTGCCAGTACAATACGGCGATAAAAAATCCCCTTGAGCAGGCACACTCAAGGGGAAAATACTACATAACATCATTGCTGTGTGCGTCTTCGCACACCCCTATCTTCTAAGAAGGCGCCCAAAGCTTCCAGATATTTCTGGTCTGAGCAGTTAAAACATTGGATCGGCGGCCTATGTGATAGGAGGGGGTGAAGACGATTTATAAATATTTTCCAGCCGGTTAAGTTTGCTCACCTGCGAACCGTATGCAAGAGATCGCAGGTGAACAATTTGCTATGAAGGCATTGCCATAGCTGAAAAATTTTAACCTCGCATTGTTCGCAAAACCATCAAACAGCTAAGGGCTGATAACACTTTAAGACTTACCTTACTCGTTACATCAATATGTTACGGAAATGACATAAATTGATAGCCAGAACCTATATTGATTCTCCTCTCGGATAAAACTACTTTGTGCGCAACCAGTATTGACCAGGAGGCTACCATGCTCCAGCACAAAATCAGGGAGGCGTTCTGCGCCTCTATCTCTCGCAACCCGAAAGGGTATCAGTACCTACGCACCAGTGACTTTGTCAACTATCTGCGCCGGCGCGGCATCCACTTATCAGAGGTGGAAGCTAACTCCTGGACAGCGCGGGAACAAACGTATTTCGTCGATAAGACGCGTGACCATAGCGAAAACAGGCTGTGGATGATGGCAGGGATGGGGAGGGGCTCTGATGGTGCTAGTCAGGGTTGTTGGAGACTCCAATCCATAGTTTTATGACGCTTATGGTAAATAGTGCGAGGATGACAAATACAACGCTTGAGGTGATCAGAAGAGTAGTCATAGTGAGCCTTATTAATAGTGGTTATTATTCAGGCAGCTCATTTAGTGAATAGTTCAAAGTGTGTTGCACATAGGCCCACCCGGCAGCTAATGTATGCTGCTGCCGGGTGGGCGTGGGCTCAGGCAGGGGGAGCACCGCTTTTGATTCTACTCAATGTTTTTGCTTTTCTGCAACTTATCGAATTTCTCATGCAGCGTTTTCGGAAATAGCTCAGTGTAAACCTGCCACAATATATTGAGTGAACGATGTCCTGTGACCTGCGCTACCTCTTCAATACTGAATCCTGCTTCAAACAGACGGCTTGCCCCTTCGCGCCGTAGATCGTGATATCTCAGATCCTCAATCCCCAACTCGTCACGAACGCGCCGATACATGGCTGTTATACTTTTCGGATTGAACGGGAATACCCTGTCGTCAACACGAGGCTGCATCGTCAATATCCTCCAGGCATCACCAAGTAAGGGCACTAACATGTGGTTGCCGATTTTTTTCCTCGGGTCCTTCCTGTCTCTAACGATAACAGAACGCTGAATATCGTCCACATCCTCCCAGAGAAGACGACAAACCTCTCCAACCCTCATACATGTAAGTATGGAAAACATAAATATTTGATGTAATGGCGCCCCGGTGTATGCCGTTTCGGCCTTAACTTTAAGAACTTCATGCAACCGATCAACCTCGGTAGCGCTTGCGCGGCGACTACGTCGCTGTGAAGGACCTGTGATCCCCATATTTCTCAACCAAACTTTAGCGTCAGATAATTCGTTCAAATTAGCTGGGGCGCCAAAAAGTGGCTTGGCCGCTTCAAGCGCAACACTTAAATACGATACGTCCTGAGAGATAGTGGAAGGCGCAAGTCCTTGCGCTTTTCGGGTCTGGCAGTGCTCGATAATATGTTTTGCGGTCAAGTCCGTAAGTTTGATTTCTGCCAGAAAGGAACGGCCAAGCGTGCGGAGAGAGCTTCTTTTTGATGCACCGAGCGTTATGTTTGGATGGTTTTCATACTGAGTAAGCAGGTCACCAACAGTTATAACAGAGATCTCTTTCATCTCTTTTTCTGGCTCTGGGAGACCATGCTCTTCAATGTATGCTACACGTTTAGCCCCCCAGGACTTCGCAAGGGTGTTCTTGGAGAAGGTTTTGTTCTCCCGGTGGACGTACTTACCATTTTGTTTAACGGCTACAGTACAGCGATAACGGGCAGTTCCATCGCTGCGTAATCTTTTCTCTATGGTGAAGAAAGCCATATCCAAACCTTAAACTGTGGGGTGCTGTGTGGGGTGCTGATAACAACATAATGGGTTAAAACGGGTGAAAATAGCCTAAAATATAACTGTCTCGATATCCAGTATATTTTTATATATGACTGATATTATTATATATATTTTATAGGGTCTGATTTATGGCTACGATTGAACATCGCCACGAACTGCGCCAGCGGGAAGACCATCACGATAAAACCGGCCATCTCTTTCATCGGCTCAATCATCAGCTGCGGCAGATCGGCCTGGCGGCGAATTTTGCCGGTGGCGATGCCGTAAGCCAGCGACACGACAAAGAAGAAAAAGATGATCAGCGGCACGATGCCTTTGATAAACGGCGAGGGCATGACCGTGTGCTGAACCGGATCGCGAAGAATGCCGTTTTCCGGAACCACCATCAGGGCGATGACCGCCACGAACGCCAGCGTCGCCACGCCGGCGATGCGCAGGCCGAAACGCTCCTCGGCGGTCAGGGTCTGCAGCTTGTCATCACGACTGCCTTGCCATTGGCCCAGCCGCGGCTCCACCAGCTTGTCAGTGATCAAACCGCCGACGAGGGTCAGGAGGATCACCGAGGTCGCCATAAAGTACCAGTTATCGATCACGCTGACGTGCAGAGAGGCATCGATGGATTTGGCCGCCTCGGTGCTGATCCCGGAGAGCAGCACGTCGGTGGTGACGATCAGTAAATTGGCGGTAAAGCCGCAGCCCACGCCGGCAATGGCCGCCAGCAGGCCGGCGACCGGATGCCGACCGACGGCGAGAAACATCAGCGCCCCCAGCGGCGGCATGATCACCAGCGCGGCGTCCGAAGAGATATGGCTGAAAAAGGCGATAAACAGCACCATATAGCTGGCATAACGGGCGCTAACGTGGGAGGCCATCTTCACCATCAGCGCGGGCAACAGGCCCACCCGCTCGGCAAAGCCGGCGCCCAGCACCAGGGCGAGGATCGCCCCCAGCGGCGCGAAACCGCTGAAGTTTTTAATCACGTTCGGTAGAAACCAGTGCAACCCTTCCACGCTGAGCAGGTTTTTGACCACCACCCGCGACCCGTCCGCAGGATTTTGGACCCCGACGTTGAAGGCGGAGAGTATCGCCGTGGCGGCGATCAGCGCCACGATAAGATAGATAAACAGCAAAAACGGGTGCGGGACCTTATTACCGATCTTCTCTACCCAGCCATAGCGCTTTCCGGCGGGGGAAGGCGACGGTATGGATGACATACTCATGGGCGTTCCTCTGTTGTCGTTGTTGTGTTAGGCAGGCCTGCTCCCGTACTGCCGGCGGTTATTATGGTCGGTGCGTGCCGCGATGCCGGTCAGCGTCTGTCAGGAGCGGTCTGGTCTGTATGGTTAGCGTAAAACCGACGGCCTCACCTCCGTCGGGATCGGGCAGCGGTAGGGATGTTCGGCCAGCGCTTGCCTGAGCTCTCGCTGGCTGGCCTCCAGCAGCGCGCGGTCGCTGAATAAGCGGATCGCCGTCGCCGCGAGGACTTTCCCCGCCAGCAGCATCCCTTTATGGGCGATGGCGGTGCGTCCCTGGCTCACCAGCTGCCAGCTGTGCAACGGGGTACCCACCGCGAAGCAGGGGCTGAAGCACTGGGCCACCGGCGCTTTCCAGCTGACGTCGCCGACGTCGGTGGAGCCGGCGAGGAGCGTATCCGTGGCCGCCCACGGCGCCACCTCATCAATCAGCAGCGTGTCGCGGTGGCGACGAGCGAAGGTTTTCCCCGCCTCGCCGCCGGTGCCGGCGATATTGTTCAGGCTGTTATTGATATCGTTGTCGCTGAGCGTGGCGCGGATCGCCGCGGCAAAGGCGCGCTCGTCGTCGCTCCATGCCGGCGTGCCGTAATGGCATACCGCCTGGTACATCGCCGCTTCGAGCGTGCGGTTGGGCAGATAGCCCGAGCAGGCTTTTTCAAAGCGGCAGCTGACGTGGGTCTCGGTCATCAGCGCGGCCCCCTGGGCAATCTTCTCAATGCGGGCGAAAATCTGTTCCACGTCGGCCATCTCCGGCGCGCGGATCAGATACAGCACTTCCGCCTGGGCCTGGACGACGTTGGGCGAGACGCCGCCGGTATCGGTAATGGCGTAATGAACCCGCGCCTTCTCGATAATATGTTCATTCAGGAAGTTGCTGCCGGTGGTCATCAGGGTGACCGCGTCCAGGGCGCTTCGCCCCAGGTGCGGCGAATTGGCGGCGTGGGCGGCGGTGCCGGTAAAGCGCCACGCCGCCTGAATGTTGGCGAGGGTGCGGGTGCTGAACATCCCGGCCCAGGCCTCTGGATGCCAGGTGAGGGCCGCATCGACGTCATCAAACAGCCCTTCGCGCACCATAAAGGTTTTGCCCGAGCCGCCTTCTTCCCCCGGGCAACCGTAGAAGCGCAGGGTGCCTGCGCCGCCGTGCTGCTGCAGCCATTTTTTAGCGGCCACCGCCGCGGCGAAAGCCGCCGTCCCGAGCAGATTGTGCCCGCAGCCGTGACCGTTGCCCCCCGGCGTCGACGATGTCGGCTCCGCGCAGTGGGCCTGCTGGCTAAGACCCGCCAGGGCGTCAAACTCGCCCAGCAGGGCAATAACCGGTTGGCCCTCGCCGACGCTGGCGATAAAAGCATTGGGGATCCCGCCGGCATCCCGGGTAAGCTGAAAACCTTCCGCTTCCAGGGCGTCCGCCAGCCGGCGGGCGGACCAGAACTCCTCAAAGCGCGTCTCCGGGTGATCCCAGATGTCATCGGCGATAGCGCAATATGTCTCGCGGCTTGCCTCAATCACCTCGTCCACAAACTGAAAGATGGGTTCCATCACACCCCCCGCTGCCAGGGAAAGTTAAGCGCGACGCGCGCCAGGGTGTCGACCGCGACCGTCATTACGCTCTCGTCGAAGTCAAACTTCTCGTTGTGGTGACCGGCGCTCAGTTCGGTGCCGAATATCATGTACGAGGCGAGGCCGCCGCGCGCCTGGACCCGGGCCATCATCAGGGTGGCGTCTTCCGATCCCGCCGGGGCGGCGATGCGATCCACCGCCTGCTGCACGCCGGACACAAGGGCGGCCTGTTCGCGCAGGTACGCCACCCACGCCGGCGACGGGGCGCTGGCGGTGGCCGCGCCCATCATGCGTAACTCGTACCCGGCTTGATGCATCGCCGCGGCCCCGGCGATGACGTGCTGCGCCCGATCAAAAACATACTGATTGATGGCTTCGCTTTCGCCGCGGGTTTCCACTTTTAACAGGGCCGAAGAGGGCACCACGTTGCGTCCGGTGCCAGCCTGCATCACCCCAACGTTGACCCGCGACGCGCCGGCGCTGTGCGGTGGGATGGCGTGCAGAGCAAGGGCGGCCTGGGCGGCGGCGAGCAGCGCGTTGTGCCCATCTTCAGGCTTACCGCCGGCATGGGCGGCCACGCCGCTAAAATGCACATCGAATTTGGTGGTGGCCATAAAGTTGTCTCCCCCGCACACCACGGTGCCGACCGGAACGCCGATGCCGATATGGATGGCGGTGAAATAGTCCACCTCGTCCACCACGCCGGCGGCCACCATCGCGCGGGCGCCGCGGGTACCCTCTTCAGCAGGCTGGAAAATCAGTTTAATGACCCCGTTGAGCTGGGCTGCATACTGCTTGAGCACATGCGCCAGACCCAGCCCGATGGCGGTATGCCCATCGTGGCCGCAGGCGTGCATCATGCCGGCGTTGCAGGAGGCAAAATGGTCGCGATGGGGGCGGTGGCTGTCATCGTGCTGCTCATTGAGGTCGAGGGCATCCATGTCGACGCGAAAGGCCAGGGTTGGGCCGGGACGACCGGTGTCGAGCGTCGCCACCACGCCGGCGAACCCGCCTTCAAACGCCGGCAACCAGCGTTCCGGCGCCCCTTGCTCGCGGGCGCGCTCGAAAGCCTGGGTCAGGGTCTCCTCATCCGGCAGCCCCATCCGGCTGTCGGCATCGATGACGTCACGCCCCAGCGCCAGCTGGTAGCCGAGTCCGTCGAGGATCTCCGCCACCTTGCTGGCGGTGCGAAACTCCAGCCAGCCGGATTCAGCGTGCAGGTGAAAATCGCGGCGCCATTGGGTCATGGCTGGCGCCAGCTGGCGCAGGTATTCATCAAGTTGCGGCATAGCTTATCCTGTCATAAGTAAAAAATGTGACGGCGTTCACGATGTGATAGCTTTTGTTTATCACTGACGCGCTACAGGCCTTAACGCTCTTAACCTGCCACAGCCTGATGGATTACAGTAGATGTCATTTTCTTCCGTCTGATAAACAACAGTTATCACCAAAAACATGGCATTTCAGATTAAATTTCATCAAATTCGCGCCTTCGTCGAGGTGGCCCGGGAAGGGAGTATTCGCGGCGCCAGCCGCTCGCTGGCGGTCTCGCAGCCGGCCCTGACCAAAGCGATTAAAGAGCTGGAGGAGGGGCTTTCCGCTCAGCTGTTCGTCCGCCGCCGCCAGGGGGTGGCGCTGACTGACGATGGCGAAAGTTTTTATCAACATGCGAGCCTGATCCTCGAGGAGCTGCGGGCGGCGCAGGATGAACTGCTGCAGCGCCAGGGAGAGCAGGCCGGGCAGATCAATATTGGCCTTGGCGCCAGCGTCGCCCGGTCGCTGATGCCGTCGGTGATCTGCCGCTTTCATCAGCAGCATCCGCAGGTGAAGGTGCGGATCATGGAGGGCCAGCTGCTGGCGATGATCAATGAGCTGCGCCAGGGGGAGCTGGATTTCACCATCAACACCTACTATCCCGGGCCGTACGACCATGAGTTCAGCTTTGAAAAACTGTTTGAGAAACCGTTCGCGGTCTTCGCCCGCGCGGGGCATCCGGCGGCGCAGGCCACCTCGCTGGTGGAGCTGATGGATCACCACTGGACCATGCCGACGCCGCGCGGCAGCTACTTTAAACAGCTGCAGGACCGGTTTAATCAGGCCGGACTGGCGCCAAAGGTGGATATTGTGTGCGAGACCTTCTCGTCGTGCATCAGCCTGGTGGTGAAAAGCGATTTTCTCAGTATCCTGCCGGTGGAGCTCGGCAACGATCCGATGATGGCGGACAAACTGATGATGATCCCCGTCCGTGAAGCGTTGCCGACGGCGGCCTATTTTCTGATCCAGCGGCGCGACACCCGGCAGACGCCGCTAACGGCGTCATTAATCACCCTGTTTCGCCGCCAGAGTCGACAATTGTTTCCTTAACCGCCCGTCGCGCTCACTTTGCCAGCAGACGGGGCTAAACGCGTTGAGGGGGGAGCGCGAGGCGGCTATAGTAGCTGGCGACAGCCGCTGGAGGAGAGCCCATGAACCTTGATGACAAATCCCTGTTTCTTGACGCCATGGAAGATGTCCAGCCCCTGAAACGTAACAATGACGTGCACTGGCATCCCGGGCGCAACAGTCGCGCCCCGCAGCGCGTCGACACCCTGCAACTGGATAATTTTCTCACTACCGGCTATCTCGATATCGTACCGCTCGCCACGCCGCTGGAGTTTAAGCGCGAAGGGCTGCAGAGCGGTGTGCTGGATAAGCTACGGCGGGGGAAATACAGCCAGCAGGCGAGCCTCTCCCTGCTGCGCCAGCCGGTGGAACAGTGCCGGCAGATGCTCTTCGCCTTTATGGTGCAGGCGCAGAAAGAGGGGTTACGCAATGTGCTGATCGTTCACGGCAAAGGCCGCGACGACCAGTCCCATGCCAATATCATCCGCAGCTATCTGGCGCGGTGGCTGGAAGAGCTGCCGGAGGTGCAGGCCTTCTGCGCCGCGCTACCACATCATGGCGGTAGCGGCGCCTGCTATGTCGCGCTGCGTAAATCGGCCGAAGCGAAGCAGGAGACCTGGGAGCGGCACGCCAAGCGCAGCCGTTAGCGCAGCAGCAGCGTCAGCTCGCGGGCGGCTTTTTGCAGCTCCGGCAGCACGCGGTCGATCATCTCGCGGGCCGACATCTGGCCCGCATGCACCCCGACGTTCAGCGCCGCCTGCGCCTGCCCCTGGGCGTTAAACAGCGGTACCGCGAGGGAGCGCAGGCCCATCTCCAGCTCCTGATCGTTGAGGGCATACCCCTGCTGATGCACCCGTTTCAGCTCGGCGCGCAGCTTCGCCACCGAATCCACCGTCTGCGGGGTATAGCGGATCATGGTTACCCTGGCCAGCATGTCGTTGAGCTTCTCCTCCGGCTGATGGCTGAGCAGCACCCGACCCATCGAGGTCGCCCACGCCGGAAGGCGGCTGCCGATATCGAGGTCGATGGTCATGATCCGCGAGCTGGAAGCGCGGGCGATATACAGGATATCGTCCCCGTCGAGGGTGGCGATGGAGCAGGACTCATTGAGCATTTCGCTCAGATGCCGCAGCACCGGCTGCGCCGAACGCGCCAGCGGCGTCGAGGCCAGCCAGGCGTGACCCAGGGCCAGGATCCGCGGCCGCAGCTGAAAATGCTTACCGTCTTCGGCATAAACGAACCCCAGCTTGCTCAGGGTATACAGGCAGCGGCGCACCGCTGCGCGCGGAATGCCGGTCTTCTGACTGATCTGTGAGATAGACAGCAGGGGCCGCTGCGGCGTGAATGCCTGAATCACCTCCAGGCCGCGCGCCAGCGAGGCCATGAAGTTAGGATCGCCCTTAAACGGATCGCCGTCGCCGGTCAGTAAATCGTCTGGATGCTTGTCCATTTCTGTTCCCCATATTTGCCATCGATCACATTCTTTCGCTAAAGATAACCGATGTTCGATTATCGCACCATATTTCGATTATCGCCCTTGACCGACATCGTTAAGCGGGTCACATTTTGTGCGAACAACGAATAAAAGTGCGATTACCGCACATCACTGGAGCGACCTGATGATTGATAAAAGCGTATCGACGCTGAGCGAGGCCATCGCCGGGATCCACGACGGGGCGACTATTATGATCGGCGGCTTTGGTCCCGCCGGCCAGCCGACCTTTCTGATTGACGCCCTGATTGACCAGGGCGCCCGCGACCTGACCATCATTAACAACAACGCCGGCAACGGCGAAGTGGGGCTCGCGGCGCTGCTTAAGGCTGGCCGGGTGCGCAAAATGATCTGCTCCTTCCCGCGCCAGGTCGATTCCCAGATTTTCGATGACCTCTATCGCCGCGGCAAAGTGGAGCTGGAGCTGGTGCCGCAGGGCAACCTCGCGGCGCGTATCCAGGCCGCCGGCGCCGGGCTGGGCGCGGTGTTTACCCCCACCGGCTACGGCACGCCGCTGGCGGAAGGCAAGGAGACACGGGAAATCGACGGCCGCCACTATGTGCTGGAGTATCCGATCAAAGCCGATTTCGCGCTGATTAAAGCCCACCAGGGCGACCGCTGGGGCAACCTGGTGTATCGCAAGGCAGCGCGCAACTTTGGCCCGATTATGGCGACGGCGGCGAAAACCACCATCGTTGAAGTCTCGCAGCTGGTGTCGCTGGGCGACCTCGACCCGGAACACATCATCACCCCCGGCATTTTCGTCCAGCGCGTGTTCTCGCTGGAAAACCTGACTGCCGCACAACGCGCCTGAGGAGCCCGAGATGCAAAAACTGACCCGTGACGAAATGGCCCAGCGCGTGGCCCGCGATATCCCCGAAGGCGCTTACGTTAACCTCGGCATTGGCCTGCCGACCCGGATTGCCAACTACCTGCCTGCCGACAAAGAGGTGTTCCTGCACAGCGAGAACGGCCTGCTGGGCATGGGGCCGAAGCCGCAGCCCGGAGAAGAAGATCCCGAGCTGATCAATGCCGGTAAAGAGTACGTCACCCTCCTGCAGGGCGGCTGCTATTTCCACCATGGCGACTCCTTCGCCATGATGCGCGGCGGCCATCTCGATATCTGCGTGCTGGGGGCCTATCAGGTCTCCGCCAGCGGCGATCTCGCCAACTGGAGCACCGGCGCGCCGGACGCCATCCCGGCGGTCGGCGGGGCGATGGATCTGGCCATCGGCGCTCGCCAGGTGTTTGTGATGATGGACCATCTGACCCGCGACGGCGAGTGCAAGCTGGTGGAACAGTGCAGCTACCCGCTGACCGGCGTCGGCTGCGTGAGCCGGATCTATACCGACCTGGCGGTGATCGACATTACCGGCCGCGGCCCGGTGGTGCGGGAAATCTTTAACGGTCTCTCTTTTGAAGAGCTGCAGCGCATCACTCCGGTGACGCTGACCTTTGAACAACTGGCGGAAAGCGCGTAAGGAACCTATGATGAATCAGGCATTTATCTGTGATGCGGTGCGTACACCCTTTGGCCGTTTTGGTGGTACCCTGGCGACGATGCGCGCTGACGACCTGGCGGCGCTACCGCTGAAAGCGCTGCTGGAGCGTAACCCGGGACTGGATCCTTCGCGCATTGACGATGTGATCTTTGGCTGCGCCAACCAGGCCGGGGAAGACAACCGCAACGTGGCGCGGATGGCGCTGCTGCTGGCCGGGCTGCCGGAGAGCGTGCCCGGCAGCACCATCAACCGCCTGTGCGGCTCCAGCCTCGATGCGATCGGCGTCGCGGCGCGGGCGATTAAAAGCGGGGAGACGCAGCTGATGATCGCCGGCGGCGTGGAGAGTATGTCCCGGGCGCCGTTTGTGATGGGTAAAGCGGAGAGCGCCTTTAGCCGCAGCATGCAGATGGAGGATACCACCATCGGCTGGCGCTTTATTAACCCGCAGATGAAAGCCCTGTACGGCGTGCATTCCATGCCGGAGACGGCGGAAAATGTCGCCGATGAGTTTGCCATTTCCCGCGCCGATCAGGATGCGTTCGCCTTACGCAGTCAACTGCGCACCGCCGCGGCCCAGGAGGCTGGGCGTTTTGCCGATGAGCTGATCGCCGTCCAGGTGCCGCAGCGTAAAGGCGAGCCGCTGCGGTTTAGCCGCGATGAACACCCGCGCAGCACCTCGCTGGAGGCGCTGGCGAAACTGCGCGGCGTGGTGCGCGCCGACGGCAGCGTCACCGCCGGCAACGCCTCAGGCGTTAACGATGGCGCCTGCGCGCTGCTGCTGGCCAGCGAAACTGCGCTGGCGGCCAACGATCTTCAGCCGCTGGCCCGGGTGGTCGGCGTGGCGACGGCGGGGGTGGCGCCGCGCATTATGGGCTTTGGCCCGGCGCCGGCGGTGCGGAAGGTGCTGGCGCAGACCGGTCTGACGTTAGCCCAGATGGACGTGATCGAGCTGAATGAAGCCTTCGCCGCCCAGGCGCTGGCGGTGACCCGCGATTTGGGCTTACCGGACGATGCCGCCCATGTGAACCCCAACGGCGGGGCGATCGCCCTGGGGCATCCGCTCGGCGCCTCCGGCGGCCGCCTGGCGATGACCGCAGCTTACCAGCTGAAACGGACCGGCGGCCGCTACGCGCTGTGCACCATGTGCATCGGCGTCGGGCAGGGGATCGCCCTGATTATTGAACGTGTTTAAGGAGCCAGAATGAGTTTGTTGACCCCGATGCTGCGCAGCAGTCCGCTCACCGACTGGTTCAGCGACGCGCAGCGGGTGCAGGGCATGCTGGATTTTGAAGCGGCGCTGGCCCAGGCGCAGGCCGCCTGCGGGATGGTGCCGGCAGCGGCGGTCGGGCCGATTGTCGCGGCCTGCCGCCACGAGGCGATCGATTTTACCGCCCTGGGCGAGGCGGCTGTGGGGTCGGGTAATCTGGCGATCCCGCTGGTGAAACAGCTGACGGCCCAGGTAAAAGCGCGGGATCCAAACGCCGCGCGCTACGTTCACTGGGGCGCCACCAGTCAGGATGCTATCGACACCGGGCTGGTGCTCCAGCTGCGCGGGGCGCTGGATGCCGCCGAGCAACTGCTTGAGCGACTGTTGGCGGCCCTCGCCGGGCAGGCCGACCGTCATTGCCACAGCGTGATGCCGGGCCGGACCTGGATGCAGCATGCGCTGCCGGTGACCTTTGGTCTGAAGCTGGCGGGCACTCTCGACGCGCTGCTGCGCTGGCAGCAGCGGCTGCGGGAGATGCGTCCGCGTCTGCTGGTGCTGCAGTTCGGCGGCGCCGCGGGGACCCTGGACGCGCTGAAAGCGCAAGGACCGGCGGTTGGCCAGGCGCTGGCGCAGAACCTCGGTCTGTCGCTGCCGGATACCCCGTGGCACAGCCAGCGCGATCGGCTGCTGGAGGCAGGCGCCTGGTTCGCTGGCGTCTGCGGCACCCTGGGGAAATTCGCTAACGACTTCTCCCTGCTGATGCAGACCGAAGTGGCTGAGGTGGGCGAGCCGGTAGCGGAAGGGCGCGGCGGCTCGTCGACGATGCCGCATAAGCGCAATCCGGTGGCCTGCGCGGCGATCCTGACCGCCGCCCAGCGCACCCCGGGTCTGATGGCCACCCTCTACGCCTGCCAGATTCAGCAGCACGAGCGGGCGCTGGGCGGCTGGCAGGCGGAGTGGGAGACCCTGCCGGAGCTGATTACCCTGGTGGGCGGGGCGCTGGCGCAAAGCGAGGCGCTGGTGCGCGACATGCAGGTCTTTCCGCAAAAGATGCGTGCCGACCTCGATATCACCCACGGGCTGATCATGGCTGAGGCGGTGACCCTGGCGCTGGCGGAATGCATCGGCAAAGCTGAGGCGCACCATCATATTGAGGCGCTGTGCCGTCAGGCGCTGGACCGCCACCGCCCGCTGGTCGATCTGCTCGCGGCAGACCCGCAGGTTAGTCAGTATCTCTCCCGCGAACGCTTAACCACGCTGCTGGACCCGGCAACGGCGACCGGCAGCGCCGAACGCTTTGTGCGCCAGGTGCTGGCGCGTTATCAGGAGCAACATGATGAATCTTGATTATCAACTCGATGGACCGGAAGGTGCTCCGGTTATCGTTCTCTCCAACTCGCTGGGTACCACCCGGGCGATGTGGCAGCCGCAGACAGAGGCGTTAACCGCCCATTTCCGGGTGCTGCGCTACGACACCCACGGCCACGGTAAAACGACGAAAAATGGCAAAGTGACCCTCGCCCAGCTGGGGGAAGATGTGATTGCGCTGCTCGATCATCTGAATATCGACCGCGCCTGGTTCTGCGGGATCTCGATGGGCGGTCTGACCGGTCTGTGGCTGGGCCGCTTTGCGCCAGAGCGTTTTTATGGTCTGGCCGTCGCGAACACCGCGGCGCGCATCGGCGATCAGGCCAGCTGGCTGTCGCGGGCGCGGGCGGTACGCCAGGAGGGAATGGCGGTGGTGGCCGCCGGGGCGGCGGATCGCTGGTTCACCCACGCGTTTCGCCAGAAGGCGCCGGAGGTGGTGGAGGCCCTGTGTCACCAGCTGACCCATACCGACGCCGAAGGCTATGCCGCCTGCTGTGAGGCGCTGGCCGCCGCCGACCTGCGGGGCGAAGTAGGGCAGATCCCGCTGCCGACGTTAATCATTGCCGGTGAAAGTGACCCTGTCACCACGGTCGGTGACGCTAATTTCCTGCAGCAGCAGATCCCCGCCTCCCAGGTGGTAGTTCTGCCGGCATCGCATCTGTCAAACATTGAGGCGGCGAATAGCTTTACTTCAGCGCTGCTGAGCTTTTTCCAGGGAGAACGCCATGGAGGATAAACAGCGCTATCAGGACGGGTTGGCGGTGCGGCGCAAAGTACTGGGCGACGCCCACGTCGACCGTACGCTGCAGCATCTGACGCCGTTGAACGAAGAGTTTCAGGACTTTATCACCCGCTACGCCTGGGGTGAGACCTGGACCCGTCCGGGGCTCGACCACCACACCCGCAGTATGATCACCATTGCCATGCTGATTGCTCTCAATCGCGAGGCGGAGCTGAAGATGCATCTGCGCGCGTCGTTTAACAACGGGGTGACCCGCGATGAGCTGAAAGAGTTGATCATGCACTCTGCGCTGTACTGCGGACTGCCGGCGGCCAATGCCACGATGCATCTGGCGCAGCAGGTGTTTGACGACATTGACGCCGCGCAGGGTTGAGTCGTCGTCCAGGTCGGATTGCCCGGCAGTCGTTGTCGGCCGGGTAAGGAACAGACGCCACCCGGCGGAAATGCCGCTACGTTATCCTTATTTCTCACCCTCCTGCGGCGCGACGGCTGGGGCATCGTCCCGGTCGACCCGAGGGTCAGCATCAACCCGGGAAAGGGAATTATTGTTCTTTTTCAGCATTCAAGGGACGACTTGTCGTTGAGCATAGCCGGGCAGGAAGTGAGTTCAAGCTGGCGCGGCGCGGGCTAAAAAAAAGCCGTCACCTGAACGGCGACGGCCTGCTGTTAGCGCCAGAGGGGGCGTTAGCCGTGCTGTTTACAGCCGGCGCACTGCTTGTTCTGGATCTGCTGGAAGAAATCGTTGCCTTTATCATCGACGAGAATAAACGCCGGGAAATCTTCCACTTCGATTTTCCAGATCGCCTCCATCCCCAGTTCCGGATACGCCACGCACTCAAGGCTCTTGATGCTCTGTTGCGCCAGCACCGCCGCCGGGCCGCCGATGCTGCCGAGGTAGAAGCCGCCGTGTTTGTGGCAGGCGTCGGTGACCTGCTGGCTGCGGTTGCCTTTCGCCAGCATCACCATGCTCGCGCCATGGGACTGCAGCAGATCGACGTAAGAGTCCATGCGGCCTGCGGTGGTCGGGCCGAGGGAGCCGGAGGCGTAACCGGCAGGCGTTTTGGCCGGGCCGGCGTAGTAGATCGGGTGATCTTTCACGTACTGCGGCAGTTCCTCGCCATTATCGATAAGCTCTTTCAGCTTGGCGTGGGCGATATCGCGGGCGACGATAATAGTGCCGTTGAGACTCAGGCGGGTGGAAACCGGATGGGCGGACAGTTGCGCCAGGATCTCGCTCATCGGCTGATTCAGGTTGATGCTGACCACCTTGCCTTCGCCCTGCTGACGCAGATGTTCAGGGATATATTTTCCTGGATTGCTCTCCAGTTTCTCAATCCAGATACCGTCGCGGTTGATTTTGGCTTTGATGTTGCGGTCGGCGGAGCAGGAGACGCCCATGCCGATCGGACAGGAGGCGCCGTGGCGCGGCAGGCGGATCACCCGGATATCGTGGGCGAAGTATTTGCCGCCGAACTGCGCGCCGAGGCCGAGGTTTTGCGCTTCCTGCAGCAGTTCCTGCTCAAGCTGCACATCGCGGAACGCCTGACCGTGCTCGTTGCCTTCGGTTGGCAGACCGTCGTAGTAGCGGGTGGAGGCCAGCTTGACGGTTTTCAGCGTCGCTTCCGCCGAGGTGCCGCCGATGACAAAGGCGATATGGTACGGCGGGCAGGCAGCGGTACCAAGGGTACGCATCTTCTCCACCAGATAGTTTTTCAGCTTCGCCGGGGTGATCAGCGCTTTGGTTTCCTGATAGAGATAGGTTTTATTGGCGGAACCGCCGCCTTTCGCCATGCACAGGAATTTATATTCGTCGCCGTCGACGCTGTAGAGATCGATCTGCGCCGGCAGGTTGGTGCCGGTGTTGACCTCTTTATACATATCCAGCGGGGCGTTCTGCGAGTAACGCAGGTTATCTTCGGTATAGGTGTTGTACACGCCCTGCGCCAGGGCGGCTTCGTCGCCGCCGCCGGTCCAGACGCGCTGGCCTTTTTTACCCATGATGATGGCGGTGCCGGTGTCCTGACAGGTGGGCAGGACGCCTTTGGCGGCGATTTCCGAGTTGCGCAGGAACTGCAGGGCGACATATTTATCGTTATCGCTGGCCTCCGGGTCGAGCAGAATCGACGCGACCTGCTGCTGATGGGAGACGCGCAGCATAAAGGCGGCGTCGTGGAAGGCCTGCTGCGCCAGCAGGGTCAGCGCCTGCGGTTCCACTTTCAGCACTTCCTGGCCGTCAAATTCGGCGACGGAGACGTGCGCTTTGCTGAGCAGATAGTATTCGGTATCGTCGTGCGCCAGCGGGAACGGATCCTGATAAACAAACGGTTTAGTCGACATAATCACTTACTCCATAAAGATAAAACCGCCGGGGTGGTCCCGGCGGTTATGAATCAGAACATCATGGACATCCACGGATAGCCAATCAGCAGCAGGGCGGCCAGGAAGATGGCGCCAAAGATGGTGCCGAGGCGCCAGTAATCTTTGGTCGGCAGATAGCCGCTGCCGTAGTAGATCGGGCTTGGGCCGGTACCGTACGGGGTGATGATCCCCATCACGCCCAGCGAGGTGACCATCAGCAGAACGAACACTTCCATATTCATCCCCGGAATGGTGGCGGCGATGGTCAGCATGGCCGGCAGCAGCGCGGTAGTGTGCGCGGTGGTGCTGGCAAACAGATAGTGCAGCAGGTAGAACGCCAGCAGCAGGACGATGGTCGCCATCCCCGGGGAGATACCGCTCATCAGCGCGCCGCCCTCTTTACCCAGCCAGGCGATAAAGCCGGTAGAGGAGAGGCCGTCGGCCAGCGCCACCAGGGTGGCGAACCAGACAAAGGTGTTCCACGCCGCTTTGTTGTTGGTGATATCGCTCCAGGAGAGCACGCCGGTCCACAGCATCAGCACGATAACCAGCAGGGCGGCCAGAGCCGGTTCAATCCAGTCGGCGGCGAAGATCCACATCATCAGCGCGAAGCAGACGAACACCAGCAGCAGGATCTCATTGCGCGACAGTTTGCCCAGTTTTTCCAGTTCACGAGCGGCCCACAGCGGCACTTCGTTATTGACTTTCACTTCCGGCGGGTAGAACCAGTAGGCCAGCAGCGGCATGGTCAGGATCAGCAGTACGCCAAGCGGCAGGAAGGCGATGAACCAGGTGCCCCAGGAGATGTTGATACCGACGATGCTTTTTACCAGCGCCAGCGCCAGCAGGTTCGGCGCCAGTGCTGACAGGAACATCGAGCTGGTGATACAGGCGGCAGTGATCGCTACCCACATCAGATAGGAACCGATTTTACGCGCGCTCGGATCGTTTGGTTTTGAACCGTACAGCGGCGGCAGGTTGGCGATAATCGGGTAGATGGTGCCCCCGCTGCGCGCGGTATTCGACGGCGTAAACGGCGCCAGCAGCAGATCCGCGAAGGTGATGGCGTAGCCCAGCGTCAGGCTGCGACGGCCGAGATATTTCACCAGAATCAGCGCCAGGCGGCGGCCGAACTGGGTTTTATCGTAGCCGGCGGCGAACATAAAGGCGCCGAAGATAAGCCACACGGTGGAGTTGCCGAAGCCGCTCACCGCCCACTTAAAGGAGGCGCCGGCCATTTTGAAGCCAGGTGCGGCCATCTGTTCCGGGCTGAACAGCAGCCACTGACTGCACAGGGCGATGACCACCACGCCGGTGATGCCGATAACGGCGCCAGGCAGTGGTTCAAAAATCAACCCGACGATCACCCCGACGAAGATAGCGAAGTAGTGCCAGGCGTACGGCGGCAGGCCGTCCGGGACCGGGACGAAGAGTAACAGCACGGCAACGATAATCGGCAGCGCCATCATCAGGAGACGTTTTTTATTCGCAGTCGTTGGATTGACTGCACCGGCAGGCGGTATGGTTGTCTTTTTCTCTTTCATAATGAGTATCTGCAAGTTGTTGAAAATAACGTTTACGCCAGCGATTCGCTCAGTGATTTCTTTAATTACAAAAGTTTCTTTAGTTTTTATTTTGCGTTTCTGAGTATCGTTGGGGCGATTATTTAACGCGATTTGATGGGCGTTAAATTAAATTTATTGGTTATTTATATATTGCGCTTTCAATGGCCGTTGCAATTGATCAAGATCAAGAAAAGCAGGTGATTTCACTATTTTTTTATTATCAGTATAACCCTATGTGATGAAGTGTTATTTTGGCGAAAATATCGGTAAATGTTAAAATAAAAATAAGAAATTAATGCTATTTTTTTTCATGTGTTTCGTAACTTGCTGAATAATAACTGTAATGTTCGCGAGTTTGGTCGTTGTGAATGTTAACGTAAGTATCTGAAATGTTATCGTTCATTTGTATTATGTAAATGCTATTTATTATTTTAATAATACAATAGAGGTAGCGATGTTATTGCTGGGGTTAAATAGTTTTATAACTAACGTAATTGATTTAGTAACTAAAAAACCCGTTATATTATTGGCATGACAACAGGAATTAAAAAAACACAACCATTAATGATTCCGTCACCCCATTCTGAATTTTTAATATTTTAAAATCTGGAGCGTAACTTATGACCAGTAACGAACGAATTCTGCAGCCATTTACTTTACCAAATGGTACGGAGCTGAAAAACCGTTTGCTCATGGCGCCGATGACCACCTGCACCGGTTATTACGATGGGACTGTCACCAGCGAGCTGGTGGAGTACTATCGCGCTCGCGCCGGCAGCATCGGCACCATTATTGTCGAGTGCTGCTTTATTGATGACTACGGCCTGGCCTTCCCGGGTGCTATCGGTATCGATAACGATGAAAAAATCGCCGGCCTGGCGAAAATCGCCGAAGCGATTAAAGCGGAAGGTTCGAAAGCGATTCTGCAGATCTATCACGGCGGCCGCATGGTCGACCCGCAGCTGATCGGCGGTCGCCAGCCGGTGGCGCCGAGCGCTATCGCCGCCCCGCGTGAGGGCGCCGCGATGCCGCGGGCGTTGAGCGGAGACGAAGTGGAAGGCATGATCGCCAAGTTTGGCGATGGGGTCCGTCGCGCTATCCTCGCCGGTTTCGACGGGGTCGAAATTCACGGGGCTAACACCTATCTCATTCAGCAGTTCTATTCGCCGAACTCCAACCAGCGCGACGATGAGTGGGGCGGTAGCCGCGACAATCGCGCTCGTTTCCCGCTGGCGGTGCTCGACATCACCCATAAAATGGCCCGCCAGTACGCTGACGATGCCTTTATCATCGGTTACCGCTTCTCGCCGGAAGAGATGGAGGTCCCGGGGATCCGCTTCGACGACACCATGTATCTGCTGGAAAAACTGGCCGCTCGCGGCGTCGATTATCTGCACTTCTCGGTGGGCGCGACTCTGCGTCCATCTATCGTTGATATCTGCGACCCAACGCCGCTGATTGAGAAATACTGCGCCATGCGCTCTGACACTCTGGCTCAGGTGCCGGTGATGGGCGTCGGCGGGGTGGTTAACGTCGCCGATGCCGAGCTGGGCCTCGATCACGGCTATGACCTGATCGCCGTGGGCCGCGCCTGCATCGCCTATCCGGACTGGGCGGCTCGTATCGCCGCGGGTGAAGAGCTGGAGCTGTTTATCGACAGCACCCAGCGCGAGGCGCTGCACATTCCGGAACCGCTGTGGCGCTTCTCGCTGGTGGAAGCGATGATCCGCGACATGAGCATGGGCGACGCCAAATTTAAGCCGGGGATGTTTGTTGAAACCGT
This sequence comes from Klebsiella sp. 2019SCSN059, assembly GCF_021739525.1. Classification (NCBI taxonomy): domain Bacteria; kingdom Pseudomonadati; phylum Pseudomonadota; class Gammaproteobacteria; order Enterobacterales; family Enterobacteriaceae; genus Klebsiella; species Klebsiella sp. 2019SCSN059. The sequence goes on along the minus strand of NZ_JAKKOM010000004.1, from coordinate 190,919 downwards.
TCAGGATGACGCCAATGAGCTGGTGATCAACGTCAGCCTCGAAAATGACCATATCGCCGATATCGAACTGGCGGCGAGCCCGGTGCAGACCGTGGAGTTCACCACCAGCTTTGAAGAGATCCGCGAACGTATTCTGACCGCCAATACCCCGCACGTGGATGCTATTTCCGGGGCCACCAGCCAGAGCGAGGCGGTGAAAAAAGCGGTCGCCAAAGCGATGCTGAAATCGAGCAAAGCGCTGGCGGCGGAAGAGGGCGGCAATGACGCCGCGCCGAAAAGCTATGATGTGGTGGTGGTCGGCAGCGGCGGCGCCGGTCTGGCGGCCGCCATTCAGGCTCACGACGAAGGCGCCAGCGTGCTGATCGTCGAGAAAATGCCGACCATTGGCGGGAATACCATCAAGGCTTCCGCCGGGATGAACGCCGCGGAGACCCGCTTCCAGCGCGTGAAAGGCATTCAGGACAGCAAAGATCTGTTCTATCAGGAAACCCTGAAAGGTGGGCACAATAAAAACAACCCGCAGCTGCTGCGCCGCTTCGTGGAGAATGCCCCGCAAGCCATTGAATGGCTGGCTGACCGCGGCATTATGCTCAACGATATCACCACCACCGGCGGGATGAGCATTGACCGCACCCACCGTCCGCGCGACGGGTCAGCGGTCGGCGGCTATCTGATTAGCGGCCTGTTGCGCAACATCACCAAACGCGGCATCGACGTCCTGCTGGATACCTCGGTGGAAGAGATCCTGATGAGCGGCGATGAAGTCAGCGGCGTGCGTCTGATCAACGACGAAAACGAGATCGTTGAAGTCCAGAGCAAAAGCATTGTGGTGGCCACCGGCGGCTTCAGCGCCAACAGCGCGATGGTGGTGAAGTATCGTCCTGACCTCGAAGGATTCGTCACCACCAACCACAAAGGGGCCACCGGGAGCGGTATCGCGCTGCTGGAGCGTATCGGCGCCGACACGGTGGATATGGGCGAAATTCAAATTCACCCGACCGTTGAACAGCAGACCTCCTATCTGATTTCCGAGTCGATTCGCGGCGGTGGGGCGATCCTCGTCAACCAGCAGGGTAACCGCTTCTTCAACGAAATGGAGACCCGCGATAAAGTCTCCGCGGCGATTATCGCCCTGCCGGAACACTATGCGTACATCGTCTTTGACGAACATGTACGGGCGAAAAACAAAGCCGCCGATGAGTACATCGCCAAAGGCTTCGTCACCAGCGCCAGCTCGCCGCGTGAACTGGCGGAGAAACTGGGGATGGATTACCATGCCTTCCTCGCCACCCTCGAGTGCTACAACGGGGCGGTGGAAAAACAGCATGATGAACAGTTTGGCCGTACCACCGCGCTGCGTGCGCCGATTAACGAAGGTCCGTTCCACGCCATTCGTATCGCCCCGGGGGTGCACCACACCATGGGCGGCGTGACCATTAACACCGATGGCGAAGTGCTGAACGTTGCCCGGCAGCCGATCCGCGGCGCCTACGCCGCCGGTGAGGTGGTTGGCGGGATCCACGGCGGCAACCGTATCGGGGGTAACGCGGTGGCGGATATCATCATCTTCGGCACCCTCGCGGGCCACCAGGCGGCGAAACGCGCCAGAGGATAACACGTCATTGTTGATGCCGGGCCGGCGCTGTCGCCGCCCGGCTTATCCCTACTAAGGAGAGCCCGATGTCTGATAACCGCGTCTATAGCTACTCCGCCGTTCTGATGGGTTCTCCCATCCTGCTCAAACTCTGCTCCCATGATGAGGCGCTGGCCTCCCGCGTATTTCAGTTAATCAAGCGCTACGAAGATCTGCTTACCGTTAACCGCGCCGAGTCCCAGGTGATGGATATCAACCACGCCGCCGGACGTCACCCGGTGACCGTCAGCCGCCCGGTCTTTCAGCTCATTCAGTGCGCCAAAGCCGCCAGCATGGTGCGCGACAGCGCCTTTAACCTCGCGATTGGGCCGCTGGTGAAGCTGTGGCGGATTGGCTTTCAGGGACACAGCGTGCCTGACGCCGGCGAAATCAGGGCCCGGCTGGCGCTGACCCGCCCGCAGGAGGTGATCCTTGATGAGGCAACCTGCAGCGTGTTTCTTCAGCAGCCGGGGATGGAGCTGGATCTTGGGGCGATCGCCAAAGGCTATATCGCTGACCGGGTGCGTGATTATCTGCGTCAGCAGCATGTGGAAAGGGCGCTGATCAACCTCGGCGGCAATGTGCATACCCTCGGCGAATGGGCTATTGGCCTGAAAAAACCGTTTGCCGATGCGCAGGCGCTGATCGGCTCCCTGACGGTCAACGGACAGTCGGTAGTCACCTCGGGCACCTACGAACGTTATTTCGAGCAGGACGGCAAGCGCTGGCACCATATTCTCGACCCGCGCAGCGGTTACCCGCTGGACAACGAACTCGACAGCGTCACGGTGATTTCCAGCGATTCTTTAGACGGCGATATCTGGACCACGCTGCTGTTCGGCCTCGGCGTCGAGAAAGGCTGCGCAGCGTTGCGTCAGCGGCAGGATATCGACGCGATTTTCGTCACCAAAAATCGCGACATTATACTGTCAGCGCCGCAGCGCTTGCGCTTTGCGTCGCTGGACAGCGGCTACCGCGTTACTGGCTGTACTGCTTAAGCAAACTGTACTGTTCGGCCACCAGGCGGTAGCGATAGACCGGCCGCCCGGTGGCGCCGTAGTGAATAGTGGTATAGAGAATATTGATCTGCGCCAGCCAGATCAGATACTTGCGGCAGGAAACGCGGGAGATATTCACCGCCGCCGCCAGCTCATCGGTAGAGAATTCAACGTCCGGGTGAGCGTCAATCCACTGGCACAGGGTGCGCAGGGTTTGCGCGGTGAGCCCCTTGGGCAGCTTGCGCGCGTCGCTGGCTTCCGGCGCGCCGCCGTGCAGCAGGCGGTCAACGTCGGCCTGCTCGTAATAGGGTTGACCGGTTATCAGCTTGCGCTTCTCCCGCCAGGTGGTGAGCGCCTCTTCAAAACGGGGAAACTGGAAAGGTTTAATCAGGTAATCGACCACTCCGTAATGCATGGCGGTCTGCACCGTGGCGGCATCCGCCGCCGAGGTGATCATGATGACGTCGATGGCGCGCCCCGATTTACGGATAGTCGGCAGCAGATCGAGCCCGCTGTCCTGCTGCATATAGACATCCAGCAGCACCAGATCGATCTCCAGCTGCGGATCGTTAATCATCTCCCGGGCTTGACTGAGCGTCGAGGCGCTCCCGCTGCAACGAAAGCCGGGAACCCTTGCCACGTACAGGCGATTCAGTTCGGCCACCATGGCATCATCGTCAACAATCAACACATTTATCACGCACGTTTCCTTTTACTATCCCAGGGGAGATGAACAAAAAATTGGGTAAATACGCCGGGTTCCGACTCGACGGCGAGGGTGCCGCCCAGCTCGCGTAATTGCTGGTTGGCGAGAAACAGCCCGACGCCGCGATTCTCGCCTTTGGTGGAGAAGCCTTTGTTAAAGATAGCGTCGATGTTGTTTTCCGGGATCCCCGGCCCGTCGTCGCTCACTTCACCGCTTAGCCAGCCGTCCTGATAGTGCAGCAGCAGGCCGATTTCGCCCTCCGCCTGACCGCTCATGGCGTCCAGCGCGTTCTCGATAAGGTTGCCCAGCACCGTCACCAGCACGGTGACCTGCTTCTCATTCGGGCAATCCGGCACCAGGCTCTCTTCCGCCAGCTTAAGGGTAAAGCCGCACTCGGTGGCGCGCTGCATTTTACTTATCAGAAAGCCAGCCACCACCGGGGATTTAATGCGGTGCTGAATATCGCCGATGTCCGCCTGGTAGCGGTGGGCGGTCTGCAGCACGTACTCCTCGAGTTTGCCATAGCTTTTCATATTCAGCAGGCCGAGGATCACGTGCAGTTTGTTCATAAACTCATGTGAGGTGGTGCGCAGGGCATCCACATAGCTCATCATGCCGTCCAGCCGCTGCAGCAGCTGGCTGACTTCGGTCTTATCGCGGAAGGTACAGATGGCGCCGACCACCGCCTCCTGGCTGCGGATAGGCACCGTATTGCTGATGAGCAACAGGCCATTGCACCCCAGCTCGCGGTCGTACATCGGCTCGCCGCTGTGCAAAACCGTCTGCAGGTCGGCGAGCAGCGGGGTATGCGCGAGGGTCTTGTCCGGCCCGGAAAAGAGTATCTCGCGCGCCGCCGGGTTGATCAGGTTAACCTCACCATGGGCATCGACCGCCACCACCCCCTCCTTGAGGGCGTGAAGCATGGCCTGACGCTGCTGAAACTGAGTGGAGATTTCGTGCGGCTCCAGCCCCAGCAGGACGCGCTTCAGGCCGCGCACCAGGCTCCAGGTGCCGATGGCGCAGACCAGCGCGCTGAACAGGATGGTCAGCAGCACGTCCCAGCGGCTGTTGGCGATCTGCTCGTCCACTTTACTCAGCGAAATGCCGACCACCACCACGCCAATCTGCTGATGCTGGTCGTTGAACACCGGGGTAAACACTCGCAGCGCCGGGGCCAGCACCCCGTGGTTAATGGCCACGTTCTCTTTTCCCTGCAGCGTCGGCTGGATATCGTGGCCGATGAAGGGTTTGCCAATAATTGAGCTGTCCGGATGCGAATAGCGAATACCGTGCATATCGGTGACGATAGCGTACAGCAGGTCGTTGCGCCGGGTGATGGCCTGCGCCAGCGGCTGAATAATCTGCTGCTGCGGCGGCGCCGCCAGTCCGCGCTTCACCTGCGGCATATCAGCCATGGTGCGCGCCACCGCCAGCGCGGTCTCTTTCAGGCCGTCGCGGGTGGCATTGCTGATCTGCATATACCACAGGGCATAGACCAGCAGCAGCACGGCACCGATCACGCTGCCAATCATCAAGGAGACGGCGGTGCTCAGCTTTAGCGGTAAGGCGCGTTGACGAACGCGAGGCGGGTGCTCTGATGCCTTCATGACGATCCCGGATAGATTCAGTGAACGATTATTATCGCTGATAGCGCGGCATTCATAAAGCCGTGTAATCAAAGCAAAAGGCCGCTTTTGCTACGGTAGCCTCGGCCCGTCCACGATAAACTGTCGCTTTTCGCCACAGGCTTAAGGCAGACATGATGGAACTGGCATCTCTGGTCCGGGATATCCTCCGGCAACAGCACGTTGAACGACTGACGCAGCATCGTGAACAGGATCGTGAAGCGGAAGCAGAGTGGGAGATCGCGCGCTGGCGGCATCGCAGCGGGGTGGTGATCCAGCACCGCTACGAGATCGAGCTTCCGCAACAGGATGCCGCCTCCTGCCCGGAGTGCTGGATCGACTGGCAGGTTATCGATAGCGCCGGCCTGGAGGTGAAGCCAATGCGCAAACAATTTTATAACCTCTGTCAGCAATCCTTCTGGCTGGCCATGCAGGCGGAAGGCGAAGATAAGACCTGATACAGGATTGCTCAGATAATCGGCAATTGCCCGTGAACGGGCGATCGGGACGGTAAACTGTGACCCCGACGGCGGTAAAGCGCGGAAGATTCCCCTTATAGTGGCGACAGAGGTTAAATAGTCCTGATGAATATAAGGATATGCATCAGGCCGCTGATTTCGCCGAGATGCGCTTTTTCTGTTGTAAATGGAGGTTGTTATGAGCAGTTCGCTAACCGCGTCAATGCAGGCACGTCGTCACCCGGATTCCACCCACATCGATCGCCTCGCCACCGCCGACATGCTGGCGATGCTGCATCAGGATGATAAGCAGATATCGGAGGCGGTCGGCGCCTGTCTGCCGGATATCGCCCGGTTGATTGATATCGCCACCGCGACAATGAGCCGGGGAGGGCGTCTGGTCATTATCGGCGCCGGGGAATCAGGCCGCACGGCAGTCCAGGCGGTCAGCGACTACTCTCCGGAAGGCAAACACGCGCTGGTGGGGCTGATTGCCGGTGGCCAGACGGCGGCGATGGCCGAGCGGGAGACGGCGGCGAATAATTACGATCTTGGCGCCTTCGAGCTGCAGTCGCTGGACTTTTCCAGCCACGATATGCTGCTGGCGCTGACCGTTAGCGGCAAGACCCCGTGGGTCTGGGGGGCGATGCGCCACGCCTGGTCGCTGGGGGCCCCGATCGCGGTGGTGACCCAGCAGGCGGCCAGTGAGGCGGCGCAGCTGGCGGATATTGTTATTGCTCCGCAGACCGGGCCGGAAGCGGTGGCGGGTTTGACCAATCCGAAGGCCCGGCTGGCCCAGCGGCAGATCCTTAACATGGTGTCGACGGGCCTCGCTATCCGTGACGGCCGGGTGTACAGCAACCTGCGGGTGGATCTGCAGGCTGACACCCCGCACTGGGCGGAGCGGCAGGTGGCGATTGTCATGGCGGCCACCGACTGCACGCGCAGCGAAGCAAAAGCCGCGCTGACCAGCTGCCACCACCATTGCCGCACCGCGATCCTGATGTTGCTCAGCGGGCTGGACGCCTGGCACGCGCGGGAGCTGCTGACCAAACATCACGATCATCTGCGTCTTGCCCTGCGCGAAGCCCAGCGCAGCGCTGTCACTCCCGCCCATTAAGCCTGTCGCCAGGCGCGCACCAACGGTGTGCGCGTCTGGACTTTATTAACTAAAGAAATCCCTCTTTTCTATTTTACCCGGCAATCGCGCTGAATTTTCAGCCATAATTTTACGGCGACTTTTATTTTTTGCGTCGTTCTGATTTTTTAAGTTAAATAATTATTTGATTAAAAATGCGAGAGTGTAAATGATATTTTAAAATAAAGTAAAAGTGCGTTAATATGCTGCCTCTTATTACCGTGTGCTACGTGATAATTCTATTATGCCTGCAATGAAAAAAACGATTATTTCCTTTACCGCATTAGCGATGTTCGTCAGCGCGGCGACGCATGCTGAAGCGGATACCTCTAAAAAAACTGACTTCCTGCTGATTGGCGGCGGGATCATGAGCGCCTCGCTTGGCACCTGGCTGCAGGCGCTGCAGCCGGACTGGGACCTGACCATGGTGGAGAAACTGGACGGCGTGGCCCTGGAATCTTCCAACGGCTGGAATAACGCCGGTACCGGTCACTCGGCGAATATGGAGCTGAACTATACGCCGGAGCGGGCCGACGGATCGATTGACGTCAGCAAAGCGCTGGATATTAACGAACAGTTTATGATCTCCCGTCAGTTCTGGTCGGCACAGGTGAAGCGCGGTATTTTGCACGATCCGCACTCCTTTATTAATTCCACGCCGCATATGAGTTTCGTCTGGGGCGATAATGTTGATTATCTGCAAAAGCGTTATAACGCGCTGCAGCAGACCACCTTATTCCAGGGAATGAAATTCTCCACCGACCACGCGCAAATTAAACAGTGGGCGCCGTTGGTCATGGAAGGACGCGATCCGCAGCAAAAAGTGGCTGCCACCTGGACGCCGGTCGGTACCGACGTGAACTACGGCGAAATTACCCGGCAGCTGATCGGCAGCCTGAAGAAAAACAGCCATTTCACCCTGCAAACCTCCTCTGAGGTCACCGATTTCAAACGCAATGCCGATAACTCCTGGCACGTGACCATTAAGAACGTGCAGAGCGGGGAAGCGCAGACTATTGACGCGAAATACGTCTTTATCGGCGCCGGCGGCGGCGCGCTGAAGCTGCTGCAGAAAACCGGTATTCCGGAAGCGGACAACTATGCTGGCTTCCCGGTGGGCGGTTCGTTCCTGATGACCGAGAACCCGGCGGTCACCGCGCAGCACCTCGAGAAAGTGTATGGCCAGGCTTCGGTCGGCGCGCCGCCGATGTCGGTACCGCACCTTGACGCCCGCTACCTGGATGGCAAGCGCGTGGTGCTGTTTGGGCCGTTCGCCACCTTCTCCACCAAGTTCCTGAAAAACGGTTCCTTCTTCGACCTGTTGAGCACCACCACCACTGACAACGTGCTGCCGATGACCCACGTCGGACTCGATAACTTCGACCTGGTGAAATATCTCGTCAGCCAGGTGATGCTCAGCGATGATGACCGCTTCGCCGCGCTGAAAGAGTACTACCCGGACGCGCGTAAAGAGGACTGGAAGCTGATCCAGGCCGGCCAGCGCGTGCAGATCATTAAGAAAGACGCAGAGAAGGGCGGCGTGCTGAAACTGGGCACCGAAGTGGTGGTCGATCAGCAGAAAACCATTTCCGCGCTGCTCGGCGCGTCGCCGGGGGCTTCCACCGCCGCGCCGATCACCCTCAATGTGCTCAAGCAGATGTTCCCGACGCAGTTTAACTCGCCGGAGTGGCAGACCCGTATCCACCAGATCGTGCCGAGCTACGGCCAGAAGCTGAACGGTAACGTGGCGCTGACCCAGCAGGTTTGGGATGATACCGCCGCGACCCTGCAGCTGACGAAACCGCCGGTGATCCAGATGCCAGCGGCTGCGCCCACCGCGACCGCGAAGCCGGCTGAGCCGCAGCGCGACGCCTCGCCGCAGCACGATATGGCGCTGTAAAAGCAAACTCGATAGAGAACAAAAGGGAAGACCACGGTCTTCCCTTTTTTGCGTTCCTTGCCGGCCTAAGCCGCTCTCTGCCTGCAACTTTGCCGTCATAAACGATATACTGATTTGAATTGAAAAAAGAAAAGCAAATCAGGAGCGTGGAAGGGCTATGCAAGACGATATCAACCAGGAGATCACCTTCCGCAAGCTGTCGGTCTTTATGATGTTTATGGCGAAGGGCAATATCGCCAGAACCGCCGAAGCGATGAAGCTTAGCAGCGTCAGCGTTCACCGCGCGCTGCATACCCTGGAAGAGGGGGTGGGCTGCCCACTGTTTGTCCATAAAGGGCGCAATCTGCTGCCGCTGCAGGCGGCGTGGACGCTGCTGGAATATTGTCAGGATGTGATGAGTCTGATGAGCCGCGGCCTTGAGGCGACGCGCAAAGTCGCCGGCGTCGGCCAGGGGCGGCTGCGCATCGGCACCCTCTATTCCCTGACCCTGGAAACCGTCCCGCGCATTATCATGGGTATGAAGCTGCGTCGCCCGGAGCTGGAGCTGGATTTGACCATGGGCTCTAACCAGATGCTGCTGGATATGCTGGAAGACGACGCCCTCGACGCTATCCTGATCGCCACCAATGAAGGGGAGTTCAACAATACCGCTTTCGACGTGGTGCCGCTGTTTGAGGACGATATCTTTCTCGCCGCCCCGGCGACGGCGCAGCTGGATAGCACACAGCTTGCTGACCTGCGCGATTACGCCGACCGGAAATTCGTCTCGCTGGCGGAGGGATTCGCCACCTATGCCGGGTTCCGGGAAGCGTTTCATATCGCTGGCTTCGAGCCGACGATCGTCACCCGGGTGAATGACATCTTTTCGATGATTAGCCTGGTGCAGGCGGGCGTCGGGTTTGCGCTGCTGCCGGGGCGGATGAAAAAAGTCTATGAAAAAGATGTACAGCTGTTAAAGCTGGCGGAACCGTACCAGATGCGCCAGCTGATCTCGATTGTCTATTCACACCATCGCGAACGCGATGCCGACCTGCTGGCGCTGGCGGCGGAAGGGAGAATGTACGCCCGGAGCCTTAATCGCTAAGCCGCTGCGCCAGATGGCGGGCGACATCCACGCCGCTGCGTTCCAGCGAAAGGGTCTCTCCGCGCCAGCCCGCCTGGCGGGTCAGGCAGGTCAATACCCCGCCGGGAGGCATTTCAATCGCTAAGCGCGCGTCGCGCTCATCGGCGGCGATCATCGCCTCCTGCCAGTGGACGGTGCGCGCCATGTTCATCGCCAGATCGTCGGCGATCCGCTGGGGATCCCACAGCACGCGCGCCGTCGAGCCGCTTAAATAGGCGCACTGCGGGCGCGTTAAGGTCACGTCGGCAAAGGCTGTTGCCAGCGCGGCGGCGGGTTTATCCAGCAGCGCGCAGTGCGACGGGACGCTGACCGCCAGCCGTTGCGCCTTACTGGCGCCCGCCTGCAGCGCCAGCTGCGCCACCTCGGCCATGGCTTCATCGCGTCCGGCGATCACGATCTGCGTTTCGGCGTTCAGGTTGGCAAGATAGACCTCGTGGCCCTGCATCAGCGCCTCAACCCGCGGGCGGGTCAGGCCCATGATCGCCGTCAGCCCGTAACCTTCGGGATAGGCCTGCTCCATAAGATCGCCGCGCAGGGCCACCAGCCGCAGCGCGCTGGCGAAATCGAGCGCGCCGGCAATCACCGCTGCGGGAAAGGCGCCGATGGACAGGCCGCTGACCATCTGCGGATTGACGCCCTGGCGCTGTAGCTCGCGCGCCCAGGCTACCCCGGCGATCAGCAGGCAGAGCTGGACCGCACGGGTATGTTTTAGCGATCCGGCGCTATCGAGGGCCTCGACTTCATTCCCCAGCACGGCGCGCGCCTGGCTGAGGATCGCTTCGCGGTCGGGGATAGCCGCCAGCATGCCGGGACGCTGGGCACCCTGTCCGGGAAAAGTAAACAAAATCTTCATCATTCCTCCCTGCGCCACGGCGCAGCGGTTAAGCGCGCGCCGCGGGACGTTTTCAGCAGCGCTCGCCCATCGCGTAGCCACTCATTGAGGGCGAAGGCGCCGTATGGCGTTTCGACCTGGGTATCGGCGCGGCACGGGAGCTGGGCCACCCGGGACTGCCATTCCAGCAGCGCCTCGCGGGCCAGCGGCTGCGGGGCGCGGATCAGGAGATCCAGATCGCTTGCCGCATGGAGTACCGGGATTTCGGTCGCCAGCGCGTAGCCGGTGCTGCCGGTGACGCCCCAGCGCCAGGGCCAGTCGCCCAGCGTCAGGGCGATGGCCGCCTGGACCGGCGGCTGCGAAACAAAAGGGGAGCCCAGCAGGCGCTCGCGCTCCACCAGCATCTCCGGGGTGACGCTGCGAACGATATTGTGCGCCTGTACCCAGCCGGCGGCGCGCTGTTCGCGCTTCATGCCCCGCACCCCAACCGGGATGCGGGCCTGGCCGTCAACATCGCGCCTCACCACCACCGGCAGCGCGGCTCGCCACTGCTGAGCCACCCACGGCTCGACAATATCTTCCAGGGCGCTGGCGTGGTTTAACCACACTAAATCGTGGGGACGCGGCGTTGATGACATGGTTTACAGTCCTGAAGTCAAAGAGATAAACAGCGGTAGCGACAGGATACACAGAACCGAGCTCAACAGCAGCACGGCTTCAGCATCCGGGGACTGCACGCCGAAGCGGTTGCCGAAGACCACGCCGAAGAAGCCGGCGGCCAGGGCAATCATCAGGATCGTGGTGATGGCGATGGCGCCGTGCAGACCCAGCAGCATCACCAGTCCCCAGGCGATAAACGGCTGCACCAGCAGTTTCACGATGGTGGAGGTGGCGATCAGCGCATTGAGCTGCAGTTTACGCGCCGAGAGGATCACCCCGGTGAGGAACAGCGCCGCGGCGGTGGCGGCCAGGCCCAGCGGTTTGATGGCGGCCAGCAGCAGGTCCGGCATTTTAATGCCGATAGCGGAAAGCACCACCCCGAGCAACGGGCCCCAGACGATCGGCTTTTTCACCGAACGCCACATCAGCACCGGCAGCATCGCCAGCGTAGAACCGGTGGTTTCCCCCGCGGCGCGGGCTTTTTCACGTTCCAGAATCAGCAGGCAGAAGGGGGTCATCAGTACCGAACCGCAGGCGATAGAGACCGCCACCGACAGCGAAGTCGATGCGCCTTCGCCGAGCACGCTGCCGAGGATCGGCAGGCCCAGCGCGGCGTAGTTCGGCAGGGCGACGGTGAGGGTCAGCACCGCGGCATCCTGCGGGGTGCGTTTGAAGACGCTGGTGGCGAGGAAGTAAATCCCGGCGTAGGTGATCCACATCGCGCCAGTGAGCACCAGCACCAGCGGCGACTGGGCGACGATACCGGCCCACGGAGTTTGCACCGTGGCGCTGAACAGCGTAGCGGGTAAGGCAAAATCCATTACAAAGATATTGAGCAGGGAGACATTTTTGTTATCTACCATCCCGGCCTTACCGGCCCAGAAGCCCAGCAGCATAATGACGAAAATCGGGGCAAGAGCATGAATAATCACATAAGTCATAAATCACCTGTAAATAAAATAGAGTACTGGCGCGATTGTTATTTTTTCTAAAAGCCGTCCCTACCCGGCGCGGTTATGACGCGCTCCGGGGGACGGCTTCCGGCAGGTTTTCTTCTACTACTTACGTACGAACGTGCTACCAGCTGGCGCGCATCAGGTCGCGGACCCGCTGCGAGCTGCGGCGGTTTTCCGCACCCAGGCGGCACTTCAGCGAGGGATCCTGGCGCGCGTCAGCGATGGCGTCGCGCAGGGTGTGGCTGACCAGCGCCAGATCGTGGTCGTCAGGGGCGTCAGGATGGCTGATGTCCAGCAGAGCGGAGAGCAGGCCGAGCGTGGCGTAGTTGCTGACGTCATAGGCCATCGGCGGGATGGTCGCCGCCAGTTTCTCCAGCGCCTCCACGCTGCGCAGGGTAATGCGCGCGGCCGACGCTTTACCCATCGCGTGGACCAGTACGCCGCTGTCGTTAAAGGCGATCAGACGGTTGGCCTGGTAGCCGTGGGCCAGAAACGCCCCGGACATCGCTTTGCCGACGATCAGGCCAATCACCGGGTGGCCGGCCAGACGGGCTTTGGCGTAGGCGCCTGCCGCTCCGGCCAGCGCCTGGTGAATACCAAAGGCTTCTTCGCGACGGCCATAGGCCTGGCTCGGCACATCGATCACGGCGACGATCGGCCGTTTGCGGGCCTGGTGGGCGTCGGCGGCGATGGTTTCATTGACCACTTTCGCCAGCGTCCAGCCTTCGAGCAGGCCGACTTCGCCACCGGCGGCGCGCGGGTAGTGGTTATTGGCGTCAGGCACTACGGCGATAAAACGCACCTTTTCGCCATTAAGCTGGCCGTCTGCCACCTGCACGGAAGGGCACAGGCCGCTCATCAGCGGCGCCTCGGGCGCCAGTTTGTTCAGCCATAGCGCGGCGCGGTTTGGGAACTGACTCATTATTTTTCCTCCCGGGCAAAAAGCTGTTTAATCTGCGCGGTATCCGCCTGCTGGCGGGTGTCGAACTGGCTCAAACGGCGCAGATAGTCGTCATAATTGTCGCTGCGGTGCTGCGCCGGTACGCCTTTGGCGATCGCTTCGTTCATCGCGGTTTTGACGGCCTTGACGCCATCGTTAACCAGCGCGTCGACCAGGCCGCTGGCGGCGCGAATTTCGCCGCCGGTCATGCTCCAGATAAACGGCCGGTTACGCGAGTCGTACTCTTCAATGCCGGCTTCCTGCTCGATAACCTGCGGTCCGTTGAGGCCGAGACGGGCTTCTCGGGTGACGATGAGATAGCTGCACAGCGCGGCGGCGATGGACATGCCGCCGAAGCAGCCGACGGTGCCAGCGATGATGCCGACTACCGGGGTGTAGCGGCGCAGATCGACAATCGCGGCGTGAATATCGGCGATGGCGGCCAGGCCAAGGTTGGCCTCCTGCAGCCGGACGCCGCCGGTTTCCAGGCACAGGACCGCCTGCGTCGGAATACCGTTGCGGTTATCCTCCGCCGCCAGCTCCAGCGCGGCGGCCATTTTGGCGCCGGAGACTTCGCCCATACTGCCGCCCTGGAAGGTGCCTTCGATGGCAATCACCACCGCCGGCTGGCCGTTGATAGTGCCTTTGGCGACCACCATACCGTCGTCGGACTGCGGGACAATGCCCTGCGCCCCGAGCCACGGCGACATAATGCCGTCAAACGGATCCAGCAGTTCGCGGTAGCTGCCGTCGTCCAGCAGAGCGTGGGCGCGTTCGCGAGCGCGCAGTTCGATAAAGCTGCGATCGTTACGCATGAGCGGCCTCCTCAAAGACTTGTTCGATACGAATACGGGCGACGCCCGGCGTGGCGCCGAAGTCGTGAATAACCAACTGCCCGGCGGGCAGGCCGTTGATCAGGCTCAGCCGGTCGAACAGCGCCTGCCAGCGCGCCTGGCTGTTATCCACCGAGGTGGTAATTTGCACGCTGAGCGTATCGCTTCCGGCGGCGGTATAGAGCACTTCCATATCGCCTGAACCTACAACCCCTGCCAGCGCTCGGCCGCGGAGGGCGCGGCTGGCAGGAAATGACAATGTAATCTGTTCCATAACATCCTCTGAATGCGTTAGCCGGCAACCCGGTCGAGAAACAGGGTGGCGGCAAGGAGATCGGCGGCGCCGCCCGGCGAGGCGTTGTGCGCCAGCATCTGCGCGTCAAGCCGCGCCAGGGCGGCGCGTCCGGCGACGCTGGCGCACCCGCCGGCCGCCAGCACCGCGCGGGCGCCCTGCTGCATGGTCTGCAGGCCGGTCATGCCGGCGCGCGACAGCACGCAGGTATCGCTCAGCGAGGTCATGATGGCCATCAGCGCGTCAAGTCGCGCCTGCGGCTCGCTGGCGCCCCGGGCGCGGCTTTGCTGTAACTGCGGCAGCGCCAGGGCGGTGATATGCGGGAAACCGCGCTGCGCCTCTTCGCGCGCGCCCGGCACCTGCCAGCGGCGGCTGGCGCGTAGCCCTTTACTGAAGCTTTTCGGCGCCAGGCCGTCGGGCAGACGGGCGAGGGCGGCGGCGGTGTCGGCGATCGCCTGTGAATGACCCACTCCCCCCAACATCGCTACCGCGCTGACCAGCAGCCCCAGCGCCCAGATGGCGCCGCGGTGGGTGTTGACCCCGCCGGTGGCCTGCATCATCTGCGCTTCGCCTTCCCGGCCGAGGCGGCCGACGGTTTCGCGCAGCGCGATATCCGCCGGGCGGCGCCAGCTTTGCTGGGCCAGCGCGTGGAAGGTCGGCTGCAGGCTGCGGGCGGAACGTTCCATCAGCGCCAGCGTGAGGTCCTGATGCGCGCCGCTGCCGCGGCTGTCGACCAGACCCGGTTTCGGGCTCAGACGGGCTTCGTCAATCAGACAGGCGCTGGCGGTATCCGCCAGCCAGCTGACGCGGCTTTCTGCGTGCAGGGGGGAGAGAATTTTCATTACCAGCTCCGGAATTTTGCCGGTGGGTTGTACAGTCCGTCGGACCATTCCACCAGGTCGGCGACGCTGCCGGCGGCCAGCAGCGAACGGGTGGCCTCGCTGCGGCGAATGCCGAGATCTTCCGGGTAAACCACTTTGCCGCTCTGACGCAGGGCAGTCACGCGTTTCGCGTCCACTCCGAGGCCGATGTCGGTGATCCCGGCCACGGCGGCGACCATCGCCCGGCGCTCTTCCAGGCTTTCCGCACGATACAAGTAGGCGATACCCTCTTCGGTCAGCACGTGGGTGACGTCATCGCCGTAAATCATCACCGGCGCCAGCGGCATGCCGGAGGTTTTGGCGACGTCGACCGCGTCGAGAGTCTCAACGAAGGTCGGCTTCACCCCGGCCTGAAAGGTTTCGACCATCTGCACCACCAGTTTTTTACCGCGCTGCATGGGGTCTGGCTCGGTGATCATATTGAGCCAGGCAGGGGTGGCGTGGCGGCGGCCGTGCGGATCGTGGCCCATGTTCGGCGCGCCGCCGAAGCCGGAAAGGCGGCCGCGGGTGACGGTCGAGGAGTTAGCCAGACCATCAACCTGCAGGGTCGAACCGATAAACATATCCACCGCGTATTGCCCCGCCAGCTGGCAGAAGGCGCGGTTGGAGCGCATGGAGCCGTCCGGGCCGGTAAAGAAGATATCCGGACGGGCGCGGATGTACTCTTCCATCCCCAGCTCGCCGCCGAAGCAGTGCACGCTCTCCACCCAGCCGCTCTCGATCGCCGGGATCAGCGTCGGATGCGGGTTCAGGGTCCAGTGTTTACAGATTTTGCCTTTCAGACCGAGCTGTTCGCCGTAAGTCGGCAGCAGCAGTTCGATGGCGGCGGTGTTGAAGCCGATCCCGTGGTTGAGGGACTGCACCTGATGCTCGGCGTAGATGCCCTTGATCGCCATCATCGCCATCAGAATGTGTTCTTGCTTAATCAGGCGCGGGTCGCGGGTGAACAGCGGTTCAATAAAGAACGGCTTGTCGGCGACCACCACGTAATCAATCCACGAGCCGGGAATATCGACGCGGGGCAGATCGCACTCGTCGTCCACCAGTTCGTTAACCTGGGCGATAACAATACCGTCGTGGAAGGCGGCGGCTTCCACCAGCGCCGGGGTATCTTCGGTACTCGGCCCGGTATACAGGTTACCTTTACGGTCGGCTTTGTAGCCGGCGATCAGCGCGACGTTGGGCGACAGATCGACGTACAGGCGGGAGTAGAGTTCGATATAGGTATGAATGGCGCCGATTTCCAGCAGGCCATCTTCCAGCAGCTGCGAAATGCGCAGGCTTTGGGTACCGGAGAAGGAGAAATCGAGTTTGCGGGCGATACCTTTTTCAAACAGGTCCAGATGCTCGCTGCGCCCGACGCTCGGCATGATCATATGCAGATCGTGGATTTTCTGCGGATTGACTTCCGCCAGCATGCGGGAGAGGAAATCGGCCTGCTTCTGGTTGTTGCCTTCCAGCACCACCCGGTCGCCGGGGGCGATCAGGTTTTCCAGTACGCTGACCAGCTGGTCAGTGGGGATGACTTTGCCCGGGATGTTGGCCTCGGCCAGCCGCCGCTGCTTTTCCGTCCGGCGACGGTTCCAGACCCGCCCCGTCGTTTGTTCGGCATTCATTATTAACCTCCTGATTCGACAAATCGTTTTGTTTGTCCTGGTGGAGGTTAGTGTGCGATGCGAGGCGCGGAGCATCAATTAAGCACGGCGGCCAATTGTTAGCCTGAGAGTAACAATTGTGATTGGCCCTTTGTGATGAGGATCAATAATACGAAAGGCGTAGTGGTCTACCACAGGTGTCAGGGAGAGGGGGCCGGCCAGTCGCCGGCCCGGGGAAGGGTTATTCTTTGCTCACATCACTTAATAAGAATGCGATGCTCTGGCCGCCGCTGGTCTGCTCGAGGGCGATTTTGACGATGATCGTCAACGGCACCGACAGGAGCATACCGACCGGACCCAGCAGCCAGCCCCAGAAGATCAACGACAGGAATACCACCAGGGTGGAGAGTCCCAGGCCACGCCCCATGATCCGCGGTTCGAGAATATTGCCGAACACCAGGTTAACGATCAGATAGCCGGCCAGCACCACCAGCGCCTCGTACAGGCCGCCGAATACCAGGACCTGGAGGATCGGCGG
The DNA here is from genome assembly GCF_021739525.1 of Klebsiella sp. 2019SCSN059. Classification (NCBI taxonomy): domain Bacteria; kingdom Pseudomonadati; phylum Pseudomonadota; class Gammaproteobacteria; order Enterobacterales; family Enterobacteriaceae; genus Klebsiella; species Klebsiella sp. 2019SCSN059. The sequence goes on along the minus strand of NZ_JAKKOM010000004.1, from coordinate 173,811 downwards.
GATGGCCGCCAGCACGGAGCCAATATTGGGAATATAGTTCAGCGCGAAGGCCAGCAGCCCCCACATAAAGGCGAAACGCACGTCCAGCAGAACCAGCATGCCCCAGACCACCAGCCCGGTGACCAGGCTAATCGCGGTCTTCAGCACCAGATAATGCGACACGCTGTCGATGGCGCGCTGAATGGCCCCCATGCCTTCTACCGGGCGGGACATCAGCTGCTGTAGTTTGGCGGGCAGTTGCGGAACCTCCAGCAGCATAAACACCACCGTCAGCAGCAGCAGAAAAATCGAGGACATGGCGTTCGACAGCTGAGTGAGCAGACCGGTGACCAGGGTCATCACGGCGTTGGGGTCGATATATTTGTTTAGCTCCACCACCGAGACGGTAAAGCCCAGGCGCTGCAGCCAGGGAGCGATGGTTTGCATCGGTTCGTAGAGATAGTTGCGGTACTGCGGCAGGGTGCGCGCCAGCTCGTTAAGCGAAGTCCCCAGCGAGGCCAGCAGCACAACGGCTAACATGACGATAAGGCCGATCAGCAATGAGATCGCCAGCACGCGTGGCACCCGGCAGCGGACCAGCAGCTGGACCAGCGGATTAATAATCACCGCCAGAAAAAGCGCGAGTATAAACGGGACAATAATGTCTGCCGCAAAGCGAATGCCGGTCAGGATGATCACCAGCATGCCCAGCATGATGACCATCTTTAATCCGTTAAGTGTAATAATAGGTTTAGCCATAGGATCCCGTCCTCAATCTTCCTTGCCTGTTAACAGGTTGCGTTACATTAGCATAATGACGTTTTTTTTCAGAAAAAACGCATTGCAGCAAAACCGCGGCGTAAAGAATTGCAAAGTCTTTGAATAAAATGTAGCACTATGCTACAAATCTACCTGTGTTTAACTACTGAGGACAATTTTCATCCGCACCGGACGAGAAGCAACACCGCGGATAATTGTAATTTTATGGACAATCAGTTCAGGATGTATATTTTAAATCACCCCGCAGTATCCCTCACTTTTTCCCGTTTTGCCGGCGAACAGCACTGGCATTCGGCGCTATAGTCACCTTCTTTCTGCCTGAGCTGGCGCCAAGCGCACAGCGAAATCTACGTCAGAAATTTTCCTGTTTACGCGTCGCGTAAACGGTAATGGATTATATTCTCAAGCAGGAGAAGGGATCATGTTTTATTGGATTTTATTAGCTTTAGCGATTATTGCTGAAATTACCGGCACCTTGTCGATGAAATGGGCAAGCATTAGCGGTGGGCATACCGGCTTTATTTTAATGCTGGCCATGATTGCCCTGTCATATATTTTTCTCGCCTTTGCGGTTAAAAAAATTGCCCTCGGCGTGGCCTACGCGTTATGGGAAGGGATTGGTATTTTGCTGATCACCCTGTTCAGCGTACTGTTGTTTGATGAAAGCCTGTCGCTGCTGAAAATAGCCGGTCTGACTACCCTGGTACTGGGGATCGTCTTAATTAAGTCCGGCACCCAGAAAAAAGCGTCGTCGAAGCCGGAGGTGGCTCATGCAGCAGTTTGAGTGGATCCACGCCATCTGGCTGGCTATCGCCATTGTTCTGGAAATTATTGCCAACGTCTTTTTGAAGTTTTCCGACGGTTTCCGCCGCAAGGTCTATGGCATTCTGTCGCTGGCGGCGGTGCTGGGCGCGTTCAGCGCCCTGTCGCAGGCGGTGAAAGGCATCGATCTGTCGGTCGCCTATGCGCTGTGGGGCGGCTTCGGTATCGCGGCGACCATCGCCGCCGGCTGGGTGCTGTTTGGCCAGCGCCTGAATAACAAAGGCTGGGCGGGAGTCATCCTGCTGGTTGCCGGCATGGTGTTAATTAAACTCGCCTGATGTCGCGCCGCCTGCAAAGCCAGGCGGCAAAACGGGTTCGCTGTAGTATGCTTACTCAAGACCGGCCCCGCAGGTATTGTGCCCGGTGACGATGAGGACTGCGCATGCTCACAGCTTTCGGCTGGCGGAAAATTCCTTCCGCCAGGACGTTGTCAATAATGATTTTTCTCGCCGGGCTCGGCCTCACCGCGTCGGTGATCTCACTGCTTTACCTCTCGCAACACCTCATTGCCAGCAAATCCAATGAAATTGATCAGCAGCGCTCGGTCCTGTCGGTGGAAGGGGCGGTGCAGACCTCGGTCAACCGGGTGCTGTCGCTGGTGCTGGACAATGCCATCTGGGACGATGCGGTGACCCAGACTTACGCTCCCAGCCTGGATCAAAAATGGCTGTACGACTCCTGGGGATCCGGCTTCAAAATCAACAACCTGTATGACGGCACCTTTGTCCTTGATGAACATTATCACATCCTGTGGGGCGCCTTTCAGAGTCAGGTCATGCCCCGGGCAGACCTCGCATTTCTCGGCGCCGGGCTGACCAGCCTGATCCGCTATCATGCACAGGCTCTGCGCGAGGGGAGAAACGCCTTCGCCGGCATCACACGTACCGAGGCCGGGATCGCTTTCGTCGGCATCGGCCTGATACGGCCGACGAGCGGCCGGCTGCAGGTGGCTGACAAGACCCGACGCTATCTGGTCATTACCCGGCACATCAGCCCTCAGCTGCTGGAGCGTTTAGGCGACACCTTCCAGATAAGCCATCTGCATCTCAGCGACGGCCCAGGCGAACACCGGATCCCGCTGCGCACGCAGGGAGGCGAGGTTCTGGGCTATCTGGCGTGGCAGCCGCGTCTGCCCGGCGCCGAAGCGGCCCTGGCCTCGTCAGGCAGTATGCGGCTGATCGCCGGGGTGGCCGCCAGCCTGATCCTGCTGTTTATTCTGTTCAGCAGCCTCGGCATGTATAAGCTGGCCCGCGGCGAACGTCAGGCGCGGGAGATCGCCCTGATTGACTGGCTTAGCCGCCTGCCCAACCGGCGTGCGCTGCTGCTGCGGCTCAGCCAGGTGTGCGACACGAGTAAGCACGATATGCAATGCGTGGTGTTTATCGATCTGGACGGTTTTAAGGATGTGAATGATAACTATGGCCACGATGTGGGCGACACTCTGATCCGCCATATCGCCAGCGCGCTGCAAAAACGGGTGCCGGCGGGGGCCATGCTGGCAAGAATGGGCGGGGATGAGTTCGCCATGGCGGTGAGCGGCGAACAGGCGATCGACCGGGCCGCGGCGTTCGCGTGGGCGGCGCTGGAGCTGCTTAAAGCGCCGGTGGCGCTGAGCAAACGCACAATTTATATCGGCGCCAGCATCGGCATCGCCAGCGGTACTCCGGCGGAATGCTCCAGTACCGAACTGTTTCGCCGGGCGGATATCGCCATGTACCACGCCAAGAAGAGCGGCAAGGGGCGGACGGCCTGGTATGACGATGCGCTGGATGCCGTGCGACGTCATCAGCTGATGATTGAGAATGGCATCCGTCAGGGGCTGGAGCAGGATGAATTTGAGGTCTGGTATCAGCCGGTGGTCGATGCCGATACGCTGGCGATGACCGGCGTTGAAGCGCTGCTGCGCTGGCCGCGTCGCCCGCAGGGTGCGCTGGCGCCGGATGCGTTTATCGCCATTGCCGAGAGTAGCGGCCTGATTGACACCCTCGGCCAGTTCGTCCTGCAACGCGCCTGCAGCGACCTGCAGCCGGTGGGCGATCTGCTGCTGTCGGTGAACATCTCGCCGGCGCAATTTCGCGATCCGGCGTTTGAAAGCCGGGTGATGGAAACGGTCGCTGCCTGCCGCTTTCCGCCGTCGCGCCTGCAGGTGGAGGTGACGGAGAGTTATGTGCTGGAAAATCCGGAACGTTCGCAGGCGGTGGTGGAGAATCTGAAGGCCCAGGGCATCGCCGTGGCGCTGGACGATTTTGGCACCGGTTACTCCAGCATCGGCTATTTACGCCGCTTTCGCTTTGACAGCCTGAAGATTGACAAATCCCTCGCCGGGCGGGTGGATTGCGATGCGCAGGCGGCGGAGATGGTGCGCGGCACGGTGCGCATCGCCCGCGCGCTGGGGATGACGGTCGTGGCGGAGGGGGTTGAAGATCCGCAACAGCTGGCGCTGCTGCGGCGGGCCGGTTGCGACCGGCTACAGGGCTTTTACTTCAGTAAACCGATGCCGATCGCCGACCTGCTGCAGCGGCGTCAGCAGCAGGGGTAATTACTCTCCGGCCAGCGCCTCCAGCTTATCGCGAAAGCCGGTCACCGCGATGGCGCGGTTGTCCGCCCGCCAGCGATCCTGCGGGCCGGGAGCCGAACTTTGCACGGCGATCACTTGCCAGCCGTCCGCGGTTTTCAGCAGCAGCGGCGAGCCGCTGTCGCCGGGCAGGGTGTCACACTGGTGCGACAGGACGCTGTTTTGCGCCCAGCCGGTGACGATGCAATCCTGATGGCTGTAAAGATTGTCCAGATGATCTTCAGGATAACCTGACTGGGTCACTTTCCGGTCCGCCGCCTTCAGCGCGGCGGTTAAATCGGCCTTACTGCCGGGGAAGAGCGGGATCGGCGTGATGCCCGAGGGAGCATAGCGCAGCACGATCAGGCCAAAATCCGAGGGCGCCGCGGCGGAGGGAACGATCCAGCCGTCACCGTCGGCTTTCAGACGCTTGCCTAACCCGGGATCCACGCGTCCGTCTATGCCGTGGATCTCATACACCCAGTTGCCCTTGCGGGAAATAAAGCGCAGAGCGACCGCTTTGTCCGGCTTGCCGCGCGGGGGCGTTAACAGGCAGTGGCCTGCGGTCAGCGCCAGATTGGGGGAGATGAGCGTCGCCGTGCACAGATTGCCGCTGGCGGTCTCCAGCTGGCCAATCGCGTCCCACGGACTCTCCTCCGGGCGGCTCACCGCTTTACGCTCATCGTGGCCGAAAAACAACGTCTTAATATCTTTGGCGCTCAGTCCGCTATCTTCGGCATGTGCGCCCAGAGGTAACAGATAAAATGAACACAGTAATAACAGAACGTCTCTACGCATATCACTCTCTGGGGGAGGCTATGATGTCTATTGACAGTAGCAGGAGATTTAAGTTTTTGAAAGTAAACAATAATTCTAATCAGGCCAAACGGCATGTCTCATCTGCGCGCGACGGGCTCTGGCGCGGGTAAAACCTTCTGATTTCAATCGGTTAATACCATTAACCTTCTGCTGCTATTTCCGCAGAAAGCACGGTCTGGCGCAAGCACATTCGTGTATCAGAACGTACTGAAATTGGCGAATAATGCAGCAATACCTCTTTGAGGTTATTCCTGGTTTGGCAGCATAATGCGCAAAAATAATACTTTTACCCGCCAGAACTTCACCAGAATTCGCACTTCTTTACGCCTCACGTAATTATTTTCAATGCGAAACATTTTCTCACCGAAAACGTTGTTACCGTCACCCGGCCGTTGAGTAAATAGAGAGGTAATACCGGCGATGATAGCCTGAATTCTATTTCCCCGGCGTTCGGAGGGTATATGTCTAAAAAAGGTATTCGCGCACTGGTCTATGTTTCCCTGGTCTCGGTGGCCATCTGGGGCGCAACCGGCTATCTGGTGATGGAAGCGGTACGTGCGTTGTGATGAGTCTGGCCGCCGTGTGGGGGCCAGGCGCGCGATGGTTTATTGCTAACGTGTCTGGCGTCTTCGGGCGCCGGGCATGATTTGCGCCGCTGGCAGCGGCAGGGTAAAGAGAGTGATAAGGGTGGGCAACAATATTTGCGCGACATTCACCTTGCGGGAAGTCTGAGCCAGGCGGCAAAACGGGAGAGAAAGGCGAAATGATTAATAGAGGAAAAAGCGGGTCGCAACTACTGCGCAAATGATTAACAGGATCAGGATGAGCTCAAAACGATAACGCCGCAGCATAGTGCTCTCCAGAAAAAACGGCGCTGAAGCAGCGCCGATTATTTAAGAAGGTTGGTTCACCGGGAGGAATTAGGCTGCCGGCTGTGCAGCAGGTTTAGCGGCCTGGTGTTTGGTGGTTTTGTGGTGTTTTTTCGCTGCCTGAGCTTTCTGGGCTACCGGTTTAGCGGCAGCTTTGTGGTGCTTTTTAGCGGCCTGGGCTTTCTGCGGAGCGGCGGGTTTGGCGTCTGCTTTTTTGTGTTTTTTAGCGGCCTGGGCTTTCTGGGCAGCGGCTGGTTTAGCTTCTGCTTTCTTGTGTTTTTTGGCAGCCTGAGCTTTCTGCTCTGCAGCTGGTTTGGCCGCGACTTTATGGTGTTTTTTGTGATGGGTGGTCTTGGCAGCAGTGCTGTGGGTAGCAGCTGGCGCCTGAGTGGTGCTTACTGCGTCAGCAGCGAAAGCGGCGGAAGAGAGACCCATAGCAGCGGCAACGACCAGAGCTAATACTTTTTTCATTCTGATATCCTCGAAAAGTTTTCTTAATTTCAACCCCACTGCGGGGCCGGTGAAATCACTATATGCTTGTCTTTTCGGGCTTTCCGTGAGTGTTTGGTATCGGCGTGTAACCGAATGTACAAGGCGGGGAGTGGAAGGACGCGCCGGGCAGCCCGGCGCGGACGATCACAGATAGCGGGCGGTAAGGTGGTCGCGGAAGTAGCGGCTGTTAAGATCCTCGCCGGTGGCCTGCTGGATCAGCTGCGAGGTGGTGAAGCGGCTGCCATGCTGCCAGATATTCTGCCGCAGCCAGTCAAACAGGGCGCTGAAATCCCCTTCCGCGATATCGCGGTCTAACGTCGGCAGCGCGCGACGGGCGGCGGCCATCAGCTGCGCGGCATACATCGCCCCCAGCGTGTAGGAAGGGAAGTAGCCGAAGCCGCCGTCGGTCCAGTGAATATCCTGCATACAGCCGTCCCGGTAGTTGCCGGTGGTCGACAGTCCCAGCCAGTGCTGCATTTTCTCATCCCACAGCGACGGAATATCTTCCACCTCTATCTCGCCGTCGATCAGCGCGCGTTCAATTTCATAGCGCAGGATCACATGCGCCGGATAGCTGACCTCATCGGCATCAACGCGAATAAAGCCTGGTTTCACCCGCTGGTTCCAGGCGATGAAATTCTCCTCGCTAAAGGCCGGCCGATCGCCAAAGCGTTCGCGCACCGCCGGCAGCAGGCGTTTCAGGAAGCGCTCGCTGCGTCCCAGCTGCATTTCGAAGAACAGGCTCTGCGACTCATGGATAGCAGTAGAGCGGGCCAGTCCTACCGGCTGGTCGACCCACGGGCGAGGCAGATTCTGCTCATAGCGGGCGTGGCCGGTCTCGTGGATCACGCCGAACAGAGCGCTGAGCAGGTCGTTTTCGTTGTAGCGGGTGGTGATGCGCACATCCTGAGGGACGCCGCCGCAAAACGGGTGGGCGCTGATGTCCAGACGCCCGCCGTCAAAGTCAAAGCCGAGGATGCGCATCGCCTGCAGACCCAGTTCGCGCTGCTCAGGGATCGGGAACGGCCCCTGCGGGGCGATCAAGGTTCGCGTCGCCTGCTTATCGACCGCTTGTCGCAGCAGGGAAGGCAGCCAGGACTTGAGATCGGCAAACAGGCTGTCCAGCCGGGCGCTGGTCATATCCGGTTCGAAAATATCCAGCAGCGCGTCATAGCGTGAGCCGCCCCGGGCGTCGGCGCGGATCTGCGCTTCCTCGCGGCTCAGCCTGACCACCTCGCGCAAATTATCGGCAAAGCCAGCCCAGTCATTAGCCGGCCGCTGACTGCGCCAGGCATGTTCGCAACGGCTACCGGCCAGCGATTTGGCCTCCACCAGGCTCTCCGGCAGCAGCGCCGCCTGATCGTACTGGCGCTGCATTTCCCGCAGGTTGGCCTGTTCGAGGTCGTTGAGATCCTGCTGGCGGGCCGCCTGCAGCCATTGGCCCACTTTTTTATCGGTCAGGATCTGATGCTGTAGCACGCCGAGTTCCGCCAGCGCTTCGCCGCGGGCGGCGCTACCGCCCGGAGGCATCATGGCGAACATATCCCAGCCGGCGATGGCGGAGAGATGCGAAAAGCGCGACAGGCGCTGAAAGGTGCGGGTAAGCTGCTGATAAGGCGTATTTTCAGTCATAGTAGCGTTCGGTCCGTGACAGGTGAATGAACAGATTATCGGTATGCCTCTACACTATCCTGATACGCCTGGCGGGTCGAGCGTGGCGCGCAGAGGGCGGGGTAAAGCATTAGCCGCGTGATAGCAGGAAAAAAAGCGTGGCTCTGTGAGCAGTATTGCAGAAATCGGTAACGCATCGTGACTAAACTGTGATCGATAACGCAAGTCTGGAGGTTCGGGGGTGGTTTATGAATCCGTTCACCTGGCTGTTTATTGCCTTACTGTCCGTTGATGCCGTCAGAGAGCTGATGGGCTTGTCATCTATCATGGGCATGTGGTGAAACGTGGCCCGCAGGCCACGTCACGCGCGATTATTTGAGTCGCCGATACAGGCAAGTGCCGGTCAACAGCGCGGCAAGGAGCAGCAGCGCGATAAATCCGCCGACGCCGTTCCAGCCGTAGCGATGCCAGAACACCCCGCCTAATGTCCCCGCCAGGCTTGAGCCAAGATAATAGCTGAACAGATACAGCGATGACGCCTGACCGCGGGCGCGGCGCGCGCGCGGGCCAATCCAGCTGCTGGCGACGGAGTGCGCGGCGAAGAAGCCGGCGGAGAACAGCAACATGCCGAGGAAAATAAGCCACAGGGAAGAAAAGAGCGTCATCAGCAGGCCGCAGAGCATCACGCCGGTAAAGCCGAGCATCACCGGACCGCGGCCGTAGCGTACGGTCATGGCGCCCGCTTTCGGCGAGCTCCAGGTCCCGGTGAGATACGCCACCGACAGCAGACCCACCACCGCCTGGCTTAACGACCACGGCGACATCATCAGACGGTAGCCAATGTAGTTAAACAGGGTGACAAAGGCCCCCATCAGCAGGAAACCCTCGACGAATAGCAGCGGCAGGCCGCGATCGCGCCAGTGCAGGCGGAAATTAATCAGCAGCGTTTTTGGCCGCAGCGAGGTCGGGCGGAAATGGCGCGACTCGGGCAGGATTCGCCAGAACATAATCGCCGCGGCCAGGGCGAAGCCGCTGATCACCGCCAGCGCCACGCGCCAGCCGAAAAAATCGGTAAAGACCCCGGTGAGCAAGCGGCCGCTCATGCCGCCGATGGAGTTGCCGCTGATATAGAGTCCCATAGAGAAGGCCACAAAGCTGGGGTGGATCTCCTCGCTCAGGTAGGTCATACCGACCGCCGCCACGCCGCTCAGCGACAGGCCAATCAGGGCGCGCATAATCAGGATGCCGTGCCAGCTGGTCATCATGGTCGACAACAGCGAGCAGCAGGCGGCCAGCAGCAGCGCGGTGACCATCACCGGCTTGCGGCCTATGGCGTCCGACAGCGGGCCGGTAAACAGCAGGCCCACCGCCAGCATCGCCGTGGAAATGGAGAGAGAAATACTGCTGCTGGCCGGCGATACGCCGAACTCGTTCGACAGCACCGGCAGGATCGGCTGTACGCAGTAGAGCAGGGCGAAGGTGGCCAGACCGGCGGAGAATAGCGCGAGCGTGACGCGCATAAACTGCGGGGTGCCGCGCTTAATAAACGGATCCGGGCGGGATGCACCAGCGACGCTGACCTCGCCCGCCGGCACGGTGTCAACGGTTGTTGTACGACTCACAGAGAATTCCTTGGGTAGAAGTTGCTGCTTACCAACAGAGTGTTGTGACCATTCAGCTCACATTTTTAGGGTATGAAAATGTAAATATTCTGTCTAATATATTAATAATCTCAAATAAGACGTTTTAAATATGAATATCGAGTTGCGTCATTTGCGCTACTTTGTCGCCGTCGCCGAGGAGCTGCATTTTGGCCGCGCCGCGGCGCGACTGAACATCTCTCAACCGCCGTTAAGCCAGCAAATTCAGATCCTCGAGCAGCAGACCGGCGCCCGCCTGTTCGCCCGCACCAACCGCAGCGTCAGCCTGACGGCGGCGGGGAAACAGTTTCTCGCCGACAGTCGACAAATTCTCGCCCAGGTGGAGGACGCGGCCGCCCGCGCCGCCCGTCTGCACCATGGGGAAACGGGCGAACTGCGTATCGGCTTTACCTCCTCGGCCCCTTTTATCAAGGCGGTATCCGATACGCTGTCCCTGTTTCGTCAGCGCTACCCGGATGTGCATATTCTCACCCGCGAGACCAATACCCGCGAACAGATTGTCCCGCTGAGCGAGGGAGCCCTCGACCTCGGCCTGTTGCGCAATACCCAACTGCCGGACACCCTGGCGTGGCAGCGAGTGCTGCGCGAGCCGCTGCTGGCGATGGTCCCGGCGGACCATCCGCTGGCCCGCCAGCCCTCGGTCAGCCTGGCGGCGCTGGCGCGGGAGCCGTTCGTCTTTTTCGACCCGCACGTCGGTACCGGCCTGTATGACGATATCCTTGGCCTGCTGCGCCGCTACGGTCATACGCCGGTGATTGCCCAGGAGGTGGGGGAGGCGATGACCATTATTGGCCTGGTGGCCGCCGGGCTGGGGGTGTCGATCCTGCCGGCCTCCTTTCAGCGCGTGCAGCTCAGCGAAATGCGCTGGCTGCCGATTGACGAACAGGATGCGGTGTCGGAGATGTGGCTGGTGTGGTCGAAACACCATGAGCAGGGGGCGCTGGCAAAACGCTTTCGTGACACGCTGCTGGCCTGGAAAAACGAGCGCAATTGAGGCAAAAAGGGGCTGGAAATGTGCGGTAAATCACAAGGCTAAGCAAAAATTTGACGTTCACCATCGAAGTGCTTCACCATAGCCGAAAGTTTATTTCGAAGCGCGAAAATAAAGGGAGTCAATGGTGGTAGCGGATAGTCAACCAGGCCATATCGATCAAATTAAGCAGACCAATGCGGGCGCCGTCTATCGCCTGATTGATCAGCTCGGCCCGGTATCGCGTATCGACCTCTCCCGATTTGCGCAACTGGCGCCCGCCAGCATCACCAAAATTGTCCGCGAGATGCTGGAAGCGCATCTGGTGCAGGAGACCGAGATTCAGGAGCCCGGCAGCCGCGGGCGCCCGGCGGTGGGTCTGATGGTGGAAACCGAGGCCTGGCACTATCTGGCGGTGCGCATCAGCCGCGGCGAGATCCACCTTTCGCTGCGCGATTTAAGCAGCCAGCTGGTGGTGGAGGAGCAGCTGGAGCTGGCCCTTACCGACAGCTCGCCGTTTCTGACGCGGATTATCGACCATATCGATCGCTTCTTTATTCGCCACCAGAAGAAGCTGGAACGCCTCACCTCCATCGCCATAACGATGCCGGGTATCATTGATACCGAAAACGGCATTATTCATCGCATGCCGTTTTATGAAGAGGTCAAAGACGTCCCGTTGGGCGAAACGCTGGCCAACCATACCGGGGTGCCGGTCTATATTCAGCATGACATTAGCGCCTGGACCATGGCGGAATCGCTATTTGGCGCCTCGCGCGGCGCCCGGGACGTCATCCAGGTGGTGATCGATCATAACGTCGGCGCCGGGGTTATCACCGACGGACGTCTGCTGCACGCCGGCAGCAGCAGCCTCGTGGAGATCGGTCATACCCAGGTCGACCCCTACGGCAAACGCTGCTACTGCGGCAACCATGGCTGTCTGGAAACGATCGCCAGCGTGGAGAGCGTGCTGGAGCTGGCGCAGATGCGGATGGCGCAGTCGATGAGCTCGCTGCTGCATCAGCGTCCGCTGAGCGTGGAGTGGCTGTGCCAGGCGGCGCTGCAGGGCGACCTGCTGGCCCGGGACATTATTAGCGGCGTCGGTCATCACGTCGGTCGCATTCTGGCGATCATGGTCAATCTGTTTAACCCGCAGAAAATCCTGATCGGCTCGCCGTTTAACCTGGCGGCAGACATTCTTTTTCCGGCAATTTCCAGCTGCATTCGGCAACAATCACTCCCGGCCTACAGCCAGCATATCGCGGTTGAAAGCACCCAGTTCTCCAACCGCGGAACGATGGCTGGCGCGGCGCTGGTCAAGGATGCGCTCTATAACGGATCCTTACTCATACGACTGTTACAGGGTTAACATTTTTTCATAGTCACACCAAAAATTGCGCTATCTCAAGCTGACCCCCAGCGGCTTCACGTAGACTTTGCCCACTGTTGATTATTTCTCTCCCGTATATTTCATCGACAAAACTGTGGGGTTAGTGATGTTTAAGCGTTTCTTTATTACAGGTACAGACACCTCTGTCGGGAAGACAGTGGTTTCCCGTGCGCTGTTGCAGGCACTTGCTGCCAGAGGCAAAAGCGTGGCCGGGTACAAGCCTGTGGCGAAGGGCAGCAAAGAGACGCCGGACGGTTTGCGTAATAAAGACGCGCTGGTGCTGCAGAGCGTCTCCACGCTGGCGTTACCCTATGAGGCTGTCAATCCCATCGCCTTAAGCGAAGACGAAAGCAGCGTGGCGCACAGCTGCCCGATCAACTACGGTCTGCTGTCGGATGGTTTGCAGCGGCTGGCCGGGCAGGTTGAACACGTGGTGGTTGAAGGCACCGGCGGCTGGCGCAGCCTGATGAACGACCTGCGACCGCTCTCCGAATGGGTGGTACAGGAGCAGCTCCCGGTGCTGATGGTGGTGGGGATCCAGGAAGGGTGCATCAACCATGCGCTGCTGACGGCCCAGGCGATCGCCAATGACGGGCTGCCGCTGATCGGCTGGGTGGCCAACCGCATCAACCCCGGTCTGGCGCACTACGCCGAAATCATCGATGTGCTCAGCAAAAAGCTGCCGGCGCCGCTCATTGGCGAGCTGCCGTATCTGCCGCGCGCCGAACAGCGTGAGCTAAGCCGCTACGTCGACTTAGACATGCTCGGCAACGTGATGGCGATAGATCGAATCCCGGCGTAACGTCCGCGACAGCACCGACGCCACCACGCAGGTGATCAGCAGGCCGGGCAGCAGCACATACTGCCCGGTCATCTCACAAATCATCAGAGTCGACATGATTGGCGCATGGGTAGTGGCGGCAAGAAACGCCGCCATGCCGGTCAGTCCCATCATCATAGCCATCTCCTGCTCCCCCGGTAGCCACAGCCCGCTGAAGCGGGCCAATAGCATGCCCATCGCCAGGCCAACAAACAGCGTGGGGGTAAACACCCCGCCCGGCGCGCCGGAGCCACTGCTGGCCAGCACCGCCAGCAGTTTGCACAGGAATACCGCCACCAGCAGCGCGCCGGGCGGCGGCAGCAGCAGATAGCTTTGCACCACGCTGTAGCCGTTGCCCCACACCGCCGGCGTGATGAGCGATAAGCCGCCGACGATCAGACCGCCCAGCGCCAGCTGCCACGGCGGCGCCAGTTTCAGCCTGACGAACCCGCGGTGGCTGTATTCCATCAGCCAGATAAACAGCGGCCCGCACAGTCCGGCCAGCAGTCCGGTGGCGAGCATCAGGCCATAGTGCAGCGCGCTGAGATCCTGCTGCAGGACGACATGGTACAACGGCGCGGCGCCGCCGTTGAGAAACTGGGTCAGCAGCAGGGCGATCACCGCCGAGATCACTACCGGCCCAAGCGAGGCCAGCATCAGCGTGCCAAACAGAATTTCAGCGATAAACAGGCTGCCGGCCAGTGGAGCATGATAGGCGCTGGCCATCCCGGCGGCGGCGCCGCAGGCGACCCACAGTTTCCATTCGGCCTGCGGCGTGAAGCGGCGGGCGAACAGCGAGGCCGCCAGCGCGGCCAGCAGGATCATGGCGCCTTCCCGGCCAATCGCGCTGCCGGTGACCACCACCAGCAGCGAGGCCAGCGACTTCACCAGGCTTGCCGGCGTATCGAAGCAACCGTCTCCGGTCTCCAGGGCTTCCATATAATCGGTGGCGGCGTGCGGGCGGGCAACGCGGCGTCGTTGCCACAGCCAGAGAAGTGCCCCTGCCGCCAGTCCCCCCAGCGCCGGGGTAATCAGCCGTCGCCACGCCGGCAGCGACTGCGCGGCGTTGACCAGGCTCCCGCTGTCGTTACCGAGAAACAGCGTTTCCAGCACCACCATGGCATGGCGAAACAGGGCCACCGCCAGGGCGGCGAGAAGGCCAATCAGCGTGGCGATCAGCAGGCGACGAAACATCACCTGCACATCAGGATAGGGATGAAGACGATGCATCGGTCACAGCGAGATTGGGAAAACATGGCCTTATTGTGATAGGGAATAGACTTATATGCAAAAGCGATAAGTGCGGGTTACGGAGAGCGAAGCCAGCAAGGAAACCGCGCCGACTCCCGGCGCGGCAAAGGGATTAGCGATAGAGCGGCTTTTCCGCCACCGCGAGGGGCAGACCTGCCTGCCACTGCGCCAGGGTCGCCTGCGCCAGCTGGCCCAGCGCCTGGTAGAAGGGGTGGGCGGCATGTTCGACAAAGACGCTCAGGAAGCGCCCGGACCACGGCAGCAGATGCCAGGCCAGCAGCTGGGCAAACAACGCCTCCTGTTCCGTTTCGCACAGCCACGCCGCCAGCAGCAGCAGGGTGCCGAAATGGTCTTCCGGCTCGTTGCGTTCGGCGTCCAGTGCGATGCCGTTCGCGCGCATCCATTCGCGCAGGGCCAGTGTGGATTCGCCGAACAGCACCGACTCTTTATCCAGCCAGACGGATCCCCATGGCGGCGCCGGCAGGGCCCACGGTCCGATAAACAGGCGCTGCCAGGCTTCCGGCAACGACTCTTCAACCGACGCGGCAAACCCCGATGCCAGCGGGGCGGCAACCGGGAAGGGCCACTGTTGCTGCCAGCTGCCGTCCTGGAAGGCGGCCACCAGCGGCGCGATTTGCGGGCTATTCGGCGCATAAGAGAACAACGCGCCCAGGGTACGGGCGCTTAAGGCGACAGCGTCGCGGTGAGGGAACGGCATCATCACTTATTCCTTTCTGCGGCGCGCGCCGGCGCGCCGTCTCATTAACGGGCAACCGCCATACCGACGGTCATATGGAGCCCATAAAACAGGCCGCGGCCAATACATTCCGCGATCAGGACCAGCAACAGACCGGCCAACAGCCCCGCAGCGCGCGGCGGCTGACGGCGGATCAGCGGACACAGCCAGCAGCCAAGTCCCAGCGCCAGCAGGATCAGACGTAAGGCCTGCAGTCTGCCGTAATCCGGCAGCAGGGTGGCCGCCTGCTGAACGGCGCTGTGAATGGCGCCGAGCCCGGCGCTTTGCATCACGATAATCGCGGCGCTGATGACCAGCGCGGCCACGCTCAGCCCGGCAATAAACCAGACGTTAACGTCGACTTTCGCCATACGCAGCAGCAGGGCGGCGAACAGCGGCCCGCTGAGGAGTACCGTCAGGAAGAAGGCGCTGGTGGTGTAGCCAGTGTACCATGTCGGCACGGTATCGATTTGATAAACCCGGGTCATCGCCAGCACAAACACCAGCCCCAACAGCAGGGCGATCGCCAGCCAGACTTTCCCCAGCGCCGCAGGCATTTTTTCCAGCACGGCCAGCAGCCACCAGAATCCGCCCACGACGAAAAACAAGGCGCCGCTGGCGATTTCGTTGCTCAGCGCCGAGGCCCCGACGCGGTTCAGCGAGTTAAACGCCCGCAGCGGCGAACCGAGATGCATCACTGAGGCGAGAAAACCGATCCCCATCAGCAGCCAGATATAAAACATGCTGCGCACCAGCCGCTGCCGCGCTTCGCGCTGGTCAGCCAGCGCCAGCCAGACCAGACCGCTGACGAGGGTCGCGCCGACCACGCATTGCCCCAGTACCGTAAACAGCACCAGCGGCCATTCCTGCCATCCGCTTCCCATCTCACACCTCCTTCGGATTTGCCAGATAACCGGTGGTATCGCCACACGGCCGGGCGTTGCGGTTAGGTTTGATCGCGATGCTCGGCTGAGTGAAGTGCGCCGAGGGCAGCGGGGCCACCGCCGCCAGCTGGCCGTGCTTAGCGCGCAGTTCGGCAATGGGGCCGAAATCGAGCGCCCGCAGCGGGCAGGACTCGACGCAGATCGGCTTTTTCCCTTCGGCGACGCGCTGATAACAGCCGTCGCACTTGGTCATATGGCCTTTGTCGGCGTTGTATTGCGGCGCGCCGTACGGGCAGGCCATATGACAGTAGCGGCAGCCGATGCACACCTCTTCATCCACCACCACAAAACCGTCTTCTCGCTTGTGCATCGCCCCGCTCGGGCAGACTTTGGTGCAGGCCGGATCGGCGCAGTGGTTACAGGCGATGGAAAGGTAATAGGCGAACACGTTCTGCTGCCAGACGCCGTTGTCCTCCTGCCAGTCGCCGCCGGCGTACTCATAGATGCGACGGAAGCTGACTTCCGGAGTCAGGTTCTTATAGTCCTTACAGGCCAGCTCGCAGGTTTTGCACCCGGTACAGCGAGCGGAGTCGATAAAGAATCCATATTGCGTGCTCATGGTTTACTCCTTAAACCTTCTCGATGTCGACCAGGTTGGTATGCTGCGGATTCCCTTTCGCCAGCGGCGAGGGGCGATGGGTGGTCAGGGTATTCATGCAGGCGCCATGGTCAACCCGGTCCCCGGCCATATTGGCGTCGTGCCACGCGCCCTGGCCCATCGCCGACACGCCCGGCATGATGCGTGGCGTCACTTTCGCCGGCAGCCGGACTTCGCCGCGCTGGTTGAACACCCGCACCAGATCGCCGTTTTTAATCCCGCGTTTTTCCGCGTCCAGCGGGTTGATCCACACTTCCTGACGGCAGGCGGCCTGCAGCACGTCCACGTTGCCGTAGCTGGAATGGGTGCGCGCCTTATAGTGAAATCCAAACAGCTGCAGCGGATACTGGCTGCGCAGCGGATCGTCCCAGCCTTCAAATGTGGAGGCATAGACCGGCAGCGGGCTGATGACTTCGTCTTTCTCCAGCTGCCAGCGGGCGGCAATCTCGGCGAGCCGGCTGGAGTAGATCTCAATTTTGCCGGACGGGGTTTTGAGCGGATGCGCTTCAGGATCGCGGCGGAAGTCGCGATAGGCGACGAAGTGGCCGTTCGGGTCCTTGCGTTTGTAGATGCCCATTCGCTTCAGCTCATCGTAGGCCGGCAGCGCCGGATCTTTCGCCACCATTTTGGCGTACAGATGCTGCAGCCACTGCGCCTGAGTGCGTCCCTCGGTAAAACGCTGGTAGACATCGTCGCCGAGCCGTTTCGCCACTTCGCTTAAGATCCAGTAAATCGGTTTGCGTTCAAATTTCGCCGAGGTGGCGGGCTGGATGAAAATCAGATAGCCCATATTGCCGGCGTAATCGTTGGGAATAATATCTTCCTGCTCAACGGTCATCAGGTCGGGCAGCAGCAGGTCGTCGTATTTCGCCGACGAGGTCATAAAGTTGTCGATGACCACGATGGTTTCGCACTTGCTTTCGTCCTGCAGGATATCGTGGGTCTTATTGATGTCGGAGTGCTGGTTGATGAGAGTATTGCCCGCGTAGTTCCACAGGAACTTGATCGGCACATCCAGCTTCTCTTTGCCGCGCACGCCGTCGCGGGTGGCGGTCATCTCCGGGCCTCGAGCGATGGCGTCGGTCCAGGTGAAGCAGGAGATGGCGGTTTTCACCGGGTTTTCCAGCACCGGCAGACGCTCGATGGTGATGGTGTAGGTCGATTCGCGGGCGCCGCTGTTGCCGCCGTTGATGCCGACGTTGCCGGTTAAGATCGGCAGCATGGCGATCGCCCGGGCGGAGAGTTCGCCGTTGGCCTGGCGCTGCGGCCCCCAGCCCTGGCAGATGTAGGCCGGTTTGCTCATGCCGATGTCGCGCGCCAGCTTAATGATGCGATCGGCGGGGATGCCGGTGATACGCGAAGCCCACTGCGGCGTTTTGGCGACGCCGTCGTCGCCCTCGCCGAGGATATAGGCTTTATAGTGGCCATTTGCCGGCGCCCCGGCCGGCAGCGTCTTCTCATCGTAGCCGACGCAGTATTTATCAAGGAACGGCTGATCCACCAGATTTTCGTTAATCAACACCCAGGCGATACCGGCGACCAGCGCGGCGTCTGTGCCGGGGCGAATGGGGATCCATTCATCTTCGCGACCGGCGGCGGTATCGGTGTACCGCGGATCGATAACGATCATCCGCGCGTTGGAGCGCTCGCGGGCCTGTTCCAGATACCAGGTAATGCCGCCGCCGCTCATGCGGGTTTCCGCCGGGTTGTTGCCGAACATCACCACCAGCTTACTGTTTTCAATATCCGAAGTGCTGTTGCCGTCGTTACTGCCGTAGGTGTAGGGCATGGCGCAGGCGATCTGCGCGGTGCTGTAGGTACCGTACTGGTTAAGCGAGCCGCCGTAGCAGTTCATCAGCCGCGCCACCGGCGAAGCGGAAGGCGAGGAGCGGGTCATGTTCCCGCGGACGATTCCTGATGAGTAGTTAATGTACACGGCTTCGTTGCCATATTGCGCGACGACGCGTTTCAGACGGTCAGCAAGGGTATCCAGCGCTTCCTGCCAGCTGATACGCTCAAATTTGCCTTCTCCGCGTTTGCCGACGCGCTTCATAGGATAGTTAAGGCGATCCGGGTGGTTGATGCGCCGGCGAATCGAACGCCCGCGCAGGCAGGCGCGGACCTGATGATCGCCGTAGCGGTCGTCGCCGGTGTTATCCGTTTCCACGTAGACCACTTCATCATCACGCACGTGCAGCCGCAGGGCGCAGCGGCTGCCGCAGTTGACCGAACAGGCGCCCCAGACAATCCGGGTGTTGTCGCCGGCAGCCTGCTGGACCGCCGCCGCGACGTTGCGCAGCGTAAAGGGCAGGGGAAGCCCGCCGGCGGCCAGCGCCAGAGAACCGAGGGCTGTGGATTTAAGTAGCGCGCGTCGGGTGACGCCGCCGGAAGATTCCTGATTCGACATTGCTCACTCCATGATAGTTATGCTGGGCGGAGAAGGGCCGCCGCGTCATTAACAGACGTCGGGGTGAGCGATAATACGTTATGGGTAGCCGGCAGATCTTATCCCTGGTCAATGCAGGGATAAGATCTTTCGTTTGAAAGCGAGGCGGGCTTACTGAGCGTCGTTTTCGGCGGGACTGTCGCTGTTACGGGTGTAGGTGATTTTGAAGGTATCGTTGGCGCAATGACCCACCACCTGAGCGCCGGGCTGGTCCGCCTGGTCGTTTGGCACGATGGCCAGACTGAAGGCCGTTTCCGGTACGCCATTGTTAATGATCTTCTGTTGAATATCATTTTTGACCCGTTCACAGGAGTCGGGGGCCGCCAGCACGGTCGTGGAGCACAGCAGCAGCGCGGCGCCTGTCCAGAGGGATAGTTTCATCTTACGCTCCTTATCGATGGTATCCAGATTTAAGCATAGCAGAACTGGTGTAAACAATTGTATTTGCTAATATGATTGGATGTACACAAAAGGAATCATCTGTGAAAAGACTGTATTGGCTAATCCCGACCGCGCTGCTGCTGACGGCGTGCGACCGCGAAAGCGCCCCGGAAGCCTTCACCCCGGAGATGGCGAGTTTTTCCAATGAGTTTGAGTTCGATCCGCTGCGCGGTCCGGTGAAGGATTTTAGCCAGACGTTACTGGACGAACACGATGTGGTGGTCAAGAAGGTGAGCGCGCAGCTGTCAAAAGAGGGATGTTTCGATCTGCTGACGCTGGAGGATGTGGAGAATAACACCGGCGCCACGCTGCTGCTGGACGCCAACTATTACGTCGATGGCCGCACCCATGAGAAGCGGCTGCGTCTGCAGGGGAAATGTCAGATGGCGGAGATGCCCGCCACCGGCGTGAGCTGGGAAACGGATGATAACGGCTTTATTATCAGCGCCCGCGGCAAAGAGACTACCGCCACCTACCGTTACGACAGCGATGGCTATCCGCTGGGGAAAACCACCACCGCCAAAGAGGAGCGATTTACCGTCGCCTCCACGCCGTCGAAGGATCCGCGCAAGAAAATGGACTATACCGCCATCAGCACCTTCAACGACCGCACGCTGGGCACGGTGCGCCAGACCTGCGACTACGATCGCCATGACAATCCGCTGAGCTGTGAGCTGCAGGTGATCGATGAAAGCGTCCAGCCGCCGCTGACCCGCCACTACACGATTAAAAACCGCATTGATTATTACTGAGCCGTCGGCTTCAGCAGAGACGGGCCCGGCGTTTTGTGTTCCGCCAGATACTGATGCTGAAACAGACACATGCGGATGGTGTTGCGGTACTCGCCGTTAATGAAAAATTCATGGATCAGTTCACCCTCGACCATAAAGCCGAGCTTGCGGTAAATATGGATCGCTTTTTCATTCTCTTTATCCACAATCAGATACAGCTTATACAGATTGAGCACGGTAAAGCCATAGTCCATCGCCAGCCGCGCGGCGCGGGTGGCGAGCCCTTTTCCCTGGAAGTCGGGTGAGATGATGATCTGAAATTCGGCCCGGCGGTGCACATGGTTGATTTCCACCAGCTCCACCAGTCCGGCTTTATCGCCATTGCATTCGATCACAAAGCGACGCTCGCTTTGATCGTGAATATGCTTGTCGTACAGATCGGAAAGCTCAACGAACGCTTCATAGGGCTCTTCAAACCAGTAGCGCATCACGCTGGCGTTGTTGTCGAGCTGGTGAACAAAGCGCAAATCTTCGCGCTCAAGGGGGCGGAGTCTGACGTGTAGCGCGTCGGTCATGGGAATTCCTGTGGTCAAAGCGGAAAAGAGGGGACTGAAAGGCGGCGCCCGCAGGCGCCAGCGTGCTCAGGGATTGATCGCCCGGCCGGTGCGGCGGTCAAGGCAGCGCAGGGTGTTTGGTTCCCAGTAGGCATTGACGTTGGCGCTCTTCTGGCAGTTATCCTGCGCGTCAAAGGCGACATCGGTTTTGTCCCACTCTTTTTCCGCCCGTTTGTTCACCTTCTGGCGCAGGCTGCGGGTATCGTTCCATTGCTCTTTTTCCATCGACGCCTGCTGACGGCTTTGCGCGCTGTCGCCGGACTCAATCACCAGCCGGTCGGTGGCCGCGAACGAGCTGGAGGTATAGACGACGGCGCTTAACGCCAGAATGGCGGTCAGGCACCAGCGTTTGTTCAGTGTCATGTTCATCACGATTTCCTTTAAGTGATGGGTTAACCCTCAGGTTAAGTTTACTACAGCTCTTTTGCCGGGCATAGCCGACGAAACAGCGTAGGGAAAGGGCTATTATCGCGTAGAATAGTTCAACGCTTTGTCTCTTTTACGAATCTTTTAATGCTCAAAACAACGCTGCTGTTCTTTGCCACCGCCCTGTGTGAAATCGTCGGCTGCTATCTGCCGTGGCTATGGTTAAAGCGCGGGGCCACGCCGCTGCTGCTGATCCCCGCCGGCCTGGCGCTGGGGCTGTTCGTCTGGCTCCTGACGCTCCATCCGACCGCCAGCGGGCGGGTATATGCCGCCTACGGTGGCGTCTACGTTTGTACGGCATTGCTCTGGCTGCGGGTCGTTGATGGGGTCAAATTAACCCATTATGACTGGGCGGGCGCGGCCATCGCCCTGTGCGGCATGCTGATCATCGTGGCGGGCTGGGGACGAGCGTAAACCCGTCTTATGTGATCCCTGCCACTTTTTTAAACCCTAATTCTTGTATGGTAGTCGACCTGTTGCCTTACTTATCAGACATCATATTGGGTTATGACTCTGTAAGGAATCACGATGGCTATTGAGACATTTGCCCCACAGGCGGGCGCGACGCCGCTGCGCATCCGTCGGGTGCAGAAGATCACCCTGACGCTGCTGTTTATCGCCGGGATCGTTAACTTTCTTGACCGCTCTTCCCTGAGCGTCGCCGGGGAGGCGATACGCGCCGATCTGGGTCTGAGCGCCACCGAGTTCGGGGTGCTGCTCTCCGCTTTTTCGCTCTCCTATGGCTTCGCGCAACTGCCCTCGGGCATTTTGCTGGATCGCCTCGGACCGCGGGTTGTGCTAGGCGCCGGGCTGATATTCTGGTCTGCGATGCAGGCCCTGACCGGGATGGTCAATTCATTCTCGCATTTTATTCTGCTGCGCATTGGCCTCGGGATCGGTGAAGCGCCGTTTATGCCCGCCGGGGTGAAATCGATCAACGACTGGTATGCGCAAAGAGAGCGCGGCACGGCGGTGGGGATATTTAACTCCTCGACGGTGCTGGGGCAAGCCATTGCCCCGCCGGCCCTGGTCATCATGCAGCTGGCCTGGGGCTGGCGGACAATGTTTGTGGTGATTGGTTTGGCCGGAATTCTGGTCGGCCTGTGCTGGTATGTGGGATACCGTAACCGGCGGCAATTCACTCTCCAGGAAGAGGAGCAACGCTATCTGGCCAGCGAGGAGGCGGCCCGGCCGGCGCTGAAACTGAGCGAATGGCTGGCGCTGTTTAAACGGCGTACTACCTGGGGGATGATCCTCGGCTTCTCCGGGGTGAACTATACCGGCTGGCTGTATATCGCCTGGCTGCCCGGCTATTTGCAGGCTCAGCAGGGGTTAAGCCTGGCGCGCACCGGCTGGGTGGCGGCGATCCCGTTCCTCGCCGCGGCGGTGGGGATGTGGGTCAATGGTCTGGTGGTCGACGCCCTGGCGCGCAGAGGCTACGATCTGGCGAAAACCCGCAAAACGGCAATCGTTGCCGGTCTGGTGCTGTCGGCGCTGGGAACGCTGCTGGTGGTGCAATCGTCCACGCCGACCCAGGCGGTGGCATTTATCTCTATGGCGCTGTTCTGCGTCCATTTCGCTGGCACCTCGGCCTGGGGATTGGTACAGGTGCTGGTGGCAGAGCATAAAGTGGCGTCAGTGGCGGCGATCCAGAACTTTGGCAGCTTTGTGTTTGCCTCCTTCGCGCCGATAGTCACCGGCTGGGTCGTGGATACCACCCATTCTTTCAATCTGGCGCTGGTGATCGCCGCCGGGGTGACCTTCGCCGGGGCGCTGTGCTACTTCTTTATCGTCAAAGCCCGCATCGATTAACCGACCAGGAAGCCACAGGCCCGCAGGGAGGCGCGGCCTGCGCCATGTTCCATCTTCTCTTACCGCTTCGCGGCGGATTTTATCCTGCCATCCCAGAGATTTTGTGATCGCTCGCCAGCGACCACAACCCGCCAAAAGCTTCTTGTATGGTAGTTGACAGAAATCAAAGATGTTATACCAATTGCGTGAGATGGTTGAGGCACAAAGGCATTCTCCTCGAGAGTTCTCCCAGAGAATGGTTGATGAGCCACATAACAACGAGAGTCATCATGGAAAACACCCTCTTAACCGCTAACGCCATACAGCCGGACTACGATCGCCGCGCGCTGGTCCCCCGTATCGTCCATCTGGGTTTTGGCGCGTTCCACCGCGCCCATCAGGCGGTCTACGCCGATATACTGGTCAGCGAGCACGGCAGCGACTGGGGCTACACTGAAGTCAACCTGATTGGCGGCGAGCAGCAGATCGCCGATCTCCGGCAGCAGGATCTGCTGTACACCGTGGCAGAAATGTCCGCCGACGCGTGGACCGCGCGCGTGGTCGGGGTGGTGAAGCAGGCGCTGCACGCCCAGGTCGATGGTCTCGAGGCCGTGCTTTCGGCGATGTGTGAGCCACAGGTGACCATTGTCTCCCTGACCATTACCGAGAAAGGCTATTGCCATTCGCCAGCCAGCGGCGAGCTGCAGCTCGATCACCCGCTGATCGCCGCCGATCTCGCTAACCCGCGCCAGCCGAAATCGGCAGTAGGCGTGGTGGTGGCGGCCTTAGCGCGTCGCCGGGAGGCTGGGCTGTCGGCCTTTACCGTGATGTCCTGCGATAACATGCCGGAAAACGGTCATGTGATGCGCAACGTCGTCTGCGCCTACGCCCGGGCGCTGGACGCGGACCTCGCCGCATGGATAGAACAGAATGTCACCTTTCCGTCGACCATGGTGGACCGTATTGTCCCGGCGGTGACGGCGGAAACCCTCGATAAAATTGAACAGCTGACCGGCGTGCGCGACCCGGCTGGCGTGGCCTGCGAGCCTTTCCGCCAGTGGGTGATTGAGGATAACTTTGTCGCCGGACGTCCACAGTGGGAGAAAGCGGGGGCGGAGCTGGTCGCCGATGTGGTGCCTTTCGAAGAGATGAAGCTGAGAATGCTCAACGGCAGCCATTCGTTCCTCGCCTATCTCGGCTATCTGGCCGGTTATCAGCATATCAACGACTGTATGCAGGATGACAACTACCGCCGCGCGGCGCTGGCGCTGATGCTGGACGAGCAGGCTCCGACCTTGAAAGTGCAGGGGGTGGATCTGTCACACTATGCCAGTCTGCTGATTGACCGCTACTGCAATCCGGCGCTCAAACACCGTACCTGGCAGATTGCCATGGACGGTAGCCAGAAGCTGCCGCAGCGCATGCTGGACTCGGTACGCTGGCACCTGGCGCACCAGCATGACTTCACGCTGCTGGCGCTGGGCGTGGCGGGCTGGATGCGCTATGTCGGCGGTGTTGACGACGCCGGCCAGGCGATCGAAATTTGCGATCCGCTGCTGTCGGTGATCAAGGAGGCGGTAGCCGCCAGCGCCGATGGCGAAGCGCGCGTCAAAGCGCTGTTGGGCATTGAGGCCATCTTCGGCCGTGAGCTGCCGCAGGAAGCGCGGTTCGTTTCGGCGGTGACCCGCGCCTATGTTGCGCTGCAGCGTCAGGGGGCCAAAGCCACCGTTGCCGCATGGGCTGAGGCGCAATAATCGTTTATTCCCGGTGTCGGTCATGGGGTCGACACCGGCTCTTCTGCTGTTTCCGCACGGTTCTGCTGATATTTCTTTTTTTGCTGTCGATCGCTTTTAGCAGACTAAAAATATGATCGAACGCAATGTCCTTACATAACTCTATATTTCCCTGATTTACTAAAGATAATTAGCTGTTATTTTTCCGAATAAAGGCTGGTCATTCACCGCAAAAATGGCATAGTTAAGTTATTGAAAAATCACTTTCTCTGGAAAAGGAGTGCGGGCCATGTATAAAAAGATTTTATTGCCTGTTGATGTTTTTGAAATGGATTTAAGCGATAAGGCAGTGCGTCACGCGGAATTTCTCGCGTCGGCGGAAAATGGCGAAATCACCTTGCTCAACGTTCTGCCGAACAGCAGTCGTTCGTTATTACGCGGGTTTACGGCGGATATTCGTAAATTCGAAGCCTATATGCAGGAAGAGTCGGAGAAAAAGATGCGCGAGGTGGCGCGACTGTTCGACATACCGATGTCGCGGATCCATACCCGGGTCGTCTTTGGTAACGTGCGCGATGAAATTCTGGCTATCAGTAACAACGAAGCGTTCGATGTGATAGTGATTGGCTCCCGCAAACCGGGGATCTCCACCCATCTGCTGGGCTCCAACGCCGAATCCATTTTGCGCTACGCCAAAACGCCGGTGCTGGTGGTCAGATAATCCTTTCCATTACGACGGCTGCGTCTGCCTTATTTCGCAGCCGTCTGATCCTTACTCTTCGCTAAACCAGTCGCGATTCTCCTGGCGGATCAACAGCACGGATTCGCTGATTTCATGCAAATGAATACTCATGGCTTTCTCGACCGCCTCGGCGTCGCGTTTTTCCAGCGCGGTGAAAATTTCATGATGCTGGCGCAGCAGCATCTCCGGGGAGGAGACATGGTCGAGGCTCATGTAGCGCACGCGGTCAATAGCGGCTTTGATGTTTTCCACCGTATCCCAGGCCAGCTGACAATCGGCAATAACTGACAACTTCTGGTGAAATTCATCATCAAGCAGGAAAAAGTCGTTTAACTGCTGGCGGTCGACGGCAATACGCTGCTGATGAAGATTCTGCTCCAGCTGATAGACTTGCTCATCGTTAATCATGCCAGCGGCACGGCGGACCACCGCGCATTCAATCGCCTGGCGGACAAAGCAACCATTGCGCACCTGAGACAGGGAAATTTTGTTGACGTAGCTGCCGCGTTGGGGACGGATCTGGATAAGTCCATTCTCCGCCAGCTTAATAAAGGCCTCGCGCACCGGCTGACGAGATACCGCAAAACGCACGGAGACTTCTTTCTCCGACAGCGGCGTGCCAGGCGGGATCAGGCAGTGAACGATATCCCGGCGGAGGATGCGATAAATTTGCTGATTGACGGGTTGCGTCGGATTCAGTTGCGATTCTGCGGCCATTGATGGTTACTTTTTATGGGGTTATGCGCACTATTTTACGCGTTTTTTGCGGTTCCGCCCATACCCGGCCAGCAGGCCGGGTGGCTGACGGTTAGCCTTGGCGGTGAACGCTGAGTCCGGCAAAGCTCTGGCTCACCGGCATCATCTCCAGGGTGTTGATGTTGACGTGTTTCGGCAGGGTGGCCACCCACCAGACCGCCTCGGTCACATCTTCCGGCGTCAGGGCTTCGGTGTTCTCATAGGTTTTACCGGCTTTGGCGTCATCGCCTTTAAAGCGGACGTTCGAGAACTCGGTGCCGCCCACCAGACCCGGCTCGATGTCGGTGACGCGCACCGCGGTGCCGTGCAGGTCGGTGCGAAGATTGAGGCTGAACTGACGGACGAAGGCTTTGGTCGCCCCATAGACGTTACCGCCGGCGTAAGGCCAGCAGCCTGCCGTGGAGCCGATGTTGATGATGTGGCCGCGATTGCGCGCCACCATGCCCGGCAGGACGGCGCGGGTCATGTACACCAGCCCTTTATTATTGGTGTCGATCATATCTTCCCAGTCTTCCACGCTGGCGCGGTGCGCCGGCTCCAGACCGAGCGCCAGACCCGCGTTGTTCACCAGCACATCGATTGCCTGCCACTCGGCGGGCAGGTCGGCAATCAGCGTCTCAATAGCGGCGCGGTTGCGAACGTCCAGTTGCGCGATATAAAGATTATCGCCCAGCTCGTCTTTCAGCGTCTTCAGGCGCTCTTCGCGACGTCCGGTCGCAATCACTTTATGACCGTTAGCGACAAAACGGCGAGTAATACTTTCACCAAAACCGGCAGTGGCGCCGGTGACCATGATAATCATCTTACTGTTCCTCAACGCTTTTTGTGTTTTCATACCATAGCACGCACAGGCGGCGACCGGTAACGGAAATCATTGCGACCCCTTAAGGAGAAGCCTAATCTTACAGGATAAGCCTGTACAGGAGAGAAAGATGTCCGAACAAAACCCCTTTTTTAGCGTCAGTCTGTTGCCTTACCAGGCGCCGCGGTTTGATCTGATCGAAGACAGTCACTATCGGCCGGCGTTTGATGAGGGCGTCCGGCAGCAGCGCGAGGAGATCCGCGCCATTATCGACAATCCGCAGCCTGCCAGTTTCGCCAACACGCTCGAGGCGCTGGAGCAGAGCGGACAGCTGCTGGCGCGGGTGACGCGGGTCTTTTTCGCCATGGCCAGCGCCCATACCAACCCTTATCTGCAATCACTGGATGAACAATTTTCCGGCGAGCTCGCCGGGCTGGGGAATGACATCTGGCTCAACGAGGCTTTATTCCAGCGGGTGAACAGCGTCTACGAGCAGCGCGAGACGCTCTCGCTTGACGACGAATCCCGGCGTCTTCTGACCCTGACATGGCAACGCTTTGTTCACGCCGGGGCAACGCTGGCCCCGGCGCAGAAGGCGGTGCTGCGCGCCCTGAACACCGAAGCGGCCACTTTGCAAAGTCAGTTCCAGCAGCGGCTGCTGGGGGCGGCGAAAAGCGGTGGCCTGGTGGTCGATGACCGGCATCAACTGGATGGCCTGACCGATGAGGAGATAGCGGCTGCGGCCGACGCGGCGCGCGAAAAAGGGCTCGGCGATCGCTGGCTGCTGACGCTGACCAACACCACCCAGCAGCCGCAGGTGCTTGCGCTGCGCGACCGGCAAACGCGGGAGAATCTCTTCGCCGCCGGCTGGACGCGCAATCAACAGGGCGATGAGCATGATACCCGTAGTCTGGTGCTGCGGCTGGTGGCGATCCGCGCGCAGCAGGCGGAACTGTTGGGGGCGACAAATTACGCCAGCTGGGCGCTGACCGATCAGATGGCGGCTTCTCCGGCGGAGGCATTGGGCTTTATGCGTCAGATTGCGCCGGCGGCGCGGGCGAGGGCGGAACGTGAGCTGGCGGACATCCAGCAGGTGATCAACAACGAAGGCGGGGAGTTTCGCGCGCAGGCATGGGACTGGCTATACTACAGCGAGCAGGTGCGGCGGGCTGCCTATGCCATTGATGACGCGCAGCTCAAACCCTATTTTGCCCTCGAGCGCGTGCTGCAGGACGGCGTCTTCTGGACGGCATCACAGCTCTTTGGGCTCCGCTTCGTGGAACGCTTTGACATCCCGGTGTACCACCCGGATGTGCGGGTTTGGGAGATCTTCGACCACAATGGCGAAGGGATGGCGCTGTTTTACGGTGATTATTTCGCGCGCGATTCAAAGAGCGGCGGCGCATGGATGGACGTGTTTGTCGAACAGTCGACCCTGAGGGAGCAGCGCCCGGTTATCTATAACGTCTGCAATTATAGCCGGCCGCAGAGCGGACAGAGCGCGCTGTTGTCATGGGATGAGGTGATCACCCTGTTCCATGAGTTTGGCCACGCCCTGCACGGACTGTTCGCCAGCCAGCGCTATGCCAGCCTCTCCGGGACCAATACCCCGCGGGATTTTGTCGAGTTTCCGTCGCAAATCTTCGAACACTGGGCCAGCCATCCGCAGGTATTCGCCCACTATGCGAAGCACTATCGCTCCGGAGATCCGATGCCGGAGGCGCTGCGCGACAATATGCTGCGTGCGGCAACCTTCAATAAAGGGTACGACATGAGCGAGCTGCTAGCCGCCGCGCTGCTCGATATGCGCTGGCACACGCTGTCGACCACCGCATTTCCGGACGAGGTGGATGCATTTGAGCAGAGGGTGCTCCGGGAAGAACACCTCGATCTGGCGGCCGTTCCTCCGCGCTATCGCAGCAGCTACTTCTCCCATATCTTCGGCGGCGGCTATGCGGCAGGTTATTACGCCTATCTGTGGACCCAGATGCTGGCCGACGACGGCTATCAGTGGTTCGTGGAGCAGGGCGGTTTGACCCGTGAGAACGGTCAGCGCTTCCGCGACGCGATTTTATCTCGCGGCAATAGCACTGATTTAGCTGAACTTTATCGCCAGTGGCGCGGACACGATCCAAAGATTGAGCCGATGCTGAAAAATCGCGGGTTGAGCGCATAGGCCATCGGGCGGTGAGAAGCGATCGATTGGGTGTTTTCATTATCAGGCGCTTTTCACTGGCCATGCTTTGCTCGCAGGAGATTGCGCCTGGCGCCGGTCAGGAGAAATAGCACGAAAATAATCAAATACACATTTAGAGAAAAGCCACTTAATCCCGTTGCGATATCGAGGTAGTCTTTCAATAACGTCATGCAGGTGGTAATAAAACCACCTGCCACGATATCTCTCCCTGGAAAACGGATAAATAAATGGTTTTGATCGTTACTATGCTTATGTTTGCGCTGGCCCTGTCATTTTCGCCAGGTCCGGTTAATATGGTTATTATCTCTTCCGGCGCTGCGCATGGATTCAGAAAAACATTTTCTTTCGTCTCGGGCGCCACTATTGGTTTTACATTGTTACTGGTTTTAATTAGTTTTGGACTCTACGCGGCCATCGCAACGCACCCCTGGTTTTTTAGCTATCTGAATATCGTTGGTTCGTTATTTATCTTGTTTCAGGGCTATAAAATTGCTACTTCACATCCGGAATGGTCACTGAAAAAAGCACAGGCGCCGGGGTTTGCGCAGGGTTTTTTAATGCAATGGCTCAATCCTAAAGCCTGGGCTGCCTGTGCCTCTGGCGTCGCCTTGTTTTCTGAACCCTCGTCGCGCCTGAGTATATCGCTATTTATTATCATCTACTTTTTTGTCTGCTATCTGTCCCTGGCGGCCTGGGCGATATTCGGTGATAAAATGTCAGCGATTCTCAAAAGCAGAGCACAGATCCGCCTGTTTAATCTGGTGATGGGCGGATTATTGTGCATGACTGCGGGTTACATACTGTATTCGCAGTCTATTACCTATTCATAGCGGCTGATGTTCAATGGCATTATAGATATAATTAATCAGTTTATAGGCCGCGCCGCTAACTGAAATATTGCCAGGCCATAGGGCATACACTTTTAGCGGGGCTAATGACCAGTCAGGAAGTAGTTCCTGCATGTCGCCGCGGCGGATATCCTCTTCGCAGAGAAAACGCGGCGGAGCGGCCAGGCCAATTTGTTGTCTGGCAAGGGCATAGGCGGCCTCAACACTATCGACATACACGCCGGGTGTATACTTTATTATCGCCCGTTCGCCGTTGCGATGTCTGAACTCGCGCACATTCTCCCTCATCGTCAGCCCAATCCACGGCATTGATTCAAGCATAGCGGGATGAGCAATGGGGGGATAGCGCAGGAGAAAGCCCTTTGCTGCCACTAGCTTTCGCGGCAGAACAAACAGGTGCCGGGCCTTGAGAGCGCTATCGGGGAGCTCGCCAATGCGAAAGGCGACATCAATACTGTCGGCAATAATGTCCTCGCGCAGGTCACTATAAGAAATGCTCAGAGCAATATCCGGGTTCTCTTTAATGAAATTTGCAAGATGGTGAGTGAATGGGCTGTTTAAAAAAACGGCAGGTATGGAGATACGCAGCTTACCGGCTGTGGATACCGAACGTTGCTTAAACTCAATGACGCCTTTTTCATAGAGCTCGAGCATCGACCTGGCGGTCTCCAGCACACTTTCGCCATCTTGTGTTAGAGAAAGCTTTC
Organism: Klebsiella sp. 2019SCSN059; assembly: GCF_021739525.1. Classification (NCBI taxonomy): domain Bacteria; kingdom Pseudomonadati; phylum Pseudomonadota; class Gammaproteobacteria; order Enterobacterales; family Enterobacteriaceae; genus Klebsiella; species Klebsiella sp. 2019SCSN059. Next base: position 143,281 of record NZ_JAKKOM010000004.1, on the reverse strand, counting down.
GGGTATTTCTGTAGAGCAAAGCGCTGTTAAGGTTTTTCTCAAGCCTGGATAAATGTGCGCTTGCTGTTGCGGTCGACAACCCTAACGCCGCGGCGCCGCCTGAAACAGAACCGCTCTCGACAATTTTGGCAAAGACTATCAGGTAGCGGATGTCATCGATCATTTACAGTCCTGTGTTCACTCGGTAACGATATGCGTGGCGCCGATAAAAAGGGATCCCGTTTCCGGATTACCATATCCTATTTTTATTGCCGGAAGTATCTGTTTAATCGCGCTTCTCAGGTCCGCTTGAACGAGTCCCAGGCATCCACAACGGCAGGGAGGGTTCGCGAAGCGTCGCGGGCCACCTCACTCGTCAAGGAGATACGTTTGCATATTGAGACTCATCGCCTGCGGCTTCGCCCTGTCATGGCTGAAGATGTCGCCGATCTTTACCGAATCTATGGCGATCCGGCGACCAATACCTTTAACCCCGCAGGACCCTACCCGGATATTGACTATGCCAGTACGGTTCTCCAGCGCTGGCTTGCCCACTGGCACGATCGCGGGTTTGGCAACTGGGCCATATCGGCGCGTGATGCTCCGGAAAAAATCATTGGCTTTGGTGGCTTAACTATTCGCCGCTATAACGATGTCATTCTCAACAATCTTGGCTATCGATTCGCAACAGAGGCATGGGGAAAAGGGCTGGCCACCGACCTCGCGACCTCGGCGGTAAGATATGGCTTCGAGGCGATCAAACTCACGGAGATTTCAGCGGTGGTGAGGGCGAATCACCTGGCTTCGCGAAAAGTGCTCGAGAAAGCAGGCTTGAGGTTCATCAACGAGATTGCCGATATAGAAAATGCGCCGCCGAGTCTGCTTTATTCGTTGACCTTAAGCGAGTGGTTAAGCCAGTCGGGGTAACTCGCGGGGGCTTATTCGCAAGGCTGGATCGCACCGCAGCCGGCGAATCTGGCGGGGGATCGGCACAGAGTTATGCGCTCATTCTACTGGCTCAATTAACGCTGGCCCCTGATTGTTCACATTGCCGACCGCCCGCGATACCGCGTGCCAGGTGAAATCGTCGGCGGAGACGCTTCCGTCCCTGGCAATCTCCGCCGCATCCGCGCCGGTGAGATCCTGCCTCATCCATTCCCGGGCGGCTTCCGGCGTCAGGACCAGCGGCCGGCGGTCATGTATATCGACAAGACCGCGATCGGCGGCAGCGGTCACCAGCAAAAATCCTTCGGCGCTGTCCCCGCGTTCGAAGGGGGTGCTGCCAATAGCGGCCATAAATATCGGCTGGCCATCCTTCCGCTGGATGAAGTAGGGCTGCTTTTTGTCTCCGACCTTTTTCCATTCAAACCAGCCATCGGCGAAGCAGATCGCCCGCCCGTGCTGCCACAGCGGTTTGAACATCCTGCTGGTGGCAGCGGTTTCAACCCGGGCATTAATCAGCGGTGATTTATCCCACCATCCCGGCGCATAGCCCCAGTGAACGGGGTCGAGGTGGAGTTGCTCATTCCTTTCACTCAGGAGTAACACTTTTGTTCCGGGCGCGACGTTATACCGCCCAATGGGCTCCGGGTCCCAGGGGATATCGCGTTCGGCCTCTTCTGCGAGAAACGCCAGGTATGCTTCCCGCGTCTGTGCTTGCGCAAAACGTCCGCACATCGCCACCTCCAGCCAGATGTCTGACTAAAAGTATAGAACAGCAGAAAAAAGGGACGCCTTACCAAAAACCACAATCATTCCACAGGGAGAGGCTATAATTTCAGGCCATCATATTGCCAGACGTCTCTGCAATAACCGTTCGGTGTGGTACCTGGCTTTTTCTCTTTACGAGTAATCTTTATTACCCTAATAACCGGGGCTAGAGAGAAGGCTTCTTCTCTTTTTATTGCTTTTCAGAATTATCGTATGTGGCTTTACCTTTGTCTGAAATGGTTGGTGTTTGGTTGTGTTTGAAAACTTTTACCCCTTATTATTTAAAAATCATCTTTTACTTTGAAAAGGTTGTTTATGAGTAACTGGCTATTATTATCCCTGGCGGTAGTGTTATTATTGACATCATTATTTTTTGGTCTCTCCTATGTTAAAGATCGAAGAAAAATGAAGATGCGATTTAACAAAACTCGACGTTAACCGATCCTTCCTGAGGAAAGCGCAAGAGCAACGGATGAGAATTTCGTCAACTCTTGTTTGGTGGCTATTTGGAATTTTTTCATGATATTGATTTTATGGGAAAAGACCGTTTTATGGCTGATACCTAGTTCTTGCGCTATCTGCTGATTATTCATTCCCGTTCTGATTGCATCGATAATATAAAGTTGTGATTTGGTCAATGTTAATCGAGGGCATTTTACACAGCGTCTGCTGTCTTTTACCTGGCTACTAGCAATCGACGCTGTTGACTCCATCAGATGTTTCGCAATCTGATTTTTTATACGGTGCAATCCGGTGTTGATACTAATAAAAGTAGCATCACGTAGACAAAACGGTATCCGATCAACTTGCACAGCACTATCGGTAGGAACGAAAATAAAAATAGATGTGTGTTCGGGGATTTTTTTGAAAACCGGGTGGCATAGATAATGTTCACCGGTCGTCATTTCCGTAAACAGCATATCTATCTGACCGAGAGTATCTGGTGAGTATTGCAAAATGGAAAAAGGTGTACAGATGTTTTCTTCCTTTGCGACCTCGATAAGAAGTTCACAAACACCTCGATTAAGAAATATGTTTTCAGTATTAATGAAAATATTAGTCATAGTAATGCCGATCGTCAAAATATTAATATTTTTTAAGGGGGAGAGCATTTACAGTATATGGGATTAGGATATTTCTAATAGCTAATAAAATCAATAAATCCATTTTTGAGACTTTATCTGGGAAAGACTTGAAAAATCATATAAATCAAGGTCTTGATTTTTGCTTTTGCCCTGATGTAGCCGGTGATTTGGCACAAACTGCTTAAATTGTACATATAACAAACATTAATTCTGGATTGGAATGTATTAATTCAAGTGATGTATTTAGTGCATGAATCATTTATTCAAAAACGGTTCGGTTAGGGCATACTCTTGTCAATAATGCCTGAGCGGAAGCAGAAGTGGTCCTGACCGGATGCCGGTAGAGGGCGCTATCACGCCGCTGCATCAGGTGAATGGCAACGGCGTCCAAAAGGGATTAGTTATCCGGGTTGTTGGAGATGCCTTTCCATACCATCCCCAGACCGATCAACATCGACGCGAAGAGGGCGAACAGGGTGGTAGAGATAAAAATGCCGGTCATAGTGATGCCTCAGAAAGTGCGTATGCAGGTTATTAGGCACGGAGGGATGAGAAAGGTTCCTTCCCTGACGGCGTAAATTTTCGCCAGGGTCTTCCGGCTGGCGCCAGCGAGGACAAAGTGATGTCGAGGCCGCCGCTGTTGGCGAAACGATCGTCAGGAGAACCGCATTTCTCGTGGCGCTATTGCAGGGCGACGGGTGAGGGGGCGCGATTCGGGCGTTGACATCCCCTTGAACAAGTAATATATACATGACGCTTCTGTTTATTGAATGTTAAACAGCATCAGTTATGGGACTCAGAAGCACCCCAGCCCCCGCCGTCTGGCGGGGGGCACTTTCCCACCTGACCTGGTTATTTCTTTCTGTGACTGACGAAGAAATTTTTTTATTTCAGGTCTTGAAAAACGCGCTTTAGCTATTATTTTATAAAGCGGACAAGCAATGCTTGCCTTCATGTTGAGCTTTTGAATGGATATTCAGGAGGTTAATTATGGCACTCAAAACCTTGTCAGCACTCCCGGTATTTGCTGATTCCCTTTTTGCCGATCGTTTTAACCGTATCGACCGTCTTTTCAGCCAGTTAACGGGCGATACGCCGGTGGGGACCTTACCAGCCTACGATTTACAGAAAGTGGATGACAGTAATTTCCTGCTCAGCGTCAGCGTGCCTGGCTGGAAAGATGATGAACTGGAAATAGAGACCGTAGGCGGTAATCTGCATATTACCGGTAAACGCGCGCAAACCGAAAATCATTCCGGAAACAGCCAGGGCTGGATTTATAAAGGCATTCGCCGGGCTGATTTCCAGCTTAGTTTTTCGCTTCCCGAACACGCCCAGATTAATCAGGCGCAGCTGGAGAGCGGGATCTTAAAAATTGCTATCCATCAGGAGATCCCCGAGAGCGAAAAACCGCGCAAAATTGCCATTGAGAACCAGGGGCGGGTGATCGAACACAAAGTGTGATTCCGCTTCTGTGCCGAGGGAGTTCCTTTCAAGGCCCGCGCTGCGGGCCTTTTTTTATCCACTCAGGGTGGCGTAAACGGCCTCCAGGCGACGAGAGAAATCACTATGCTATCCTGTTAACAGGGTAGTGAGGCGGTGATACTTTTCAAATTCGGCGAGGAGTGAGAATGGCTGACGAGATCGATAAAGACGCACAACATACTCATCAACTGACGGTCGAGGTGGCCCGGGCGCTTATCGCGCGCGGCTGGCGGCTCACCACTGCGGAATCCTGCACCGGCGGCAATCTGGCGGCAGCGCTCTGTGCTCAGGCTGATACCGCGGCCTTTTATGATACCGGCGTGGTCACCTTCAGCGATGAAGCCAAGCGCAATGTGCTGCAGGTGCGCGCGGAAACCCTGGCGGAACACAGCGCTGTCAGCGAAGCGTGCGTGAAGGAGATGTCCAGCGGTATGCTGGCGATAGCCGGGGCCGACATCGCCATTGCCATCAGCGGCTATGCGGGACCGGAGGGGGGAGAGGATGGAACCCCCGCCGGCACGGTATGGTTTGCCTGGAACTTTCGCGGCCAGATCGAAACTCAACGGCTGCGCTTTACCGGCGACTGCGAGACAGTGGTGGCGAAAGCAGTACGCTTCGCTCTGGCGGCGCTGGGCGAAAAGCTCCCCCACTGGCAGTGACGCTGCCGACTACCGCGGCCTTACAGATCCGTGGCCTGACGCGCTATCGGCCAGCAAATTTCCCTGATGCCGTTCAGGCACGGTCGGGAGAAAAGGAACCCCTGAAACAGGCGAATGCCCACCGACTGCAGCCAGCACCACTCTTCCAGGGTTTCGACGCCTTCCGCCACCACCGTGATGCCCATATCCTCGCAGCAGCGCACGACCGAGGCGACAATCGCCTGCTTGGCGCCGCTGATATGAATATTGCGCACCAGCTCTGCATCCACTTTGATTTTATCGGGCTGAAAGCGGGTCAGTAACGACAGGCCGGAGTAACCCGCGCCAAAGTCGTCGATGGCCAGCTTCATGCCCGCGACGCGCAGCGCTTTGAGCACCTTGCGGAACTGGTCAAAGCAGGTGATCACCTCCGTTTCGGTAACCTCTATCAGCACCTGGTCCGGTCGGAGGCCGGCCGCCAGCAGGCTGTTCATCAGCCAGTCTACGGCGTCAGGGTGGTTATACAGCGAACCGGGCAGCAGGTTAATGGCCAGCTGGTGTTTACCAAGCGGTAACTGACCGGCGAGAGAGAAGGCATACGCTTTGCTCTCGAGGTCGAACCGGTAGCGATCCTCCGCCGGGATGGCGGCAAACATCTCTACAGGAGATCCGCCGGTGGGGCTGCGGATCAGCGCTTCAAAGGAAGAGACCCGCTTTTTGGCCGGCTCGACGATGGCCTGCAGGGCAAACTGGCAAGGTTGATCGGGCAGGTGGCGCGCGGTGGCAGTGGCCGGGGCAGGCATCATCGTCCAGCGAGAAGGCTGCAGCGGCTCGGGCAGACAATAGCGCCCACCGTCGGCGATAAAGGCGCTAATCAGGCGGAACATCCGGTCGTTGACCGGCTCGGTGACCCCAAACGAGCTAAAGCGCAGGAGCTCCTCCAGCGCGCTGTCGGCTTCGAAAAGACGAAGATCCAGCAGGCGCATTCCGGTGTCGTGAAAACGACGGTAGGCCGAATAGTCGCGCATCAGTTCCACCACGTCGCGATGGCGCGGATCGCTCTGTATCTCGTGGAATAACGACTCAAGATCTTCCTCGCTTCCCTCCAGCACCTGGAAGAACTGCAGGCCGTTAAACAGCAGAATACCAGTGATGCCAAGAGGCATATTTTTCCCACTGGCGCGATGAATTAAAGCGTCGAGATCGGTGGGCGGGCGGGCAGGATTAACCTGGCTGCGGTATATCAGGGTGGTTAGCATTATCATTCCGGTCGCTGCGGCAGCGCGTGATGGTCCGCACAGCGCGTATTGAGGGAGGTATGGCCAGGCCCTCGGAGAAGGAGGCGGTTTTTTTATGACATTTAACCAACCGTGATGTCCGCTACGCGGAACGGGAGCTTCACTTTGTGATTACCTTCACTCTACAGGGAATCTGAGGTTTAGCTATCTTTTTCTCATTTACAATGCAAAAGGGGGAAACAGGCCGCTCATTCCGCCTGCGGTATTGATCCACCGTCTTAAATTATCGGTTAACATTCGCCACCAGGAATTATCCTGCAATTATATTACCCGCTCTCAAAAAGAGACGCTGGTCTTGCCTGATTAAAAGCAAATCCATATTATCAACGTAAGTTTAATTCCTTTTTTCAGGTCTGATATGAGCGACTTATTTATTATTTTGTGTCTGATTTTTTGTCCCGTCATTTCTTTATGGAGTGGTCTTTCTTATATTCAGGAAAGACGCAAAAGACGCTACGTCTTCCGTTCCAGAAGATAATCTGCAGAAGTAATATAATGACGATTGTATTAACGTCTGGCGAGTAGTTTTACGAGGTTGTTAAATTGCTGGCGGCTGTGCAAATTGAACTTGCTCATAATATTCTTTTTATGTGAATGAATGGTTTTGTGGCTAATTTTTAGCGCCGCCGCGACTTCATGCGGACTCAGACCAATACTGAACGCGTAAATGACTTTGGTTTGCGCATCGCTGACCGACTTGCAGGCGCAATTGATGCAACGCCGCAGTCGATTGAAGGACGGGTCATGCTGAGGAGGCAAGGGGCGCTGAATCGCGCTGACTATCTCATCTTTAAGACGCTGAACGGGAGCATGGGGAGGGATAAACACCGCCTGCCGCAGACAGTTGGGTAAGCCCTCTTCGACGGTAGCTTGTTCATTGTCCTGGAAAATAAAAAGCGTGTATTGCTCTGGGGCATGCTGAAACAGGTCATGACACAGGTACCATTCTCCCGCCACCATTTCCGTGAAGAACACCTGAGATTGCGCTATCGACTCCAGGTCCCATTGTTCAGAAAACTGATAGGCTGATCCCCCGTAGGTCTTCATCGCTTCATCCACCAGCTCCGCAATAGCGACTCGCAAATAGTGATTTTTTATATTGATCAAAAAATTCGTCATATAACTTCCCTGTGGGGTATGAAAAAAAGTGTCAGAATAAATTAAAGAATATAATGGTGATGCGCAGGCCTTTTTTAGCTGGGGTAATCTAAGGGATGTTTTTCATTAATGCAATATCTGCCAGGAAAAGTGAGATAACGGTGTGTTGGTATGCGAAAGTTCCTAATAAACAAAATGATAAGCCTATATTAGATGGCGTTTTAAGCACTTTAATAATTTTTTATTTTTGCGATGCATAAAAAGCTTAGTGGTAACCAGTATCTGTTGCTAAAATTAGCGGGGGATTAGATTACAGGAAGTATGTGGTACTTATGAAGCAGATGCTCTATTTAAAAATGCTGGCGTGGCTGGAGGATAATATCTACTGTAACCCGGCGATCGATGACCTGGCGCAGTATATGGGCTATTCGCGTCGGTTTGTATACGAGGTGTTTTATCAATATGGCCGGTTACCCATCGGGCAGTATATTCGCCTGCGGCGGCTGACCATCGCAGCGGTCAGTCTGCGTTTAACGCGGCAACCGATCGCCGCCATAGCCTGGCAGTTAAGTTACGATTCGCCGCAGACCTTCTCCCGGGAGTTTAAGAAACGTTTCTCGCTTTCGCCACGGGAGTACCGCTGCGCAGCGCACTGGGACACGGCAAAACTGTTAAAAAAATTCCCCACGGATGATGAGAGCCTGCCTTTGGCTCGGATCTGTTCCCTGCCGGAGCGGGTCTATTATGGCTACCCGATGAAGTATGAACTGCGCCTGTCGGATATGGTGTTGCAAAGTACCGCCAAGACGGCAATCAGGCAAAAGGTTGACCGTTTTTTCGCCGCTGGAGGCGGTTCGCTTTCCATACTCTCCGATTACGCCGCAGCGAGTCAAAATGAGCTTAACGTCGAGGTTAACGCCTTCGTCGGTTGTCACGAGGCGCGAAAGCCGTCGTCCGCGTTGACCACCCGGTCGGGGCTGTATGTGGGGGTTGAATTCTACGGCAGCTGGTCACGCTATGCCCGTTTGTCCAGCGATCTCTATCTGAATCAGTTGCCAACGCTGGGGGTAAGCCGTCGGGATGGGCATGACATTGAATGCTTCATGACCCGTCATGCGGAAGGAGGAGAGGCAGAGGAGAAGCGCTATCACGTACGCTATTTTATACCGGTGACGCTGTCAGCGGGAGGCCAGCTGCCGGGCAGCGATAATGAGTTAGTCCCCGCGAAGGGGACACGATAAGGTGGCCGGAGCCACCCGGGTGAATATTACAGTACAAACCACAGCAGCCAGGTGATCAGGAAGCCCGTCACCCCCATGATGGTGGTCAGTACGGTCCAGGTTTTGAGTCCGTCCGGCACCGAGAGCCCGAGATAGCGCGTGACCACCCAGAACCCGGCGTCGTTAACGTGCGATAACCCGAGCGAGCCGAAACAGGTCGCCAGCGTCACCAGCACCAGCTGCAGCGGCTCCAGCCCGACGACCGCCTGTGACAACAGGCCGGAGGTGGTAAGGATCGCCACGGTGGCCGAGCCCTGCGAGGCCCGAAGCACCAGCGACAGCAGGAAAGCGGCGGGCATCAGCGGCAGATGAATCGTCTCCAGCGCCTCGGCTAAGGCATTGCCGATGCCGGAGGCGACCAGCACCCCGCCAAAGGCGCCGCCGGCGCCGGCGACGAGGATCACGTCCGCCGAGGAGGGGATCGCGCTGCCGGTGACTTCTCCCAGCTTTTTCAGGTTCATTCCCCGCCGGATGCCCAGCGTCCAGCTGGCCAGCCCCAGGGAGATCAGCAGGGCGACGGGCGGGGTGCCAATGACGGTCATCAGCTGGCGAATCGCGTTATCCGGCAGCAGCAGGGCCTGACACAGCGTTCCGGAAACAATCAGCACGATGGGCACCACGATCAGCCCGCCGATAACCAGCGCATTCGGCGGCGCCAGTCGGGTCTGCTGGGCGTTGACGGAGAGGTCGGGCACCTCGGCCGTTTGCTGCTGTTCCAGCACGTTAATCGACAGATGATAATGGCGCTGATTGATAGACCGGGCGACAAAATAGCCCACGATACCCACGACGATCGACACTCCAATTCCCGCCAGCATCAACCAGCCGACATCGCTATGCAGAATACCTGCCGCAGCCGCCGCGCCAGGGTGGGTTGGCAACGCCACATGGACGGTTAACATCACTCCGGCCATCGGCAGGCCAAATTTCAGCGGCGACAGATGGGCAACTTTACTGAAGCCGTAAATTAACGGAATGATGATAATAAAGCCGACTTCAAAGAAGACTGGCGTGCCGAGAATAAAAGCCACGATGGTTAAGGCGGCAATAGTCCGTTTAGAACCCAGCACGCCGGTCAGCGTTTTCGCCAGCGATTCGGCGCCGCCGGATATTTCAATAAGCACCCCCAGCATTGATCCCAAAATAATTATGCTGGCGATGTGGCCGAGCAGGCCGCCCATGCCTTTTTCAATGGTGGTAATGATTTTATCCGTCGGAATGCCGGTGGCGAACGCCACCAGCAGGCTGACGATCAGGAGTGCCACAAAAGGATGCGCTTTCGCTTTGATCACCAGCAGGAGCAACAGCACTACGCTGGCTAACGCAATAAGTAACAGCGCCGATGTCGACATAGTTTTGCCTCGGGTATTAACAGGTGTACAGAGAGTTATATTTTTAGAACCGCGCTTTATTTTTTCCGGTAGGGCGAGAACCATTCCAGTCCGGAAAGGGTATCCGCCCTGGGGATATATTCGCAGCCGATCCAACCGTCATAGCCGACGTTATTCAGCAACGCATAGATCCATGAATAATTAATCTCGCCCTCGTCCGGTTCATGGCGGTCGGGCAGGGAGGCTATCTGAATATGGCGGTACTGACCGGCATACTCGGTAATAAGATGGCTTAAATTGCCGTCCACTTTCTGCGCATGAAACAGATCTAACTGCACGGCGATGTTTGGCCGGTCGACCCGCTGCGCTATCTCCAGCGTCTGATATTGACTGTGGTAGAAATAGCCCGGTTTGGTCTGCGGATTCAGGGCTTCAATAAGCGCCCGCTTGCCGTGGCGGGCAAAGCGCTCAGCGGCGTAGCGCAGGTTATCGAAAAGCTCCGCCTCGCAGGCCGCGCGATCCATCCCCGGCTGCACCACGCCGGCCATAATATGCACCTGCGGACAATCCAGCTGGCAGGCATACTCCAGCGCCAGCTCGATATCACCCCGGGCCTCAGCGCTCCTGCCCGGTAGGGCGGCGAGTCCCCATTCCCCGGCGTTAACGTCGCCGGGCGGGGTATTGAACAGCACCAGCTGCAGCTGGTTTTCCTGCAGGCGCTGTTTAATTTCCCCGGCGGCATACTCATAGGGGAACAGAAACTCCACGGCTTCGAAACCGGCGCGGGCGGCGGCGGCAAAGCGGTCCAGGAACGGCAGTTCGGTAAACAGCATGGATAAATTTGCAGCGAATTTTGGCATGGTTTTATCTCAGTTCATCCACTTCGTCAGCGGTCAGGTAACGGATCTCGCGATTGCCGAGGGTAAACATCAGCCGCGCGGTCTCTTCCAGCTCTTCGGTATTATTGGTGGCTTCGCGCAGCGATGAGCCAGTGACCACCGGACCATGGTTGGCCAGTAAAAAGGCGTTATAGCGCGGCGCCAGGCCGGCCAGCGCCTCGGCAATGCGGTCGTCGCCCGGTCGGTAGTAGGGAACCACCGGGACGTCGCCGACCCGCATCACCACGTAGGGAGTAAAGGGGCGAATGCAATTCTGCGGATCGAGCCCCTGCAGGCAGGAGAGCGCGGTCAGATAGTGGCTATGCAAGTGGACGATCGCCTTGCAGGCCGGGTTATGCAAATAGACCGCCCGGTGAAAAGCGATCTCTTTCGACGGTTTGTCGCCGGCGATCCATTCGCCTTGCAGGGTGACCACCGACAACCGCTGGGCCTGCAGCTCGCCCAGGCAGGAGCCGGTCGGCGTCGCCAGCAGGTTGCCGTCCGGCAGCAGGAGCGACAGATTGCCGGCGGAGCCGGTGGCATAACCGCGGTTAAACAACGAGGCGCCAATCTGCACCATCTCATCTCGCAGCTGTTGCTCAGTCATGACAAAACTCCTGCTGGGCACGGGCAAAGAACTGGATATCGCCGAAATTACCTGACTTCAGCGCCAGGGAGAGCGGCTGGCGGGTGTCACGCACCCAGGGAACCCCAGGGGAGATCGTCGGCCCGATATGGAACGCCTCGACCCCCAGCGTCTGCGCCACGATGCTCGACGTTTCCCCTCCGGCCACAATAAACCGGGTGAATCCTTTCTCCTTCAGCGCGGCGGCGAGGGCGGCGAACAGCTGTTCGATCCGTTCGCTGCTGGCCTTGTCGCCATACTGCGCCTGGATCCGCTGCAGCGTTTGCGGCTCAGTCGTGGCATAGACCATCGGCGCCAGCGGCGAATCGCGGTTTGCGTCCACCCAGGCCGCCAGCGTCCCGGCATAGCCCTCCAGATCGGTAAAGCAGGCGCTTAAGTCGACGGCGCGGGCGGGAGCCTGTTCACGATAGGCCGCCACCTGGCTGTTGGTCATCAGCGAACAGGAGCCCGAGAGCACTACCGCCGGGCCGGGCAGCGGCATGCCCGCCTGGGATCCTTCACCCTGGGTTCCGTGGCGCTGCGCCCAGTCGCGGGCGAGGCCGATGGCGAGACCAGAGCCGCCGGAGACCAGCTTCATTTCCCGCAGCGCCGCCCCCTGGGTCAGCAAATGCTGTTCACTGAGGGCGTCGAGCACCACATAGCGCACCGCCGGGTCGCTGATTGCCGCCAGCGCGGCAGCGACCGCCTCCGGCCCCTGATCGATAATCGGCCAGGCGATCAGCGCCGCTTTTCCGCCGCCCTGGCGCTCGATTAAGCGGCCCAGGTGGGCATCCTCCATCGGCGTCACCGGATGGTGGCGCATCCCGGACTCATTCAGTAACTGCTGGCCGACAAACAGATACCCCTGATAGACCGTGCGGCCGTTTACCGGCAGCGCCGGGGAAATCACCGTCCGGGTCTCGCCCAGCTCTGCCAGTAGAGCATCCAGTACCGGGCCAATGTTGCCCTGCGCGGTGCTGTCGAACGTGGAACAATACTTAAAATAAAATTGCTGACAGCCCCGGGCCTGCAGCCAGCGCAGGGTCGCCAGCGACTGGCTGACGGCGGTTTCCACCGGGCAGGAGCGCGTTTTCAGGCTGATCACCACCGCTTCGCTGGTCAGCGGCAGTTCGTGGGGCGGTACGCCGTTTAGCTGCACCGTCGGCATGCCATTGCGTACGAGGAAGCTGGCAATATCCGTGGCGCCGGTAAAGTCATCGGCAATGACACCAAGCTGCATCTTGTCTCTCCTCACTGTTTATGGCCCGGCAGGGTAATGCCGTTGAAGATCTTGATCACCGCGCTGTCATCTTCCCGGCCGAATCCGGCGTTGCTGGCGGAGGTGAACATATTCAGCGCGGTGGTGGCGAGCGGCAGCGGGAAGGTCAGCGCCCGGGCGGTGTCATTCACCAGGCCGAGATCTTTGACAAAAATATCGACGGCGGATTTTGGCGAGTAATCGCCATCCAGAACGTGCTGCATACGATTCTCAAACATCCACGAATTACCCGCCGCGTGGGTCACCACGTCGTACATCGTTTCCAGCGGGATGCCGGCGCGGGCGGCGAGGGCCATCGCTTCGGCGGCGACGGCGATATGCACCCCGGCCAGCAGCTGATGGATGATTTTTACCGTCGAACCGAGGCCAATGTCGCTCCCGATGCGATAGACTTTGCCGGCCACCGCGTCCAGCACTGGCGCGAGGCGGGCGAAGACGGCATCGCTCCCGGAGGCCATCACCGTCATGTCGCCGGCGGCCGCTTTCACCGCGCCGCCCGATACCGGCGCGTCGAGCATCAATAGCTGGTATTCCGCCAGCGCCGCGGCAATCGCCTGGGCATCGGCGGAGGCGATGGTTGACGACACCATCACCGCGGTACCCGGCTTCAGATGGCCGGCGAGGCCGCTTTCGCCGAACAGGATCCCCCGAACCTGGGCGGCATTGACCACCAGCAGCACGACCGCCTCCAGCTCAGCGGCGAAAGGCACCGCGCTGGGGCCTGCGCCTTTGGCGCCCGCCTCCAGCAGCGCGCGGCAGTTGTCGGGATTGATGTCCACCCCCCAGGTGTTCAGGCCCGCCTGCAGGCAGGCGCGGGCGGCGCCCATGCCCATCGAACCCAGTCCAATCACGCAGACGTTAGTGTGTGCAGTCATGCCGGTCTCCTTGTGAATATTCGTTAATTAATGTGATTTAATGATAGAATAAAGCGTTGTCATGTGAAATTATGTGAGAGTTATCACGAATAACCCACATGAATATAAAAAATTCACAGACGGAAAGTGGCTGCGCGACGGCGATTCTTGCCCTAAAATAGCGTAAAAACAGCGGTCAAGCAGCGATAACAGCACAGGGGATCTTCAGGTTCCCGGCGTGAGTGGTAAGCTCTGGTGTGAAAAAATGGTAAGGGGAGAGCGGTGATTCCAATAGAACGTCATCAGCGTATTTTAGCCCTGGTGGAGCAGCGTGGGGCGGTGAGCATTAATGAGCTGACGGAGATCCTCGGCGTGTCCCATATGACTATCCGTCGCGACGTCAGTAAGCTGGAAGAACAGGGGCTGCTGGTCAGCGTCTCGGGCGGCGTGCGCGCCGTCAGCCGCCTGGCCGCAGAGCCCAGTCATCTGGTGAAAAGCACTCTACAGAGTGAAGAGAAACAGGCCATCGGCGCGCTGGCGGCCAGTCACATCGCCAAAAACAGCTGCATCTATCTCGATGCCGGCACCACCACCCTGGCGCTGGCGCGGGCGATCCTCGACCGGGACGACCTGCAGGTGGTCACCAACGATTTTGAGATAACCCAGCTGCTGATCGATGCCAGCCAGTGCGGCGTGATCCACACCGGCGGCACCCTGTGCCGGGAGAACCGCTCCTGCGTCGGCGAGTCGGCGGCGCGGACCTTGCGCCACCTGGCTATCGATACGGCCTTTATCTCCGCCAGCGGCTGGGACAGCCGCGGGATTTTCACCCCTGATGAGAACAAGGTCACCGTCAAGGAGACCGTCAGCCAGGTCAGCGCCAGAAGCATCCTGCTGTGCGACAGTTCGAAATACAATCAGGTGGCCACGTTTATGGCGTTACCCTTGACCCGCTTTACCACCATCATTACCGACCGGCATCTCTCCGATGCTGCCGCCACACATATCGCCCGGCACGCTTGCGAGGTGCTGCGCGCCGGGTAAGGCATGCGGCCTTCACCGGGCTAGCGCTGCCAGTGCTCGATCAGCGCCGCGCCTATTCTGGCGATCTGCTGGTTACGCTCGGCCATGGTCGCCGGCGTATCCCGCAGATAGATCACCACGATGCGCTCCGCTTTGCCGTTCGGGCCGAGCAGGGCGACAATGCCACGTGAGCCCCGCTCGCCGGCCCCGGTTTTATCGGCGATAAACCAGCCCGCCGGCAGCACGGCGCGGATCAGCGGACCGGCTACCTGGTCGTCCACCATCCACTGCAGCAGCTGCTGCTGCGAACGGGCGCTCAGAGTGTGGCTGGTTAGCAGCTTGCGCAGGGTGGCGGCCATGCTGGCTGGGGTGGTGGTGTCGCGCACGTCGCCGGGAAGCGCTTCATTGAGCTCCGTTTCCCAGCGGTCAAGGCGGGTGACGTTGTCACCGATCTGGCGCAGAAAAGCGGTCAATCCAGCGGGGCCGCCAACGCTCTTCAACAGCAGATTGCCGGCGCTGTTGTCGCTCATGGTGATGGCGGCGGCGCAGAGTTCGCCAACGGTCATCCCGTCGGCAAGGTGTTTTTCGCTGACCGGGGAGTAGTCCACCAGATCCTGCTGGCGGTAGCGGATCCGCCGATCCAGCTGTTCGTCTCCGGCATCCACCCGGGCCAGCACCGCGCCGCAGAGCAGCACTTTAAAGGTGCTCATCAGCGGAAAGCGCTCATTGGCGCGCCAGGCGGCCAGCGTGCGGCCGCTGACCAGATCCATTTCAACATAGCCCACGCGGCCCGCCAGCTGACTTTCGCTGCGTGTAATTTGCTCAAGCGGCGGAGGGCTGGCGAATACCGCCAGTGGCAGGGCGGCAATCAGGGAGATAAGGCACAGGCGAACATAACGCATAACCGCAATACTTCCTTGAATCAGGGCCATTAAAGGCGAGTAGAGGAGTGATAAAATAGAATAACCTGGCGTTTTGCTGATTCACAATTCCTCTTTTTTCCTTCATCATTTGTCATCTTTTATTTCGAATAATCAATATTTAGCTCAGCCTAAGCACGCTATTTTTTGACTCAAGGCCGCAATGAACTATAAGAAAGTACTTAAGACCGCACTCTGGCTGGCGCCGCTGTTTGCTGACGATACGCCCGCCGCGCTGCGCGGTTTGCCAATGATCTATGCCATCCCGGGAGGAACTGGTGCACCCGATAATTAAGGTCATGCTGGTGGGCGGTAAGGCGGATGGACTGCTGGTCAGCGTCGCCGACGATGCGACCGAGGTCTCAGTGACCCCTGCGCAATACGGTGCGCCGTCCGGCCAGCCGCTCAGCTATCGTATCGTGAGTCAAACCATTGACGATGAACGCTATTTCTTTGGCGTTTTCAGTGACGCCCATCAGGATAGCGACAAGCTGACGCGGGTGGCGCTGACCCGCGGAATGAAAAAAATGTTTTGTTAAACCCGGTCGAAGAGAGGGGGCGATAGTATCCCTGCCGCGGCTTTGCTACTGTGGCAGCCTTCTCTCTCCGGGCCAGGAAGCATCATGATTCAGTACATCCGTATTCAAAACTTTCGCTCAGTCAGGGATATCGCGCTGGAGCTGGGGCCGCTGAACATTGTCTTCGGCCCTAACGGCTGCGGCAAATCCAATATTTACAACGCTATCCATCTGTTGACCGCGGCTGCCGACGGCAGGCTGTCGGGATTTATCAGCGAAGAGGGGGGCCTTGAAAATATGATGTGGTCCGGAGATCGTTCTCCCCTCGATCGCCATCCCCGCCGGCTGCAAATCGCCTGTCGGACGGAGAGCTTTGATTATGAACTGCAGGTTGGTTTCCCGGAAAAATTGCCCTATCCGACGCAGTTCATGCTCGATCCTATCGTCAAAGAAGAGAACATCTGGCTGGCGGGCTATTCCCGTCGGCCTTCCTCCCGCGTACTGCAGCGTAAGAATCAGGCGGCGTTCCTCGTCGATGTCGCCGGGGAGAAAAGCACCTTCACCGAGAGTATTTATGAAAACGAGTCGGTGTTCGGTCAGCTTGGCGAGCCGCACCGTTTTCCTGAGGTGTCGCGGGTGCGCGAGACCCTGCGCCGCTGGCGGTTTTACCATGAATTCGCTATCGGCCGCCACTCACCGCTGCGCCAGCCGGCCGTCGGCTACCGTTCGCCGGTGCTCGACAGCGACGGCCATAATCTGGCGGCCGCCTTTCAGACCATTGTCGAGATCGGCGCGGAGGAGATTTTGCACGAGATCCTCGCCGACGCCTTTCCCGGCTGCCAGTTTTACTCTGAGAACGAGCACTCGCGTTTCGCGCTGAAAATGCGCCGGGAGGGGATCCGCCGCCCGCTGCTGGCGGCGGAGATGTCCGACGGCACGCTGCGTTTTCTCTGCCTCGCCGTCGCGCTGCTCAGCCCGCGCCCGCCGGCCTTTCTAGCGATCAATGAACCGGAAAACAGCCTGCATCGCGACATGCTCCCGGCGCTGGCCAGGCTGATCGTCGAGGCCTCCCGCTACAGCCAGATCTGGCTGACCAGCCACTCGGCAGAGCTGGCGGATCTTATCGCCGCCGGGGCTGCCTGCCAGCGCTATGCGCTGGAGAATAGCGGCGGAGAGACGCGCATTGTGGAGTGAACCCCGTCATCCCTGACGGGCGCGCCCGGTCAGGCGGGGGTCTGCGTCTCCGCTGCCGGCAGCAGGCTTTTGCCGCCGCGTAAGGTGATGAACGAGAGCAGGGTAAAGCTCAGGGTGATGCAGCCGAGGATCAGATAGGCCTGATGGAAGCCGACGGTGTCGTACATCCGGCCCACCCAGGCGGAAAGTACCACCCCTGAGAGCTGTTTCGACAGGTTAAAGCCGATCAGAAACAGGGTGGCTGAGAGCCGCGGGTTAAAGGCGGAGGAGATATATTTAAAGGTCCCGACCAGCAGGAAGGGGATCTCAAACATATGCAGCATCTTGAGGATCACCACCTCCACCGCCGATGAGGCAAAAGACGACCCGAGAATACGCACCGACATGATCATCCCCGCGGTCAGCAGGGCGTTTTTGGCCCCGATACGGTTAACGATGGCCGGGGCGCAGAACATGATCACGGCATTGAGCAGCTCGCCACCGGTGGTGACGAAGCCAAACACTTCGGTACCGCGCTGCGGACTGGCGAAGAAGCTTTTGAAAAAGTTAGCAAATTGCTGGTCAAACACGTCGTAGACGCTGGCGACCCCCACCACATAGACGATAAAGCCCCAGAAGCGCGGCATACGCAGCAGCTCTGCCGCCGTGCGCAGCGAAAAGGCCTGGCGATTGGCCCCGAGCGCCTCGATAACCTGGGCGCTGTTGCTGCTTTCCGGACGCGACAGCCAGAGCAGAAGACCCAGCACCAGCGCAAAGCCGGAGGCGATCCAGAAGGTAATATTGGGGTCGATGCCGAACAGCACGCCGGTTATCGAGGCGCACAGCGCCCAGCCGACGCAGCCAGCGACCCGCACTTTGCCATATTCAAAGCGGTTTGCCCGGCTGACGCGCTCGATATAGGCTTCCACCGCCCCGGAGCCGCTGGAGAAAACAATCCCCAGGTAGATCCCGCCCACCAGCGAACCGGCGATAATATTCATCTGCAGCAGCGGGGAGAAAACGAAAATAAAGAACGGCGCGAACAGAATTAACAGCACCGTAATAGTCCACAGCAGATGTTTGCGCAGGCCGAGCTTATCCGACATTAAACCAAATACCGGCTGAAAAATAATCGCGAACAACGAGATGGAGGAGAAGACGATCCCGGTTTCCGTTTTGGTTAAATGGTTAACGTCCGCCAGCCACACCGGGAAAAACGGGAAATAGGCCGACATAATGAAATAGTAAAAGAAAAAGAACAGCAGGAAATAGACAAAATTATGCCGTTCTCGCGGCGCCAGTTCAGAGAATTTCATCACCATGATCCCTTGTTATTCTGTTTGTAGGGTGGGGGCTGCCGCCCCCACGGATTAAAGGCAACGCAATGAGACCTCGTACTGCCAGCGCGTTTGGGTCAGGAGCCACTGCGGCAGCACGCTTGGGGTCCAGGAGTCATCGCCTCCCACCCCCATATGCAGGCCGTCAAGGGTGATCCACACGCCGTCTTCGGCCTGCATCTTGTGCCAGTGGTCGGTCTCCATCAGCTGACGGGTGCTCCACGGCAGAACGGAGAAGTGGAAATGACCGCTGACGTGCCAGCGTCCCCAGTCCAGCGCCTGAGTATCACAGCGCAGGCCGTTTTCCGTCGGGAAGATGTAGGGGGTGGTCATCGCCGCCAGCGGCTGCTCCCAGCGGGCGAAGCAGGCGCTGCTCCGCCGGTCGGGGTAGTTCTCATGCGGCCCCAGCCCCAGCCAGCTCACCGGCGCCTGCTGATCCGCCACCTGGAAGTGCAGCCCGACCCGCGGCAGCGGCGGCAGCGTTTCCGCGCGCTCGCCGTCCACCGCCAGCCGCACCGTTCCGTCCGCGGTAAAGCGCAGACGCCAGTGGCTGACAATCACCACCTCGTTGCCGCGCAGGTAGTGCCAGCGGCTGTCGACAAGGGTCTCATTCGCCAGACGCTGGGCGTCGCACTGCACGCAGCGCGCCTCAAGGTCGAACAGGCCGGCGCTTTTCCAGCGCTCCACCCAGGCGTTGGGGTCGATGCGCTCCACTTCGCTGACCCCGATGTCGTTGTCGAGCGGCGCACGGATAAACTGATCCCGCAGGGGGGTCAGCAGCTGCTCCTGACCGGCAACCGACCAGCCACTCAGCAAACCGGTCCGGCGATCGACGGTCCAGCACTGCGTGCCGGCGCGGATCTGCCAGGCCTCATCGCTGACGATAAGATCCGGGGCGCCGGCTGGCACCGTGGGCGCAGGCAGCGCCAGCGGCGCCGGCAGGGGATATTGCTGCCAGGCGACGCGATGATCCGCCGGGGACCAGGCTGTCGCCTGGGGCTGGACCACCTCCAGCGTCAGCCACACGGCGCGGGCGCCTGGCGGCAGGATCAGACTGTCGAGCAGCGTTATCTCGTCGCTGCCCTCAGGAGGGAGCGCCAGCGTCAGGTTGCCGTGGTACAGGGTTTCACCGGCCGCCTGCACCTGCCAGCGCAGCGCTTCGTTATCGGTCTGGCGGAACAGGTATTCGCTGGCGATGCGCACCCGCAGCGGCGAAGTCGACAGCAGGGCGAACTGGAAATACTGCTGGGCGTGCTTCGCCTCGACCAGCGACGGATGCGGCGTGCGATCGGGGAACACCAGGCCGTTCATACAGAACTGGCGATCGTTCGGCTTATCGCCAAAGTCGCCGCCGTAGGCCCAGCCGACGCTGCCGTCGTCAAAGATTTTGCGGATCGCCTGGTCGGCCCAGTCCCAGATAAACCCGCCCTGCAGCCGCGGATACTCGCGGAAGGCCTGCCAGTAATCGGCGAAGTTGCCGAGGCTGTTGCCCATCGCGTGGGCGTACTCGCAGAGGATCAGCGGCCGCTGCTCGCCGGGCAGGCTGATCCATTTTTTGATCCCCCACTTCGGTACCGCCGGGATCGGCTGGTCGCGTTCGACGCGGGCGTACATCGGACAGATAATATCGGTGGCGGTGGTATCCGCGCCGCCGCCCTCGTACTGCACCGGACGGGTCGGGTCGTTACGCTTCAGCCAGTGGTACAGCGCTTCGTGGTTGCCGCCGCCGCCGGATTCGTTGCCCAGCGACCAGATGATAATGCACGGATGGTTGCGGTTGCTCTGTACCATCCGGGTGACGCGGGCGCTGAAGGCTGGCAGCCACGCCGGATCGTCTGACAGCCGATTCATCGGCACCATGCCGTGGGTTTCAATATTGGCTTCATCGACCACGTACAGACCGTAGCGGTTGCACAGCTCATACCAGCGCGGGGCGTTGGGGTAGTGCGAGCAGCGGACGGCGTTAAAGTTGTTCTGCTTCATCAACAGAATGTCCTGCACCATATCCGCCTCGCTGACCACCTGACCGCGTAAATGGTGGTGTTCATGGCGGTTAACGCCGCGGATCAGCAGCGGTTTGCCGTTAAGGCGCAGCAGGCCGTCGGCGATCTCGATGCGGCGAAAACCGATATCCCACGCCTCTGCCTCCAGCAATGCCTCGCCGCGCCACAGGGTGACCACCGCCCGGTAGCAATCCGGGGTTTCCGCGCTCCAGTGCGCCGGCGCTGCCACCGCCAGGGAGAAATCGACCCGTTCGGCGTAACGGCCGCGCTCATCCACCGTCGGGGTGCCTAACGGCTGACGGTGGGCAACGACAGGCTGCTCGCCGCGCCACAGGCTAACCCCGACGCTGAGCCCGGCAAGCGCCGCCTCTGTCGCCTCGACGGTCGCCTGGACCTGCAGAGTGCCGTCGCGGCAGAGGGCGTCAAGGGTCGGCGTCAGCTGGACGTCGCTCAGCCGCTGGTGCGGCTTATTCAGCAGCCACACCGAGCGGAAAATACCGCTCATCCGCCACATATCCTGGTCTTCCAGCCAGCTGCCGGCGCTCCAGCGCATGACCATCACGCACAGGCGGTTGTCGCCCGGACGCAGAAAAGGGCTGAGATCGAACGCCGCCGGCAGGCGGCTATCCTGGGAGTAACCGACCCAGGCGCCGTTGCACCAGAGATGAAAGGCCGAGTTAACGCCGTCGAAAATAATCTGCGTCTGCCCGTCCGCGCGCCAGGCGTCATCGATCGCAACGTGCAGGGAGTAACAGCCGGTTGGGTTATCCTCCGGCACCCGCGGCGGGGTGGTGTCGATGGGGTAGCGGACGTTAGTGTAGATCGGCGCGTCATAGCCCTCCATCTGCCAGTTAGAGGGCACCGGCGTGCCGCGGCTGCCCGGCAGGTCCTGCGTCAGCCACTGCGCATCGACGGCAAACGGGCTGCGGGCGTAAGCAAATTGCCACTCGCCGTCCAGCTGACGACGATGGGGCGAAGGATGATTATCGCGGGCGGCAAGCTCATCGCGCCAGCTGGCGAACGCAGGATGGGCCGGCAGGCGGTTGAGATGGGTAATGGTCTGGTTCTGCCAGTCTTCGCGGGCGAGGACGGCGTGGAAGTCAGGCGCGTGGCGGCGACTGGTATCGCTTATTGGCATAGTAATCCCCGGTAAGTCAAAAAATGTCGATCGCTAAACAGGATGAAGAACGTTATCGGGTAATTTGTTTTTTCCAGCAACGACGGCGGAAATGAAATTAACAGACGATCACGAAAGCGGGGGTAATACGCTGTTTTTTGTCGTGCGTTAAACATAAAATGTTAGCGCACGACATTTTGTCGATGAGGAGAAACTATGCCGCGTCGTACCGCAACCCTGGAGGATGTCGCCCGCGCGGCGGGCGTCTCCCAACAGACGGTCTCCCGGGTCCTGAACCGTCCGGAAGTGGTGTCAGCCCGCACCCGCGAGCAGGTGATCCGCGCAATGCAGACGCTGCACTACGTGCCTAACCGCTCGGCGCAGCTGCTCGCCGGCAAAGCGGCGCCCTCCATTGGGCTGATTACCGCCTCGTTGACCCTGCATGCCCCCTCGCAGATCGCCGCCGCGGTAAAGAGCCATGCCAGCCTGCACCAGCTGGAGGTGGCGATAGCGATGCCAGCGCAGGCCGACTTCGCCGCGCTGCAGGCCCGGCTGGACGAACTGCGCGCCCAGCATATTCGCGGGGTGATCGTCAGCCTGCCGCTGGAGAGCGCCACCGCCGAGCGGCTGGTTAAAGAGAACCCGGATATGGCCTGCCTGTTTCTTGACGTCTCCCCGGAGGCCGATGTCTGCTGCGTGCGCTTCGACCATCGCGACGGCTGCGGAGCCTGCGTGCGCCATCTGTGGGAGCTCGGGCATCGCGAATTCGGCCTGCTGGCGGGGCCGGAAAGTTCGGTTTCCGCCCGACTGCGTCTCGCCAGCTGGCGCGAGGCGCTGCACAGCCTGAACATTGCCCGTTCAACCACGGTGTTCGGTGACTGGAGCGCCGCCAGCGGCTGGCAGAAAACCTTCGAACTGCTGCACCTCCAGCCGCGGATCAGCGCCATTGTGGTGGCCAACGATCAGATGGCGCTCGGGGTACTCAGCGCGCTGGCCCAGCTCAATCGCAGCGGCAGCCAGGCGGTATCGGTGACCGGCTATGACGACACCGCCGACAGTCTCTACTTTCAGCCGCCGCTCACCACGGTGGCGCAGGACTTTGATCTGCTGGGCAAACGAGCCGTGGAGCGGCTGATTGCTCTGATGGCGGCCCCGCAGATGCGGATCCGCGAGCTGCTGCCGACCCGGCTCATCGTGCGCCAGTCGGCGTGGCCGCTCGCCGCCGCGGAGGACCGGCAGCAGACCCTGGCGCAGCTGAAAGCGTTGGTGGAGAAGCTTTAGCCGCAGGCCGTTGAGGATTTATTGAGGTTGACCATGCTATCCTCGGGATCAAACGTAGAGAGGTCAGGATCCTCTGCCTGCGAAAAATGCAAAATACAATCTATCCATGCAAGCATTGATTTACCGCCAGTCACATGGCGGTTTTTTTTTGCCTCACCCCCGTTTTCCGCGTTCTTTCGTTGGATTTTTCGCCTGGCATCCCCGGCGGCGGCATGCTACATCTTTCTTCCGGGATAGATGCCGAACACGGCGGGAGACAAGGTCATGATGGTGATTGAGGGCAAAGAGGCGATGGCGCGGGTAGACTGGCGGCGGGTGCGGACCATCGTCGCCGAGGCCGGGCTGAATGAACGTGATGTTCAGCAACTGGAGCAGGCGTTTCGCCAGAGCACCTTCTGCTGGTTCGGCTATGAGAACGGTCAGCTGATTGCCGTGGCGCGCGCCATCAGCGACTGCACCTGGAGCAGCTACTTATCGGATGTGGCGATCGTCCCCGACCGACAGGGGCAGGGTTACGGACAACAGCTGATGCTGGCGGTCCAGGAGCAGCTGCTGCCCTTTGGCAAAATCTTTATCTATGCGGTGGCCGATAAAATCGCGTTCTATCAGCGTTTTGGTTTTGCCATGCTGACCACCGGGATGGTCTGCGCTGGCGATGAGGGCATGCGCAAAATGCACGAGCAGGGCTATATTCGCCAGCCCTGAGCGCGGATGCCGGGCAACGCCTGGCTTAAGCGTGTAAACCAGGCGCAGGCGCCGTTACAGGGGCCTTTCAAGCACAAACAGATACGCTTCCCGCGACCAGAACAGGGCGGTACGGCGGCGCTCCACCGACATGGTTTTTACCTCCCAGCCCTCGCGGGTATAGCTGCTGAGAAACTGGCTCATTTTGTCAGGGTCGGCTTTGGCTTCGCCAAAAAACAGGCTGCCCAGCAGGCCCTCTTTATAGATCACTACCCGACACTCTTTCTTCATCATCGACTATCCTGGCGACCGGTTTACTGTGGCCGTCTATTGTCCGTGGCTGCGAGGATTTTGCAATCGGAGAAGTAGCAAACTGTTTACGGTACTGCAGCGGGCTTAGCGCGAAGCGCAGGCGAAAATGGTGGCGCAGGGTGCCAGCGCTGGCAAATCCGCAGCGCTCAGCGATCTGGTCGATGCCCATCGCGCTCTCCGTCAGGTGCTGACGGGCGCGCAGCAGACGCTCCTCCAGCAGCCAGCGTGCGGGGGTTTTACCAGTGGCCTCTTCAAAGCGGCGCAAAAAGGTGCGCGTCCCCATGCCGGCGCGCTGCGCGAGGGAGGCGACGGTGTGGCTGGCGGCGAGATGCTGGTGCAGATAATCAAACAGCTGGCCAAGGCGCAGGCTCTCCCGGCTGCGGGCCACCGGACGCAGGACCTGCTGCGCCTGACCGCCATCGCGATGGGGAGAGACCACCAGGCGGCGAGCGACCACATTCGCTGCCTCGCTGCCGAAATCCTCGCGCACCAGATGCAGACAGAGATCGATCCCCGCCGCGCTGCCGGCGGACGTCATCAGCAAATCATCGCCTACGTAAAGGACATCCTCCACCACCTGGATCTGCGGAAAACGGGACTGCAGCGCCGCGGTGTAGCGCCAGTGGGTTGTCGCCTGGCGGCCATTGAGCAGCCCGGCGGCGGCGAGAACGAACACTCCGGAACAGATGGAGATTATTCGGCATCCGCGGGCGTGAGCGGCGGCCAGGGCGGCGCACAGCGCTTCGGGGACCGGGGCGTCGATGCCGCGCCAGCCCGGGACCACGATGGTCTGCGCCTGGGCGAGAAGCTCAGGGCCGCCGTCGGTCATCAGGCGGACCCCGCCGGTGGCTCTCAGAGGCCCTTCATCGACGGCGGCGACGGCGAACTGGTACCAGCGCTCGCCCATTTCCGGGCGCGGCAGGCCGAAGATCTCCACGGCCACGCCAAACTCAAACGTGCACAGGCCATCGTAGGCGAGGGCTACCACGCGGTGAGGTGACGGTGTCACCGAAGGGGTTGTCAGGATGTTAGCGTTTTCTGTCATGGTTGCCGGCAGATAAGGGTGATGGGCGTCAGTAAAGTAGTGTTATCACAGACAAGGAGAAGACGCCATGAGTGTAGTAAGCCAATTTACCCCCGCCACCTCCGCCGAGGCTATCCGCTGGTTCCGCCATAAGCTGCATCTCGAGACCGACTGCGCCGATGTGCACAGCGCCCAGCGTGCCGGCGAGGTCGACTTTGTCCTGCTGCACGTGGTCGGCAGCGAGGAGGCCTTCGCCAGGCGTCACCTGCCCGGCGCGCTGCATCTTCCGCACAGCCAGATCAGCGCCGAGAGAATGGCGGCCTGGCCGGCGGAGACCCTGTTTGTGGTCTATTGCGCCGGGCCGCACTGCAACGGTGCCGACGTTGCCGCGCTGAAGCTGGCCGAACTGGGGCGGCCGGTGAAAATGATGCTCGGCGGGATCACCGGCTGGGAAGATGAAGGTTATGCGTTTGTCGCCGGTAAGTGAATATATTTCATGTACCATGAAATATTCTCGTTTGCGGCCCGTCGACCTGCATGCCAGTATCTGGACATATAGCCATCCAGAAGTCTAAAAATTCAAATAATGAACTATCACGGTGGGCAACTAACGCGCCCACCGCTAAGGAGACAGCATGCAACGTCAACAGGCCCCGTTCCGCGCAGACATCGTCGGCAGTTTTTTGCGTCCGGACAGTATCAAACAGGCGCGTCAGCAGCTGGCGGAGGGGCTGATCGACGCCGGTCAGCTGCGCGAAATTGAGAATAACGCTATCCGTCATCTGGTCCAGCAGCAGTGCGACTGCGGCCTGCACGTGGTCACCGACGGCGAGTTTCGTCGCGCATGGTGGCATTTCGATTTCTTCGACGGCCTGCAGGGCGTTGAGCGTTACGATGCCGAGCAGGGGATCCAGTTCAACGGCGTGCAGACCAAAGCCCACGGCGTGCGCGTTACCGGCAAGCTGGCGTTCGGCGACCACCCGATGCTGGAGGATTTCCGCTATCTGAAAAGCATCAGCGGCGACGCGCAGCCGAAGATGACCATTCCCAGCCCGAGCGTGCTGCACTTCCGCGGCGGTCGGAAAGATATTGATGCCACCGTTTACCCGGATCTCAGCGACTACTTCGACGACCTGGCCACCACCTGGCGCGATGCGATCCGCGCCTTTTATGACGCCGGCTGTCGCTATCTGCAGCTGGACGATACCGTCTGGGCCTATCTGTGCTCCGATGCCCAGCGTCAGCAGGTGCGCGAGCGCGGCGACGATCCGGATGCGCTGGCGCGCATTTATGCCCGGGTGCTGAACCAGGCGCTGGAGGGCAAACCGGCCGATCTGACGGTGGGCCTCCACGTCTGCCGGGGTAATTTCCGCTCAACCTGGATCTCGGAGGGCGGTTATGAGCCGGTGGCCGAGGTGCTGTTTGGCGGCGTCAATGTCGATGCCTTCTTCCTCGAATATGACAACGACCGCTCCGGGGATTTCGCGCCGCTGCGCTTTATTCGTCCCGGCCATCAGCAGGTGGTCCTCGGGTTGATCACCACCAAAAACGGCGAGCTGGAGAACCCGCAGGGGGTCAAAGCGCGTCTCGCCGAGGCGGCGCAGTATGTTCCGCTTGAGCAGATCTGCCTGAGTCCGCAGTGCGGTTTCGCCTCCACGGAAGAGGGTAACGCCCTCAGCGAAGACCAGCAGTGGCAAAAAGTTCGCCTTGTGACCGCCATCGCCGCCGACGTCTGGTAATGCCTTTCTTAGCGCAGCGTTGCACCGTGATGAGGCAACGCTGCCATCTCCTTCGTCTCCGCCCTCCGCCTGCGCCGCATCCCGCTGTTCTCACAACCTGGCACCGTTTTTGCCTTATCACCTCTGGTTAGCTGTTAATTCTTTATTTTTGCGCTACTCAGGAGTGAATCATGCAACGAAGAACGTTATTAAAAGCTTTTGCACTCTCCGCCTCTGTAATGGCTATGGGTCTCTCATTCCAGGCCTATGCCGCCGACACCATTAAAGTCGGGATTATGCATTCGCTCTCCGGGACGATGGCGATTTCCGAAACGCCGCTGAAGGACGTCGCCCTGATGGCCATCGACGACATCAACGCCAAAGGCGGGGTGCTGGGCAAAAAGCTGGAGCCGGTAGTGGTCGACCCGGCCTCCAACTGGCCGCTGTTCGCCGAGAAGGCGCGCCAGCTGCTGGCCCAGGACAAGGTGGCGGTGGTGTTCGGCTGCTGGACCTCGGTCTCGCGTAAATCGGTGCTACCGGTGTTTGAGGAGCTGAACGGCCTGCTGTTCTACCCGGTACAGTACGAAGGGGAAGAGATGTCCCCCAACGTCTTCTATACCGGCGCGGCGCCTAACCAGCAGGCCATCCCGGCGGTGGAATACCTGCTGAGCGAGGACGGCGGCGGCGCCAAACGCTTCTTCCTGCTGGGAACCGACTACGTCTATCCGCGCACCACCAACAAGATCCTTCGCGCCTTCCTGCATGCCAAAGGGATCCAGGACAAAGATATCGAAGAAGTCTACACCCCGTTCGGCTATAGCGATTACCAGACCATCGTCGCCAATATCAAAAAATTCTCCGCCGGCGGCAAAACGGCGGTGGTCTCCACCATCAACGGCGATTCCAACGTGCCTTTCTACAAAGAGCTGGCTAACCAGGGTCTGAAAGCGACCGACGTGCCGGTGGTGGCCTTCTCGGTGGGGGAAGAGGAGCTGCGCGGTATCGATACCAAACCGCTGGTCGGCAACCTCGCGGCATGGAACTACTTTGAGTCGGTGGATAACCCGACCAATAAAGCCTTTGTCGCCGACTATCGCGCTTACGCCAAAGCGCACAAGCTGCCGAATGCCGATACGGTGGTGACCAACGACCCGATGGAGGCGACCTGGGTGGGTCTGCATATGTGGGCGCAGGCGGTGACCAAAGCCGGCACCACCGACGTGGACAAAGTGCGCGACGCCATGGCCGGGCAAACCTTTAAAGCGCCGTCCGGTTTTACCCTGACGATGGATGCCACCAACCACCATCTGCATAAGCCGGTGATGATCGGTGAAATCGAAGGCAACGGCCAGTTCAATGTGGTCTGGCAGACCGATGAGCCCGTCCGCGCGCAGCCGTGGAGTCCGTGGATCCCCGGTAATGATAAGAAACCTGACCATCCGGTGAAAACCGTCAGCCAGTAAGCGCCAGGGCCGACGGGGCGGGAGCGTCGCGCCCGTCGGCCGCTGACCAGAGGAGAACGACATGAACGCATTGCGTCTCATGAGTGTGTTGGCGCTGCTGCTGAGCTTGCTGCCATGGCGGGCGCAGGCCGCGGAGGCGGATGATTTCGTCGCCGCCAGCCGCAGCCAGCAGGCGCAGCTGTTGACCCAGTGGGCGGCAGCGCCGCAGGCGGATCGCCTGCCGTTGCTGCGGGCGTTAACCAGCGAGAGCCTGGTGATGGACGACGGAAAACATGCCTTCCGCGCCCGACAGGGCGGCTTACAACCGCTGGGCGCCGCCGCCGCGCCGCAGGGCGACACCCGGCCGGTCCGTCTGACCAACCGCCTGCGCAATCTGGCTGCCGGCGCGCTGGCCAGCCATCTTATTTTAAGTGACAACGTCACAGATCGAGCGTCCGCGGCGCGCACCCTGCAGCGGGAAGCGACCCCGGCCATGGCCGCCCTGCTGCGGCAGCGGCTGAAGGCGGAAAGCGATGATAATGTGCGGGGCCTGCTGGAGGTGGCGCTGGCGCGCCTGCAGTTGACTCAGCCTGAGGCCAGCGCGCGGCTGGCCGCGGTGACGCTGCTCGGCCATTCCGCAGACCCGGAAACCCAGGCGCTGCTGATCCCCTTTACCGATGCCAAGCATGAGCCGGATGCGGCGGTGCGCGAGGCGGCCAGCGACAGCCTGCAAAAGATCAAACATCGTCTGCTGCTCGGCGATCTGCTGGGCCAGGCCTTTATGGGGCTGTCGCTGGGCTCGGTGCTGCTGCTGGCCGCGCTGGGGCTGGCGATCACCTACGGCCTGCTGGGGGTGATTAACATGGCCCATGGCGAGATGCTGATGATCGGCGCCTACAGCTGCTGGCTGGTACAGCAGGTCCTGGCGCAGCTCGCGCCGCAGTGGCTGGCCTTTTATCCGCTGGTCGCGCTGCCGGTGGCCTTCCTGGTCACCGCCGGGATCGGCATGGCGCTCGAGCGCACCATTATTCGTCATCTGTATGGTCGGCCGCTGGAGACGCTGCTCGCCACCTGGGGGATCAGCCTGATGCTTATTCAACTGGTGCGGATGCTGTTCGGCGCCCAGAACGTGGAGGTGGCGAACCCCGCCTGGCTCTCCGGCGGCGTGCAGGTCCTGCCGAACCTGATCCTGCCGTGGAACCGGCTGGCGGTGCTGGCGTTCGTCCTGCTGGTGCTGTGCTTCACCTGGCTCATCCTGAACCGCACCCGCCTCGGAATGAACGTCCGCGCCGTGACGCAGAACCGGGCGATGGCCGCCTGCTGCGGCGTGCCTACCGGGCGGGTGGATATGCTGGCCTTTGGTCTTGGCTCCGGTATTGCCGGGCTGGGCGGCGTGGCGCTGTCGCAGCTTGGCAACGTCGGCCCGGAGCTGGGTCAGGGCTATATCATCGACTCGTTCCTGGTGGTGGTCCTGGGCGGCGTCGGCCAGCTGGCCGGCAGCGTGGCGGCAGCCTTTGGGCTGGGCATTTTCAACAAAATTCTTGAACCTCAGATGGGCGCGGTGCTGGGCAAGATCCTGATCCTGGTGATGATTATTCTGTTTATTCAGAAACGCCCGCAGGGCCTGTTCGCGTTGAAAGGGAGGGTGATTGACTGATGAGCCAACCCATTACCTTAACGCTGGCGCAGCGCGCGCCGCGGCCTCTGCGCTGGCTGGGGGTCCTGTTAGTGCTGGGGCTGCTGAGCATGCCATTCCTGGCGCTGCTGCCGGCCTCCCATCCGCTGGCGGTGCCGAGCTGGCTGCTGACCCTGAGCGGCAAAATCCTCTGCTACGCCATCGTGGCGGTGGCGCTGGATCTGGTCTGGGGCTACGCGGGTATGCTATCCCTTGGCCACGGGATTTTCTTTGCCCTCGGCGGGTACGCCATGGGCATGTACCTGATGCGCCAGGCGGCGGGGGACGGTCTGCCGGCGTTCATGTCTTTTCTCTCCTGGACCGAGCTGCCCTGGTTCTGGTGGGGCACGCAGCATTTCGCCTGGGCGATGGCGCTGGTGGTGCTGGTTCCCGGCCTGCTGGCGCTGGTTTTCGGCTGGTTCGCCTTCCGCTCGAAGATCAAAGGGGTCTATTTCTCGATCATGACCCAGGCCTTGACCTATGCCGGTATGCTGCTGTTCTTTCGCAACGAGACCGGGTTTGGCGGTAACAACGGCTTCACCGGATTTACCACGCTGCTGGGCTTTCCGGTCACCGCCACCGGCACCCGGGCGGCGCTGTTTATGGCCACGGTCCTGCTGCTGTTGCTGACCCTGTGGCTGGGCTCGGCGCTGGCGCAGAGTAAGTTTGGCCGCATCCTCACCGCGGTGCGGGATGCCGAGAACCGCCTGATGTTCTGCGGGTACGACCCGCGCGGCTTCAAGCTGCTGGTGTGGACGCTGTCGGCGGTGCTCTGCGGCCTGGCGGGGGCGTTATACGTCCCGCAGGTGGGGATCATCAACCCCAGCGAAATGTCGCCGACCAACTCCATCGAGGCCGCCATCTGGGTGGCGCTCGGCGGGCGCGGCACCCTGATCGGCCCGGTGCTTGGCGCCGGACTGGTCAATGGCGCGAAAAGCATTTTCACCGTGGCGATGCCGGAGTACTGGCAGCTGTTTCTCGGCCTCATGTTCATCATCGTGACCCTGTTTCTACCCCGCGGGGTGATGGGTCTGCTGCGTCGAGGAGACCGCTAATGCAACCGGATGAAGGACTGTTTACCCGCCAGCTGCCCGGAGATCGCTTCCGTGCGCAAACCGACCCGGTACTGCAGCTGGAGAACATTAACGTCAGCTTTGACGGTTTCCGGGCGCTGACGGATCTGTCGCTGGCGATAGGCGTCGGCGAGCTGCGCTGCGTGATCGGCCCCAACGGCGCGGGCAAGACCACCCTGATGGACGTGATCACCGGCAAAACCCGGCCGCAGAGCGGCAAAGCGATCTATGACCAGTCGGTGGATCTGACCACTCTCGACCCGGTGGCCATCGCCCGCCAGGGTATCGGGCGCAAGTTTCAAAAGCCGACGGTCTTCGAAGCGCTGACGGTGGCGGAAAATCTCGCCCTGGCGATGAAGGGGGATAAATCGGTGTGGGCCAGCCTGCGCGCCCGGCTGAGCAGCGAACAGGACGATCGGCTGAATGAGGTGCTGCGCCTGCTGCGCCTCGACGGCGAACGCTACCGCCAGGCGGGTCTGCTGTCCCATGGCCAGAAACAGTTTCTTGAGATCGGCATGCTGCTGGTGCAGGAGCCGCATCTGCTGCTGCTTGATGAGCCAGCGGCCGGCATGACCGATGCGGAAACCGAATATACCGCGGAGCTGTTTCGCACGCTGGCCGGACAGCACTCCCTGATGGTGGTGGAGCACGACATGGGGTTTGTCGAGACCATCGCCGACCGGGTGACGGTCCTGCATCAGGGCCAGGTGCTGGCGGAGGGGTCGCTGCGGGAGGTGCAGGCCAATGAGCAGGTCATTGAAGTTTATCTGGGACGTTAAGGAGCGCCAATGTTACAGGTGAGTCAGTTACATCAGTACTACGGCGGGAGCCACATCTTGCGCGGGGTGGATTTTACCGCCCGTCAGGGCGAGGTCACCTGCCTGCTGGGGCGCAACGGCGTCGGTAAGACCACGTTGCTGAAATGTCTGATGGGGCTTATTCCGGCGCGTAGCGGCGAGGTGCGCTGGCAGGATCAGAACATCACCCACCGTAAACCGCACCAGCGGGTGCAGGCCGGGGTGGCCTACGTCCCCCAGGGACGCGAGATTTTTCCGCGCCTGACGGTGGAAGAAAATCTGCTGATGGGGCTGTCGCGCTTTCCCGCCCGCGAGGCGCAGCAGGTGCCGGAGGAGATTTACCAGCTTTTCCCGGTGCTCAAGACCATGAGGCAGCGGCGGGGCGGTGACTTATCCGGCGGTCAGCAGCAGCAGCTGGCGATCGGCCGCGCGCTGGCCAGCCGTCCGCAGCTGCTGATCCTCGATGAGCCCACCGAGGGGATCCAGCCCTCGGTCATCAAAGAGATTGGCGAGGTGATCCGTCAACTGGCGAGCCGCGGGGATATGGCCATTCTGCTGGTGGAGCAATTCTATGACTTTGCCGCCGGGCTGGCGGACCACTACCTGGTGATGTCGCGCGGCGCCATCGTCCAGCAGGGAAAGGGCGGAGATATGGAAAACGACGGCGTGCGCGCCCTGGTGACTATCTGATCGGGCCGGCGGCGCGCGCCGCCGGTTTCCATGCTATTTACGCAGCAGCCGCTGCAGGCGCGCCTGGCGCCAGTTTTTGATCCATTCGCCAAAGACGAACAGACGTAATCCTCTCACCACCAGCAGAGCGCCCCAGATCAGGGCGACCCAGCCGGACCAGTAGTACTGCGGGTTCGTGTACCGGTTGAGCACCGCCAGCAGCACGCAGACCACCAGCGCCACCGACAGCGAACGAAAAAAGCGACTCTCCTGCTGCACCCGCGCTTTCGCTTCCTCTATACGCAGATCCAGCGAAGCTTGCGGACCCGGCGCGCCTTCCCGCGAGGCTTCGCCGCCGATCTCGGCCACCGTCACCTCAAAGACCGCGGCGAGGGCGCTGAGGGTCTCCAGCCCCGGGCGTTCGCCATTTTCAATGCGCTGGATCGTGCGGACGCTGAGCCCCGCCATTTCGGCCAGCTGTTCCTGGGACCAGGCGCGCTGCAGCCGTAATTGTTTGACCTGATTGATGCTGTTCATATTCATATGCTCCATGACGTTCTGGGGATGTAAACCTGTGATGGAGTATGGAAAAGCGGGCCGCCAGCCACCACGACAGCGACCCGACAACGGCCCGACAGCAACCTGACAGCCGCATGTCAGCTGGCGTCAGGCCCTGGCCAGCGGAGAATCCGGCTGCCAGGGACGGGCATTCATCCCCCGGAAAATCATCAGCCAGGCGGCGACAATGGCCACGATAAGAATGACAAACAGCGACCAGTGCGGCAGATGGGTGAGGATCAACCCGGTGAACATCGGGTTGAAGGCCGCGCCCAGCCATCCCAGCGACTGAGCGGAGAAGTAGCTGGCCTTCATTCCCGGCGGGGCGATATGGTCAATCAGCATATACTCGCCGGGGGCATAAATCACCTCGCCAAGGGTGAAGATCGCCGCCGAGATCCCCCACGCCCACAGGCTGGCGCCGGAGAACATAAAGCCCACGAGGCCGATCACAAAGCAGACGGTACCGAAGGTCATCAGCGGGCGGATATTTCTCGCGCTCAGCCGCCGGCCAACGGCGTACTGCAGGGCGACGACCACCGCGGCGTTAACCGGCAGCACCACGGCCACGACTTTCTCGGCGAAGTCGCTGCTGGCGACCACCAGCACGTACTGCGAGATACAGGAGGCGAAGGCGCCGCCGACGAAGGAGGCCAGCAGCCCGGAACAGGTAAACCACAGCAGCGCGCGGTCGCGCAGCAGCACCGAAGGCGTCCAGGCGGCAGCTCCCGGCTGGGCGGCGGCGGCCCCATCCCGCTGGAGAAATAGCTGAATAAACACCAGCGGGAAGGCGGCGCAGGCCGCCGCCAGCCAGAAGGGCAGATTGATGCTGTGCATCACCAGCAGTGTGCCGATAGGCGGCCCGACGGTCCAGCCGATGTTGAGGATGGTGTAGTTCAACGAGAAGATGCGCGCTTTTTTCTCCGCCGTCAGCCGGTCGGCGAACCAGGCTTTCAGTACGGTGGAAAAGACCGAATAGGCGCAGTTGATCAGCGCAAAGAAGATCACCACCAGGGTCGCGTTATGGACCAGCGGTATCGCGCTGAAACCGAGGATAAATACCAGCACTGACCACACCATATAGCGCTTTTTGTCGAACTTGTCCGCGAGGATGCCAAAGCCCATGCTGAACAGCACGCCGACCACCAGGGCCAGCGACAGGGCGTAGCCGATCACATCCACCTCCAGCTGATAGCGTCGGGTGAGGTAGATGGTCATAAACGGCAGTGTGGCCCCGCGGCCGATAGTCAACAGTAACGACGATGCCAGCAGCGCGATGGTGGAGCGCCGGAGTGTGGTGATCATGATTTCCTTGCCTGTCATGTTGTTATAATTTTATGTCTTCGATCACAAATAACACGGTCATCACGCCTTGTACAGGTCGCCCCGGTCGCGATCGGCACTTCTGAACCTGCCAAAAATAATGATCTATCCTGGCGGCCGCTTTTTCGCTACTTTGATTTTGTTCACAAAAATTCTAATAACGACAGAGGCAGGGGTATGACGAGGAAAGATGGACTGCTGGCGCTGCTGGTAGTGGTGGTGTGGGGGCTTAACTTCGTGGTGATTAAGCTGGGATTGCACAATATGCCGCCGCTGATGCTGGCGGGCCTGCGCTTTATGCTGGTGGCCTTCCCGGCGCTGCTGTTTGTCGCCCGGCCAGCCATTCCGCTGCGCCTGCTGTTGGGCTATGGCCTGACCATTAGCTTTGGCCAGTTTGCTTTTCTGTTCTGCGCTATCGGCCTGGGCATGCCGGCGGGGCTGGCGTCGCTGGTTCTGCAGGCGCAAGCCTTCTTTACCATCATCCTCGGCGCCTTCGTCTTTGGCGAACGCCTGCAGGGCAAGCAGCTGGCGGGGATCGCTCTGGCGATCTTCGGCGTGCTGGTGCTGGTGGAGGGGAGCCTCGGAGGGGAACATGTCCCGCTGGTGGGCTTTATGCTGACCCTGGCGGCGGCGCTCAGCTGGGCCTGCGGCAATATTTTCAACAAAAAAATCATGTCCCAGGCGACCCGGCCGCCGATCATGTCGCTGGTGGTGTGGAGCGCATTGATCCCGGTGCTGCCGTTTATGCTCGCCTCGTGGCTGATCGATGGCCCGCAGTTGATGCTGGCGAGTCTGCGCCAGATCGATGTGCTGACGGTTCTCTCGCTGCTTTACCTGGCGTTTATCGCCACTATCGTCGGCTACGGTATCTGGGGCTCGCTGCTGGGGCGGTATGAAACCTGGCGGGTGGCGCCGCTGTCGCTGCTGGTGCCGGTGGTGGGGATGGCCAGCGCCGCGCTGCTGCTGGGAGAGACGCTGAGCGGGCTGCAGCTCGCCGGGGCGGCGCTGATCATGGCCGGGCTCTATATCAACGTTTTCGGTCTGCGTCTGGTGCGGCCGGGCATGGCGCGCGGGTAAAAAAAAGCCCCGGAGACGGGGCTATACACAAGTATGCGTGTAATGGCATCACAGGTCGTGCTGCTGGTAGTACGGCACGCCAAGTTCGTCAGATTTATCATTGCCGGCCGCCATATGATTGAAATCAAACGGCGAGTCGTTATGTTCCGAAGGGATAATCATTGTGTCACGCTGGTTTTGCCGCACCGGCGTGGTGGTTTGCTCCGCATAGCTGAAGCTGGATGCCAGCGACATAACGACGATGGCTGCGGCAGCGAATAGTTTCATGATTTCCTCAATACGTCTTTAATAATGCAGGCGATTAACAACAGTTATTTAGCGGATGCAGATAGCGGGATTCGCCAGGTACATTCGTTATGCGATATTTGTGGGGCGGAACATCGAAATAGTTTTTAAACGTTCGCGTCAGGGTCTGCTGCGATTCGAAACCGTAGCGTTCCGCCAGGTACAGGATTGGCTCATTGCTCTGCTTGAGCTTTTGCGCAATCTCCGTCAGCTTACGGCTGCGGATGTACTGGCCGAGGGAATGGCCGGTCTCTTTCTTAAACATACGTTGCAGGTGCCACTTGGAGTAACCTGAGCGCTCAGACACTTTTTCCAGCGACAGGGGCGATTCCAGGTTATCCTCGATCCACGACAAAATACTATGGATAGTGATGGCGTCATTATTACGTCTGGACATCATCTTACCTCTTCTTATTTTTACGGCAGGACCTTCTTGAGGAGTTGCTCAAGCATGGCGACTTCGTCCGCCGACAGATTTTTTGTTAACTCCTGGTGTAACTTCTGACCCACAACCTGATGACACTGCTCGCAAAGGGCTGCGCCGTCTGGCGTCAACTGCACCAGCACGCCGCGCTTGTCAGCGGGGTTGGGTAACCGTTCAATCCAGCCTTTACACGCCAGGCGGTCGAGCATACGCGTCATCGCGCCCGGGTCGACGGAAAGCACGGTTTTCAGCTCAACGGGGGTAATACATACCTCGCAACGAATGGAACAGAGCACCCGGAACTGGGTCGCGGTAATATCCATGGGAGAGAGGTAGTCGTTGAGCAGGCGATCTTTTTTCTGGTTAACCATCTGGATCAAGCGGCCCAGCGGGATCATCTCGTTGAACAGGTCGCTGGTACTTTTCATGATGGTTGCCCAGGCAATGATTTAGTTGCGAGTGATACTATTGCCCAGGCAATCATAAGTCAACATTATGAATTGGCCGATGCCACGATTTGCTAAAACAAGAAAATTCGACACGGGTCACTGTTTGTGAATTTTCTAACGCTTGTTAATTTTTGGCGAAGGTGATTTATCAGCAGGCTGGCGTTGGAATTGTTGATGCCGGTATACTCACGGCGTGAAACCATCCTTAAAAAATGAATATTTACGGGGCTTTTTTTAACTATGTTTGATTTGTTTAAAGCGATAGGGCTCGGCCTGGCGGTGCTGTTACCGCTGGCGAATCCGCTGACTACCGTGGCGCTGTTCCTTGGCCTGGCGGGCAATATGAACAACGCCGAGCGGAACAAACAGGCGTTGATGGCTTCGGTGTATGTCTTCGCCATCCTGATGGTGTCGTGGTATGCCGGCCAGGTGGTGATGAATACATTCGGCATATCAATACCTGGGCTGCGTATCGCCGGGGGGTTGATTGTGGCCTTTATCGGTTTCCGCATGCTGTTCCCCCAGCAAAAAGCCCACGATTCGATGGAAGCGAAGATCAAATCGGAAGAGCTACAGGATGAGCCAACCGCCAATATCGCCTTTGTGCCGCTGGCGATGCCAAGCACCGCCGGTCCGGGCACCATCGCGATGATCATCAGTTCCGCCTCAACCGTGAAGCACGGCGTGGACTTCCCGGAGTGGGTGGTGCTGGCGGCGCCGCCGATTATCTTTGCCCTGTTGGCGATCATTCTCTGGGGTTGCCTGCGAAGTTCGGGGGCGATTATGCGTCTGGTAGGCAAAGGCGGCATTGAGGCCATTTCGCGGCTGATGGGCTTCCTGCTGGTCTGCATGGGCGTGCAGTTCATTATTAACGGCGTGCTGGAGATCATTTCGACCTGGCATCCCTGACCGCGGTGATGCGCAGAGAGACAAAAGCCCGCCGGAGCGATACCGACGGGCTTTTTTTTGCGGCTCAATCAAGAGTGGTGCGGCTGGTGCTCTTCCAGCGATACCGGCCAGCGACGGAAGATCAGCAGGGCCCAGATCAGGCCTGCCAGCGCCGGGATGGCGCCGATGTAGCCGATGGAGGCCATAGAGAGGTGCAGACTCACCTGACTGCCCACCAGCGCGCCGGCGCCAATGCCGATGTTAAAGATGCCCGAGAACAGCGACATGGCGACGTCGGTGGCGTCCGGGGCGGAGGCCAGCACTTTCACCTGCATGCCGAGACCGATAATCATGATCGCCACCCCCCAGAAGATGCTGAGCAGCATCAGGTGGTGCGGGTTATGCGAGGCCGGCAAAAGCAGCAGCAGACAGGCCAGCAGCAGGCCGATGGCGAGGCTTATCAGCCCCGAAGCGTGCTGGTTACCGAGCTTGCCGAACAGAATGCTGCCGATAATCCCGGCCCCGCCGAGGATCAGCAGCAGTACGGTGGCAAAATTGCCGCTCAGACCCGCCACCGTCTGGACGAAGGGTTCGATATAGCTGTAGGCGGTATAATGGGCGGTCACCACCACCACGGTCAGAATGTACACGCTGACCAACGCCGGGCGACGGAACAGCACCGGCAGGCTTTTCAGCGAGCCTGAGTGTTCGCTCGGCAGCGTCGGCAGCAGTTTCACCAGGCAGGCCAGAGTGGCTAAGGCGCCGAGGCCGATCGCCAGGAAGGTCATCCGCCAGCCAAAATACTGGCCGATGATGCGGCCGATCGGAATGCCAAACACCATCGCCAGTGCGGTACCGGTGGCGATCAGGCTCAGCGCCTGCGCCCGTTTGCCCGGAGGCGCCATGCGGATGGCCAGCGCCGACGTTATCGACCAGAACACCGCATGGGCGAAGGCGATGCCGATGCGGCTGATGACCAGCACGTCAAAATTCCATGCAAAGAACGACAGCACATGGCTGGCGATAAACAGAATAAACAGGCCGATGAGCAACCGCCGACGCTCCACTTTGCTGGTCAGCAGCATAAACGGCAGCGACATTAACGCCACCACCCATGCGTAGATGGTCAGCATCATGCCCACCTGGGCGGTTTCCATGCCGAAGCTGTCGGCAATATCCGACAGAAGACCGACCGGGGCAAATTCTGTGGTGTTAAAAATAAACGCGGCGATGGCCAACGTCACGACACGTAGCCACGCTACCTTGCGTGAGACCGTATTCGTAGTCATAAGCTCTGGACTGGTGATTCAGGGGAAGATGTGACGCTGATCTTAAAACGTTTGCTGGCGAAAAGACAATCATTTTGTGATCTGCATCTCATTTCACTGCAAACACCCAGGTGCGGTTAAGCAATTAATTTTGCTATGGATAGTGTCAGGGGGGCGCTTTTATGTCATGTTGAAGGAAAGTAAAAAAAATAAGGACAGTGTATGCAGGAAATACAATTTTATCTGGTCGATGCTTTCAGCGATAAAAACTTCGGCGGCAATGCCGCGGCCGTTTGCCCCCTCAGCGAGTGGTTAGCCGACGATGTGCTGCTGAAAATGGCCCAACAGCATAACCAGTCCGAAACGGCGTTCTTCGTCCGCACCGACGAAGGTTATGAGCTGCGCTGGTTTACCACCCTTGGCGAGATCAACCTCTGCGGCCACGCCACCCTGGCGACGGCGCACGTTATTTTTGAATATCTCGACCATCCCTCGGCGACGATTACCTTTAGCACCCGTTTTGTCGGCGACCTGCGGGTGACCCGCAGCGGCGACTGGCTGACGCTCGACTTCCCGGCGTGGACGACCACCCCGGTGGCCAATCCGCCGGCGGACCTGCTGGCCGGGCTGGGCCTCGAGGCGGCCGTCGAGGTACGGGAAGGGCGCGATTATCTGGTGCTGCTGGCGGATCGCCGGCAGGTTGAAGCGGTGCAACCGGACATGGCGCGCCTGCAGAAGCTCGGCAAAATGATCTGCGTGAGCGCGCCGGATGAGGAATATGACTTTGTCAGCCGCTTCTTCTGCCCGGGAGAAGGGGTGCCGGAGGATCCGGTGACCGGCTCCGCGCACAGCATGCTGATCCCCTGGTGGGGCGACAAGCTGGGGAAAACCACCATGATGGCGCGCCAGGTCTCCGCCCGCGGCGGGGATCTGCGCTGCCAGTGGCAGGGCGACCGGGTGCTGATCGGCGGTCAGGCCACCACCTATCTGCGCGGGACTGTCTATTTACGTTAATCCTCACCGCCGCGTCGTTCCGTTGTCCGGGGACGGCGCGGCGTGCGTCATCAGGCAAGGGAGGCGCCACCGCACATCACCAGCTCCTGTCCGGTCATCGCCGATGCGCCCTCACTCAATAACCAGCTTATCAGCGAGACCACCTCCTGCGGGGTAATGAGCCGCCCCAGCGGCGGCAGCCGCGGCGGAGAGCTTTCCCTGCCAGGCTGATGGAGCATCGGCGTATCGGTTGCCCCGGGCGCCACCACGTTGACCGTCACCCCTGCGGGCGCCAGCTCTGCCGCCCAGCTTCTGGCAAGGGCGACCAGCGCGGCTTTGGTGGCCGTATACTGGGAACGACCCGCTGCGCCTCGTGATGTACGGCTTCCCAGCAGAACAATCCTCCCGCCCGGCTCCATGGCCGGGGCGAAGTGATTGACCAGCGTTTGGGCCGCGTCGACATGTAAACGCCACAGCGACTCGCCGCGCAGTGGATCAAGATTGCCCAGGGGCGCGGCGGTCATCGAACCCGCGGCGTGGATGATGGCCTGAGGAGGCTCAATCTGTTCCAGCGCCGCCAGCAGCGCGCTGCGTTGGCTGACATCGACCTCCAGATGGCGAAAGATCGGCTGTGTGAAGGGCGGCAGCGAACGGCTCATGCCGACCACCTGCCAGCTGTCCTCCAGCAATTGCCTCACCACCGCGGCGCCGATTCCGGAACTGGCCCCGGTGACTATGGCCCGCTTCATTGCGCCTCCAGCATCGCTGCCGGTATCTTGAATACCGCCTTTCTGACCGGCGCTGGCGTCGAAACCGCACACAGCGCCTGGTGCGGTTCGCCGGGGTAAAAGACCGCGAAGTCGCCGGGACGCAGCAGAATAGAGACACTCTCCGGGGCCGGCTGACAGAGATAGAGGTCGGGCTTAAGCTCATTATCCTGCGGGCGCATCACGGCAGCCATGCCCGCCTGGATCCGCTCCTCGCCGGCCAGGATGACCTGAATATCCGCCCACTGACGATGATATTCCGTATGCCGCTCGGCCGCAGGCTGGGTTTGCGCCACGCCGAGGGTGCAGAACCACGGCGCGCCGTCGGGCTGGAAGCGGCCATCCTCTCTGGCGCTCAGGGCGGCCAGCGAACAGGCCTCGCTGCTCAAAAGCTGCTTTAACGCCGGCGGCAGACCAGCCTGGTGCAGCGCCTGCAGGGTACCGATAATCATGCGCTTTCTCCTTTCACCCACTGTGGCGAAACGCGAACATACTTGATCGCCTGGCGGTACCAGGTGTAGGCGATATGCAAATTACCGTCTGTTCCCTGTTTGATGCTGGGGTAGGAGAACTCCCGGTTCAGCTTCTGCTCCGAATTATTGGTCATGCAGTAGCCGTCGCCCTCGTCAAGATTACGCAGCCACGGCCAGCTTTTGCCGCCGTCAGGCGAGATCGCCACCGTCATCGGCGCGCGGGGCGCGCCCCAGAAGGCGCTTTTTCCGGTTGTTTCCGGCTCCTTACGGCCATCGTCATCCGCAATTTCATCGTACAGTGAGGCTCGGCGTTCGGTGGCCCCGGCGGCGCTCATATTATTAAACACCAGCGCCAGTTCGCCATTGTCGAGAGTCGTCGCCTGAATGGACGAGTTGTTGTTCGGCAGCGTCGTTGGCACCGGCGCAGACCAGCTTTCACCCTGGTCGCTGGAGCGGCTGAACCAGATGTGATCCGCCCAGCGACTGCGAAAGAAGGCCGCCAGTCCGCCGTCGGGATGCGCGGTGATGCTCATATGGACGCAGCCAAGACTCTCCGGGACCGCCACGTCACGCCAGCTTCTGCCGCCGTCGGAGGAGATCTTCACCGCGCTGACGTCATTGTTACCCACCCATTTCTCGCCGGGTGCAGTGCGGCAGTAAAACACCGGCAGCAGCCAGCTGCCGTCAGGCATGACGCTAATCGGCTGGCGAATAAAGGTACCGGGCTGATCCAACAGGGTATTGATGGGTCCCCAGCTTTGCCCGCCGTCGTGTGACTGGCGGTAGCGCACAATGGCGGTATCCTGGTTGCCGGCGAATTGCGCCGTCCATAACAGCCACACTACCTGGTCCGGCGCCTGAAACAGCACCGGATTTTGTTCCGAGCGGTCAGGATCGTCGGAGAGCTTAACCGCTTCGCTCCAGCGATCGCTGCCGGGGGCTAACCGCGAACCCCAGATCGAAATGTCGGCTTTCCCCTCCTGGGAGCCGCCGAACCAGACGCACATCAGGCAGCCATCTTCCAGTTGAAGCAGGTTGGCGGCATGATTTTGCGGGCAGGCGTTGGGGAGCATCGCCCATGCGATATGTTCATCTTGCTGGTGCTGGCGAATGACGCCGTCGAAAGAAGGAATTGCGGACATGTTTTAGACTCCACGTTGCTCAACAGGGGCAGGGGATGATTGTGATTTATTCGGGATCAGGCGATCGATGACCATAATGATCGCCGGGGTCGCCAGGGCGATATACATGTTATTGATGCCGAACGGATCGCCAAGTAAATACCAGACGGAGGTCACCACGCAGGCGCCGATCAGACCGGCATTGGCGCCGCGGGTGCTCCTGAAGAAGGGGGCATAGAAGGCGATGACCGCTACTACGGTAATGGACAGGCGGATGGCGCGGGTGAAGAAGGAGAGTTTCAGCACTTCCGGCACCAGCAGCACAAAGATCAGCGGCAGGAAGCCGATAATTAACGATGCCCAGCGCGTGGCTCTGAACTCCTGGTCCGGAGTTGGGTTACGCCATGGTACGTAGAAATCTTTCACCACCAGCGAGGCAATGGCCAGAGCAACGGTACTTACGCTGACGAATATCGAGGCCACAAGTGACGTTGTCACGAGTCCCGCCAGCCAGGGATTCATGTCCTGCAGAAATACCGGCAGGGCGTACAGGCTGTTGATTTCCGGATGCAGATACTTCGCCGCCACGCCGATGATGGCGATGGCAAGAGCGATGGGCAGGCAGAAAAAGAAGGCGATCCACGTGGAGCGCTTTGCTGACCGGACGTCTTTGGTGGAGCTGATCGCCTGGATAACAAACTGGGTGCAGAAGATGGAGCCGATAGTGCCGATAAGCCAGGCGAAGATAGTGCCAGCGCCAATGTTGCCATCCCACGTCCAGTAGTAATCCGGCATCTTCTCAATCATCGGCGTGAAGCCGCCGGTTTTGGATAGAGCAAAACCCAGAATGATCAGCAGACCAGCGTATTTTAACGCGCTGTGTAACATGGTGACCCAGGCGACGCCTTTCATGCCGCCGAAGGCGAAATAGAAGGTACTGACGATGGCGGTAATAAAGGCGGCCACGGGTAAGTTGACTTTTAAGACGGTGGAAATAGCCGCGGCGCCGCTGACGTAGTTGCCCACGTTAACCAGCAACAGCGCATAAATCATGATCAAGGAGATAATATTTTTGGTACTGGTGCCATATTTCTCAGCGATAGCCCCGGATATGGTGATTTTCCCGGTGTTATAGATGCGCTTTACCAGAATCAAACCGAACAGCGGGAAGCCGATGGCCGCCCCCAGCACGGACCATGAGGCGGCAATTCCGCTCTCAAAGGCGGCCTGAGCGGTACCGATGGTTGATTTGGCGCCAATATATTCCGACATCAGTAATATACCGACAATAAAGGCCGGCATGGCGCGCGAGCCTTCCATAAAATCCCCGGAATTCTTACTACGAATACGGAATGTCAGCCAGGTGGTAAACA
Organism: Klebsiella sp. 2019SCSN059; assembly: GCF_021739525.1. Lineage (NCBI taxonomy): Bacteria > Pseudomonadati > Pseudomonadota > Gammaproteobacteria > Enterobacterales > Enterobacteriaceae > Klebsiella > Klebsiella sp. 2019SCSN059. Next base: position 99,976 of record NZ_JAKKOM010000004.1, on the reverse strand, counting down.
GAATATAGGCAATGACAATGCCGACAATAATAAAGGTATCTTCAGCGGTAAAATGATTCATCTTAGCCTCTCTCTGGGCGTACGAATCCTGGGTACGGCGGTACCCGGTCTGTTTTATTTACGAAACGCAGCGGGTATTACGCTAAATAACGGGCAATGATGCCGCGTATTTCCTGCAGCTGCTGGTCACTAAACTGCACCGCGTAGCGGCTGTCGCCCACCTCATGGCCCATCAGCTGCAGCGCTTTTTTCACCGCCGCGGGTGAGAACGCTACGTTGTACAGGTCGGTGCGCAGGCCCGTTACCCGCTCCTGCGCCTGGCGCGATCCGGCGATATCACCAGCATGGAACAGCGACCAGATAGCGTTGATCTCGGCAGGCGCGACGTTGGCAAGCCCCGAGATGCAGGCTGAGCAGCCGTCGACAAACCCCTGATGGATAAGCGAGTCCGGGCCGTTGAGAACGTCGAAACCGTCAATGTCGCGTACCGCGTCAAGAAAGCCTTTCAGACTGTCGTAGCTGCCGGCGCTATCCTTGATGCCAATGATATTGTCGTGCTGCGCCAGCTTACGCGCTGTCTCCGGCGCAAGGGTGTTACCGGTGCGGGCGGGAATGTTGTAAAGAAAGAGCGGGACGCTCAGCGCGTCGGCGATCGCCGTATAGTGGTTTATCAGCTCATCCTGCTTCAGGGGCACGAACCACGGGGTAATGGCCGATACCGCGTCAACCCCGAGGCGGGCGATCTGCTGGCCAAGCCGGCGGGTCTCCCGCGTGGAAACCTCCCCGATGTGGGCTACCACCGGCGCGCGACCGGCGGCCGCCTCCACGCAGGTTCTGGCGACGGCGATCTTCTCTTCCTCATTGAGGACAAAAAACTCGCCGTTGGTGCCGCCGCAGAATATGCCGTTGCCCGCGGCGATCTGGCGCTGCACCTGCTGCTGCAGCGCTGGCAGGTTAAGGGCTCCCTCGGTGGTAAAGGGGGTAACGATGGCGGTGAGTACGCCGCTAATGGCTCTCCTCATTTGATTTTCTCCTGTTAGGCATGTTCCGGAAACAGCGTCTGGTAGATAGCCGCGATCTCTTCACGGCTGACGCTGCAGGGGGCGTTATTCATCAGGCGCTTCACGTTCTGCGCCGCCGCGCTGAGGGCGGGGATGCTGTCTGCGGGAACGCCGAGCGCGGCGAGGTTATCGGGCAGCGGTAAGCGTTTGACCAGCGCCGCCAGCCATGCCACCAGCGCATGGGATTTCTCTTCCTCGCTGAGGGTGAGGTCCGCGTCGGGGATCAGATCCCAGACCTGAGCGAACTTCGCCACCGCGTGGGGGCGGACGACCCGCATGCAGGGCGCCAGCAGAATGGCGTTGGCCACCCCGTGCGGCAGGTGCCAGGTGCCGCCGAGCGGATAGGAGAGCGCATGCACCAGATGGGTGCCGGCATGGTTGATCGCCGCGCCGCCGTACCACGAGGCCCAGAGCATCTCCAGCTTCGCCGTCAGATCCTGCGGCTGATCCACCGAGCGTTCGATATGACGCACCAGCTTGTGTAAACCGATTAACGCCGCGTTATCGCTTACCGGGTTGGCCACGGTGGAGGTGAAACACTCCAGCAGATGGCACAGAGCATCGATCCCGGTCGAGGCTGCGATGCTGGCCGGCATGCTGGTGGTCAGATCCGGCAGCAGGGCGACGTAGTCCGGGAGCAGCACCGGGGAGATGATCCCCACTTTGGTCTGCTGCTCGGGGATCGCCAGAATAGCGTTCGGCGTTGCTTCGGAGCCGGTCCCGGCGGTGGCAGGGATCAGCAGGGAGCATAGCCGTCGTTGCGGCTGTTCACCCGCCAGCAGGGCCGTCAGAGTGGGGGCTTGCGGATGCAGCAGCACCGACAGCAGTTTCGCCACGTCCAGCACGCTCCCGCCGCCAATGCCGACGACCATCTGCGGTTGAGAAGCGCCCAGCTGGCTGACGATCTTCGCCACATCCTGATGACTGGGCTCGGCAGGCACACTGTTAATGACCTCAACCTGGCGCCCGTCTGCCGCCAGCAGGCGATGGATCGCCCGGGTCGCCTCCAGCGCTCCGACGTTCTGGTCGGTCACCAGCAGGATACGGGTTTTATCTGCCAGCAGCGGGAGCAGGGCCGATGAGGCGCCAGCCCCGCTGATGATCGTGCTGTGTATCGTCGCCACGCGTTTCTCCTTGGTAGTGGTTGATTGAATTCAATCATTCACGAGTCGTTCTACTCGTCTGGTGGGGAAAAGTTATAATTTATACGGCGGTTTAATAACTTGAGCTTGCTCACATTTAATCAAATATGATTGAATATAATCAATTTCAGGTTTGCAACGTTTACAACGACCACAAGGCAGGACAATGAAAGACGGCAATAACAGCGTGCTGGTGCTGGCAGATGACTTTACCGGAGCCAATGACGCCGGGGTCAGCCTGGCGGAGGCGGGCATGTCGGTAGAAGTGGCATTCTCCGCCGGGCAGGCGTCATCCGCCCGGGCGTTAATACTCAACAGCGACAGCCGGGCGATGACCGCCGGCGCGGCCGCCGACAAGGTCACCGCTCTGCTGCGCGGCGCGGCGCGATTCGCCCCGCGCTGGCAGATAAAGAAGATTGACTCCACGCTGCGCGGCAACCCCGGCGCCGAACTGGAAGCGATGATGACGGCGCAGGGCTGCCGGGTGGCGGTTGTGGCGCCGGCTTACCCGGCGGCCGGGCGGCATACCCGGGACGGACGCTGCTATGTACACGGGATACCCCTCGATCACACCGAATTTGCCAGCGATCCGAAGACGCCGGTTAGCCGGGCGGATATTGCCGGCATTCTCGCCATGCAGAGCCGGCTGCCGAGCCGGTCGCTGAGCGCCACCCAGCTTCCGGGAGCGTTAGCGACGGCGGGCGAAGCGAGGCAGGTACTGATTATCGACGCCTGGGAAGACAGCCATCTGGACCAGGTGATTGACGCCGTCGCTCCTCATGCGCAGGAGACCCTGCTGGTCGGCTCGGCAGGCCTTTGCGAGGCGCTGGCGCGCCGCCTGCGCCGCAGCGAGCAGGGGCCGCTGCTGGCGGTGGTCGGCTCGATGAGCGAGATGGCGCAGCGCCAGGTCGCGGCGCTGCAGGCTCATTCCCGAGTGAGAAAGATCGAAATTGATGTCGAACAGGCCTTTAGCGGATCGCCGAAGGAGGAAGCCTCGCGGATCGCCGAGGTGCTGCGTGAGGGTGATCACTGCGTGGTGACCACCCGCCCGAATAACGCCGTCCGGCACGGGATTGAAGCCCAGTGCCGCGAACGCGGTCTCAGCCGTGCGGCCTACGGGGAGCACATCTGCGCCTGGCTTGCCGACGTTACGGCACAGGCGGTGGCGCTGTGCCCCCCTGGCGCGCTGTATCTCTCCGGTGGCGATGTGGCCATCGCCGTGGCTCAGGCGCTCGGCGCCAGCGGTTTTCAGATCCGCGGCCGGGTCGCGGAGTGCGTCCCATACGGATACTTCCTCGGCGGCCGCTGGTCGCGGCCGGTGATGACTAAAGCCGGAGGATTCGGCACCGACACCACGCTATTACATGTTGTGAATTTTATTGAGGAGAAACTGAGTGTCTAACATCATTGCAGTCACAATGGGCGACCCGGCAGGGATTGGTCCGGAGATTATTATCAAATCCCTCGCCGAAGGGGCGCTGAGCGGCGCGCCGGTGGTGGTGGTGGGCTGCGCGCAGACGCTGCGGCGTATCCTGGCGTTGAACATCACCCCGCGGGCGGAGCTACGCATCATTGACCATCCCGCCGAGGCAAGCTTTGCCCCGGCGACGATTAACGTCATCGATGAGCCGCTCAGCGACCCGCAGGGGCTGCGTCCTGGCGAAGTGCAGGCCCAGGCCGGGGATCTGGCGTTTCGCTGCATTAAGCGGGCGACCCGCCTCGCGCTGGAGGGCGCCGTCGCGGCCATCGCCACCGCGCCGTTGAATAAAGAGGCGCTGCATCTGGCGGGGCATGCTTTTCCCGGTCATACGGAACTGTTGGCCCACCTGACGCAAACCACCGATTACGCCATGGTGCTGTACACCGAAAAGCTTAAGGTTATCCATATCACCACCCATATCGCCCTGCGCCAGTTCCTTGACACCCTCAACCAGCCGCGGATCGAGACAGTGATCGGCGTGGCGGATCGCTTTCTGCGCCGCGTCGGCTATCAGCGTCCGCGTATTGCGGTCGCCGGCGTGAATCCGCACGCCGGGGAGAACGGCCTGTTTGGCGATGAAGAGATCCGCATCGTCGCCCCCGCGGTTGCCGCCATGCGGGAGCAGGGAGTGGAGGTAACCGGCCCCTGTCCGCCGGACACGGTGTTTATGCAGTGTCATGAGGGGATGTACGACATGGTCGTGGCGATGTATCACGACCAGGGGCATATTCCGCTGAAGCTGCTGGGATTCTATGATGGGGTCAATATCACCGCCGGGCTGCCGTTTATCCGCACCTCTGCGGATCATGGCACCGCGTTTGATATTGCCTGGACAGGTAAAGCGAAGTCTGAGAGCATGGCAACCTCCATTGAGCTCGCCATGCACATCGCGCAGGAATAACATGAAGGGATATAACCGGTTAGAGCAGATTATGGACTTCCTGAAAAGCCATAATCTGGTGACTGTCGACCAGCTGGTGGCGGCGACCAACGCCTCGCCAGCCACCATTCGTCGCGACCTGATCAAACTCGATCAGGAAGGGGTGATCAGCCGCACGCATGGCGGGGTGACGTTGAACCGGTTTATTCCTGCCCAGCCGACGACGCTGGAGAAAGCCCAGCGCAGCCCGCTGGAAAAGCAGGCGATCGCCAGCGCGGCGGCAGCGCTGGTGAAAGCCGGCGACGCCATTGTGCTTGATGCCGGCACCACCATGATTGAACTGGCGCGGCAGATCACCCATCTGCCGCTGCGGGTGATCACCAGCGATTTACATATCGCCCTGTTTTTGTCGGAATTTAAGCAGATTGAAGTGACGATTATCGGCGGGCGCATCGATGACAGCAGCCAGTCGTGCATCGGCGATCACGGCCGCCGCCTGCTGCAGACCATCTGGCCCGATCTCGCCTTCGTCAGCTGCAACGGCTGGGACCTTGAGAAAGGGATCACCGCCCCGACGGAGGAAAAGGCCGCCCTGAAACGCGATCTGATGGCCAATGCCCGCCGGCGCATTCTGCTGGCGGACAGCTCCAAATACGGCGCCTGGTCACTCTTCAACATTGCCCCGCTGGAGTCGTTGACCGATATCGTCACCGACGGCCACCTGCCGGAAGCGACCCGCGAGGCGCTGGTGACCCTTTCCCCTCAGCTGATCATTGCCGACTGATCCAGACGCCGCCGTCTGCCGTCAGGGCAGACGCGCGATATTGGCTTTGATCACCGCAACCGACTGGCTGAACTTCGTCTGTTCTTCGCCGGCCAGCCGCAGTTCGATAATCTGCTCCACGCCCCCCTGGGCCAGCACCGCCGGCACCCCAGCCGACGCGCCGCTGACCCCGTACTCACCGTCAAGAATGCAGGAGACCGCCAGCGCGCGGTGGCTGCCGGTAAAAATATTGCGGCAGATCTCGGCGATGGTGCCTGCCACGCCATATTCCGTACAGCCTTTGCCGGCGTAGATCTCAAACCCCAGCTTGCGCACTTTGTCGGCCATCGCCTCCCGGTCGAGCGGCCGGCCGGTGCGTTGCTGGTAGAGGTCGGCGATCGGCGTGCCATATACCGAGGAGTGCGACCATACCGGAAACTGGGTATCGCCGTGCTCGCCGAGGATAAAAGCGTCGATGCTCTGGGCGCCAATGTTCAGCTCCTGCGCCAGCAGACGACGCAGGCGGGTGGTATCCAGCCAGACGCCGGTGCCCAGCACCTGGCTGCGCGGCAGGCCGGAGAGCTGCCATACCTGCCAGGTGATGATGTCACACGGGTTGGTGGCCACGAGGAAGATGCCGTTAAACCCGTTGGCCATCATGGTCGGCACGATGCTCTTGACGATTTTCGCGGTAGTGGTCAGTTCATCGAGACGGCTCTGGCCGGGGCGCAGCGCGCCGCCGGAGACGGTGATCACCGCGATGTCGACATCGGCGCAGTCGCTGGCCTCGCGGGTGGAGATGGTCATCATTCCCGGCAGATAGGCCGCGGCGTCGCTGAGGTCCTGAGCGTGGGCCTCGGCGCGCGGCTGGTTAAGGTCGACGAGGATCAGCTCCTCGCAAATGCTCTGGTTGAGCAGGGCGTAGGCCGCTGACGCGCCGACGTTACCGGCGCCAATAATCATCACTTTACGGGTTTTGGTGCGCATATTCAGGTCTCAAAAACGGACGGCAGGGGATAAAGTTACTGCGTTTCAGTTAGTTAGCGCAAGTGGCGGGCGGCAATATAAGTTAATGCTATGGCGAAAACCGTTCCGGGGCGCGCTACAGTGGCGTAAAAAAAGGAGCTCACCTATGTATACCATCACCGACATCGCCCCCACCGACGCCGAATTTACCGCCCTGATTGCCGCCCTCGACGCCTGGCAGGAGACACTCTACCCGGCGGAGAGCAACCATCTGCTGGACCTCGGCCAGCTGCCGCCGGAGACAGTGATCGCCATGGCGATCCGCAGTCCGCAGGGCGAAGCCGTTGGCTGTGGGGCTATCGTCCTCAGCGATGAAGGTTTTGGCGAGATGAAGCGGGTCTATATTGATCCACAGCATCGTGGGCAACAGCTGGGAGAAAAGCTGCTGGCGGCCCTGGAGGCGAAAGCGCGCCAGCGCGACTGCCATACTCTGCGCCTGGAGACCGGCATCCATCAGCATGCGGCCATCACCCTCTATACGCGCAACGGCTATCAGACCCGCTGCGCGTTTGCTCCCTACCAGCCCGATCCGCTCAGCGTCTTTATGGAGAAACCGCTGTTTGCCGATCTTCGTTCAGCAGCGCTATAAACGCTTCCAGCTGGCGGGTTTTGGCGCCCCGGCGCCACACCAGCCAGGTGGTGAGCCAGCGCCACTCTTCCGCCAGCGGCCAGGCGGAAACCTGCTGATGGCCCGGCATACTCTCCAGCATACTGCGCGGTATCAGCGCCAGCCCGGCGCCGGCGATCACGCAGGCCAGCATCCCGTGATAAGACTCCATCTCATGGATCCGGCCCGGAGTGGCTCTGTCGGCATGGAACCAGCTCTCAAAATGCCGGCGGTAGGAACAGTTGGCGCGAAAAGCGTAGACATTAGCCCCGTTCACTTCGCTGGCGCGGGCGATGGGCGCGTGGCCGTAGGGGGCGACGATCATCATCTCTTCAGGGAACACCGGCAGCCCCTCCAGGCCCGGGTGCACCAGCGGTCCGTCAACGAACGCGGCGCTCAGGGCTCCCTCCAGCACGCCGTCGATCATCGTCCCGGAGGGGCCGGTGGAGAGGGCGAGATGAATTTTCGGGTAGCGCTGATTAAAGTGGGCCAGGGTGGTGGGGATCCGCACCGCCGCGGTGCTCTCCAGCGAACCGAGAGAGAAGAGTCCCTGGGGTTCGTCGCCCGCCACTACCATTCGCGCCTCGTCCACCAGGGCGAGGATCTGCTGGCTGTAGCGTAAGAAGCTGTGGCCCGCGGGCGAGAGGCGCAGCCGCTGGTTCTCGCGGATAAACAGCTCAACGCCAAGATCCGCCTCCAGCTGGCGGATGCGGGTGGTGAGGTTGGACGGCACGCGATGCACTTTCTGCGCTGCCTGAGTAATGCTGCCGGTGCTGGCGACGGCGTTAAACATCTCTAGTTGAGTCAGGTCCATACTATTCTTCTTTTGTGAATGCGTTGCTTAATATTATTCATTTTCAATGAATGGAAAGGTAAGCCAGAATACGTTCACTTCGCAAGCAACGAGAGAGAGAATAACGATGAATTTATCTGCAACGCACGCCGTCTCCGTCAACCCGACTACCGGCGAGGTGGTCTCCTCGCTGCCGTGGGCCAGCGAACGCGAGGTCGACGCGGCTATCGCTCTCGCCGCGGCGGGCTATCGCCAGTGGCGTCAGACGCCGCTCGCCGCACGCGCCGACGCGCTGCGCCGCATCGGGGCCGAACTGCGCGCCCGCGGTGAAGAGGTGGCCCAGACGATCACTCTTGAGATGGGCAAACCGATTGCTCAGGCTCGCGGCGAGGTGGCGAAATCCGCCAATCTCTGCGACTGGTATGCCGAACATGGCCCGGCGATGCTGGCGACCGAAGCCACGCTGGTGGAAAATAACCAGGCGGTGATCGAATATCGTCCGCTGGGGGCCATTCTGGCGGTGATGCCGTGGAACTTCCCGGTCTGGCAGGTGCTGCGTGGCGCGGTGCCGATCCTGCTGGCCGGAAACAGCTACCTGCTGAAGCACGCCCCGAACGTGATGGGCAGCGCCCGCCTGCTGGGCGAGATTTTTGCTGCCGCCGGCCTGCCGGAGGGCGTGTTTGGCTGGGTCAACGCCACCAATGACGGCGTTTCGCAGATTATCAATGACGACCGCATCGCGGCGGTGACCGTCACCGGCAGCGTCCGCGCCGGGAAAGCGATTGGCGCTCAGGCGGGCGCAGCGTTGAAGAAATGCGTGCTCGAGCTGGGGGGATCCGATCCCTTTATCGTTTTAAACGATGCCGATCTGGATGAAGCGGTGAAGGCCGCCGTCACCGGCCGCTATCAGAACAGCGGCCAGGTGTGCGCCGCGTCGAAACGCTTTATCCTCGAAGCCGGCATTGCCGAGGCCTTCACCCGCAAATTTGTCGACGCCGTCGCGGCGCTGAAGATGGGCGATCCGCGCGACGAGCAGAATTACGTCGGGCCGATGGCGCGATTCGATCTGCGCGATGAACTGCACCAGCAGGTAACGGCGACCCTCGATGAAGGCGCAACCCTGCTGCTGGGGGCGGAAAAAATCGAAGGGGCGGGCAATTACTATGCGCCAACGGTCCTGGGCAATGTCACCGCCGGCATGACCGGCTTCCGCCAGGAGCTGTTTGGTCCGGTCGCGACCCTGACCACCGCCCGTGACGCAGACCATGCGCTGGCCCTCGCCAACGACAGCGAATTTGGCCTGTCGGCAACGGTCTACACCACCGACGAGGCGCAGGCCCAGCGCTTTGCCCGCGAGCTGGAGTGCGGCGGTGTCTTCCTTAATGGCTACTGCGCCAGCGACGCCCGGGTGGCTTTCGGCGGCGTGAAGAAGAGCGGTTTTGGTCGCGAACTGTCGCATTTTGGCCTGCATGAGTTCTGCAATGCGCAGACCGTCTGGAAAGACCGTCGCTAATCTGCGTTTGCCCCTGACGACCGTCGTTCTCGTCTGCTATACTCGCCCACCAAAATTCGACGGTGGGCAAGGAGCCGCGTGTGGCGACGGTGATCAATAACGCAATGCTGGAAGCCATTCTGGCAGAAATCAGGCCGCTGATTGGCCGCGGTAAAGTGGCGGATTATATTCCGGCGCTGGCCAGCGTCAGCGGCGATAAGCTTGGCATCGCTATCTGTACGGTGGACGGGCAACATTTTGCCGCCGGCGATGCCCATGAACGATTCTCCATCCAGTCGATCTCCAAGGTGTTGAGTCTGGTGGTGGCCATGAACCACTATCAGGAAGAGGAGATCTGGCAGCGGGTGGGGAAAGATCCCTCCGGTCAGCCCTTTAACTCGCTTCTGCAGCTGGAGATCGAGCAGGGCAAACCGCGCAACCCGTTTATCAACGCCGGGGCGCTGGTTGTCTGCGACATGCTGCAGAGCCGGCTCAGCGCGCCGCGCCAGCGGATGCTGGAGATTGTCCGCCGCCTGAGCGGCGTGGCCGATATCGCCTACGATCCGCTGGTGGCCCGCTCTGAGTTTGAGCATTCGGCGCGCAACGCCGCCATCGCCTGGCTGATGAAATCCTTCGGCAACTTCCATAATGATGTCGCCACCGTGCTGCAGAACTATTTCCACTACTGTTCGCTGGAGATGAGCTGCGTCGAGCTGGCGCGAACCTTTCTGTTTCTCGCCGACCGCGGCATCGCCCCGCATCTCGAAACGCCGGTTATCGCGCCGATACAGTCCCGCCAGGTGAATGCCCTGATGATGACCAGCGGCATGTACCAGAACGCCGGCGAGTTTGCCTGGCGCGTCGGTCTGCCGGCGAAATCGGGCGTCGGCGGCGGAATTGTGGCGATTGTGCCGCAGGAGATGGCGATCGCGGTCTGGAGCCCGGAGCTTGACGAGGCGGGGAACTCCCTGGCCGGCGTGGCGCTGCTGGAGAAACTGACTCAGCGGCTGGGGAGGTCGGTGTTCTGATGGTCGATCAGGATCGATTGTTTGCTCGCCTGGCGCGTTCGACGTTTCGTTCACGCTTCCGGCTGGGGATGAAAGAGCGGCAATACTGCCTCGATAAAGGGCCGGAGGTCATCGACCAGCATGCCGCCGATTTTATCCGTCAGCGGCTGGCGTCCGCCGCGCCGGCCAATGATGGCAAGCAGACGCCAATGCGCGGTCACCCGGTGTTTATCGCCCAGCACGCGACCGCCACCTGCTGTCGCGGCTGCCTGGAAAAATGGCACGCCATTCCCCACGGCCGCGCGCTGAGCGAGCAGGAGCAGCGCTATATTGTGCAGGTGATCCACCGCTGGCTGGTGCTGCAGATGAATGGCCCGTCTGTGCGCTAATTTGCATTTGATCGGCGCCGGAGTATGCCTGATAAATATTCTCATGTTATGATAATCCGCTAACTAACTATTAACATAATAATTGCCTGAAACAATTAGACGGATAATTACTGAATGTCTTCACTGTCGATTCGGTCATTTACGCTGTTTCGTGAAGAACAACCCGTGCGCGATGCACTGGTCTTATTTACGTTAACGCTATTGCTGCATTTCCTGGGCGCGATGCTGCGTCTGGTGCAGGAGCTCTCTTTCTTCTGGCCGCTCAACGCAGTGATGGCCGGGATCTTTGCGCGCTACGTATGGCTTAATCGCAGCTATTTTTATGCCGTCTGCTTTGCGGCAATGCTGGTCTATGACGGATTAACTTCGCGCTGGGGAATGGGCTTTGCCTCATTGCTGATTAACTTCTCCAATATTGTCTTTATTGTGACCCTGGCGCAGCTGGTGCTGTGGGATAAACGACGCGCCGACTCGATGCCCGGCCCGATTAACGCGCTTAATTTATTCTGTTTCTGTCTGTTAGCCGCGCTGCTGTGCGCAGCGGTCGGCGCGTTGGGGTCGGTGGACGTCGAGCGCGCCACCTTTATTCCCCAGCTGGCGGACTGGTTTAGCGAGCAGTTCTCGACGGCGGTGCTTATTCTGCCGTTTATTCTGACCCTGACGCTGCCCTCCGCGTTAAGCGGTTTTCGCTTTCGCCAGCTGCTGCCCGCGCTGGCGCTGGTGCTGTCGATTGCCCTCGGCGTGGCGGTGGGCGGCGCCGGCAGCATTACCTTCCCGTTACCGGCCCTGATCTGGTGCGCCGTGCGCTATCCGCTGCCCCTGACCTGCCTGTTGACCTTTTTCACCGGCATCGGCGAGATACTGCTGGTGGCCAACTCGTTAATTCACTTTGCGCCGGATACGCGAATGCAGCCGTGGCAGCTGTTCTCCACTCGCCTGGGGATCGCGGCGATGCTGATAAGTCCGGTGATCGTCGCCTCCAGCGTCGAGGCGATTAACATGCTGGTGAAACAGCTGGCCCTGCGCGCCGATTTTGATTTCCAGACCCGGGTCTATTCCCGTTCCGGGCTGAGCGAGGCGCTGAAACGTCAGACGCTGCCGGCCGATAAACTGCTGACGGTGATGGTGCTGGACATCGATGGCTTCAAAAGGGTGAACGATGCCCTGGGCCATGAGGGCGGAGATTGCGTACTGACTCAGTTTGCCCAGCAGGTCAGACAACTGGTGGGCGAGCAGGGTATGGTCGCCCGTATCGGCGGCGAGGAGTTTGCGGTCGCCGCCGTGGTCGACAGCACCCAGCAGGGATACCTGCTGGCGGAGAAGATCCGCCACGGCGTAGAGTCGCAAGCTTTCGGTTGGGGACATAACCCGATCCGCCTGACCATCAGTATGGGACTGGAGACACGCGAGGTGGGCCAGGCCCGTATTACCGAGCTGTTTAACCAGCTGCTGCTGGCGGCGGACGATGAAATGGTCAAAGCCAAACAGACAGGCCGTAACCGCATCTGTATGCCGACGCTAACGGAAAGCGCGCCATAAGAAAATCCTATAGATGTTATGCTTGTGTTAATGATTGGTTAAAATATAGTGATGTGGTCAAAAACAAGGAGCTAGTATGATCGCATCATTTTCACTGCGCACGCTATCGCGTGACGATATTCTTCATCACCTTCCGGCATTAAGCGATATCCTGGCGAGCTGCGTGAACGGCGGCGCCTCGGTGAGCTTTATGCTGCCTTTCAGTCAGCAGACGGCGACGACCTTCTGGCAACATGTCGCCAACAGCGTGGCGGCCGGGGAGCGCATCGTGCTGGCCGCCCTTGACGCTGAGGAACGTCCCGTCGGCACCGTGCAACTGATCACCAGCCAACCGGAAAACCAGCCCCATCGTGCGGACGTGGCCAAACTTTTGGTTCACCAAAATGCCCGCCGCCTGGGGATTGCCAACGCGCTGATGGCGGAGCTGGAGCAAACCGCCCGGCGGGTAGGTAAGACGGTGCTGGTGCTGGACACGGCGACCGGCAGCGGGGCGGAACAGTTCTATGTCCGCTGTGGCTGGGAAAAAGTGGGCGAAATTCCGCGCTATGCGCTGATGCCTGACGGTGCGATGACCGCCACTTCACTGTTCTATAAGTTTCTTCCCTGACGGCGGTTATTACAGAATCCTTTGATCAAAACAGGGTTTCACTGGTAGTAAAACCTGATAAGTTATTGGACCAATTACTCAGGTTGTATGACTACTCTTAGAGGGAACCCATTGTGAAAACGTTAAACCGTCGTGATTTCCCCGGCGCGCAGTACCCTGACCGTATCATCCAGTTTGGAGAAGGTAACTTCCTGCGCGCATTCGTTGACTGGCAGATTGACCTGCTCAACACGCATACCGACCTGAATGCTGGCATCGTGGTCGTTCGTCCTATTGCCACCGATTTCCCACCCTCCCTGAATACCCAGGACGGCCTCTATACCACCATCATTCGCGGTCTCAACGAGCAGGGCGAAGCGGTGAGCGACGCGCGGCTGATCCGCTCGGTCAATCGGGAAATCAGCGCTTACGCTGACTACGACGCTTTTTTACGTCTGGCGCATAACCCCCAGATGCGGTTTGTCTTTTCCAATACCACTGAGGCGGGCATCAGCTACCATGCCGGGGATCGGTTTGATGACGCGCCGCCGGTAAGCTATCCGGCAAAACTGACCCGCCTGCTGTTTGAACGCTACCAGTATTTTGCCGGCGCAGCCGATAAGGGATGGGTGATCATCCCCTGCGAACTGATCGATTATAACGGCGAGGCGTTGCAGACGCTGGTGCTGCGCTATGCCTCCGAGTGGCAGCTGCCGCAGGCCTTTATCAACTGGCTGACGTCGGCAAATACCTTCTGTTCCACGCTGGTGGATCGCATAGTGACCGGCTACCCGCGCGATGAAGTGGCGGCTCTGGAGGCGCAAACCGGCTATCAGGACGCTTTCCTCGATACTGCCGAGCACTTTTATTTGTTCGTTATTCAGGGGCCCGCCTCATTAGCCAGCGAGCTGCGACTCGATAAGCTGCCGCTCAATGTGCGTATCGTGGACGATATCAAGCCCTATAAAGAGCGCAAAGTGGCGATCCTCAACGGGGCGCACACCGCCCTGGTGCCGGTGGCCTTCCAGGCCGGGATCGACACCGTCGGCGAGGCGATGAACGATGCGGAAATTTGCGCGTTTGTCGAAAAGGCGATTTATGACGAGATTATTCCGGTGCTGGATCTGCCGCACGATGAGCTGGTGTCATTCGCCAGCGCCGTGACCGGGCGCTTCCGTAATCCCTATATCAAACATCAGCTGCTCTCGATCGCTCTCAACGGCATGACCAAATACCGCACCCGTATTCTGCCGCAGCTGCTGGCAGGGCAGAAGGCGCATGGCGCGCTGCCGCCGCGCCTGACCTTCGCCCTGGCGGCGCTGATCGCCTTCTACCGGGGAGAGCGGGAGGGGACAAGCTATCCGGTACAGGATGATGCGGAATGGCTGACGCGCTACCAGACGCTCTGGGCGCGCCATCGTGACGGCCAGATATGCACCCGCGAGCTGGTTTCAGCTGTGCTCAGCGTGGAGTCCCACTGGGAGCAGGATCTCAGCCAGATCCCCGGCCTGGTGGAGCAGGTCGCCGTGGACCTTGACGCTATCCTGACCCGCGGTATGCGCGACGCCGTCAGGCCGCTCTGCTGATAGCGGAGTCTATTCACCCGGCTGCGGCCGGGTTTAATCGCACTCGAATTAGTTACAACATACTTTTTTATTAACCAGATTAAGCCGGTCGGCAGCCTCGCTGCAAAAGGCTTTTTAGTGCCAAATCGCCCTGCACAGGGGGAGAATTGTGGTTAAGCCGCTTGAACAAATACCTGCGCAGGAAAATAATGGCCTTAACACATATTTCCTGCCAATGTTCGCAGGCTAATTCATTCATCTGTAAGGAAACTCGCATGGTCATCGATATCCGGGAAGTTCGGCCACATGACAAAGCCGAATGGCTTCAGCTCTGGGAAGGCTATACCCGCTTCTACGGCAGCCCGCAGCCGGAAGAGGTGACCGAATGCACCTGGCAGCGGATGCTGGAGGTGAACTCACCCGTGCTGGGCAGAGTCGCGGTGGTGGATGATACGGTGGTGGGTTTCGCTATCTGCATTCTGCACGAAGGCACCTGGGTCACCACGCCGATCTGCTATCTGGAGGATCTGTTCGTCGATCCTGCCTTCCGCGGACAAGGCATTGCCAGAACGCTGATTAAGTCGCTGCAAACCGAAGGGGCTGAGAAAGGCTGGTCACGTCTGTACTGGCATACTCGCTGTGATAATCCCGCCCGCCACCTGTATGATGAATTCACCCCGGCTGACGATTATGTGCGCTACAGGATCACCCTCGACTCCTGAAGCGATAAGATGTTGTTTAGCTTTTCCCGCTATAACAGGGGAAACAGGCTCAGGAGAAGCAACGATGGAAAAACGTCTCGAAACAGTGGTCAATCTGATAATGTTTCTTTCGCTATTGGCGACGGCCTGGGATCTGTCACTGGTGCATCATCTCGCCTGGTAGCAACAAAATAGCCTGAATCGCGGCGCCCTGCAGGCGCCGCCTGTCTTATTCACCCGCCATTATGCCGGCGCTGAAACTCCAGTCCTCCAGCTGGTTAAACTGGATCACCACCATCACGTCCTGCGGGCTGACCGCCATCTCATCGGCTAACCGCGCGCACAGCCGACGGTAGAGCCCCTGTTTCTGCGCCCGGCGGCGCGGCTTCCCGGCGAAAATATGAAACAGCACGAAGCGGGCGCTGCGCCCGCCGCTGAGATAATGCGGGTCGTAAATACGCTGTCCGTCGGCGGTCTGCTCGATAAACTGAAATTTGTCCGCCGGCGGCACGTCAAACTCCGCCACCAGGCATTCATGGAATAGCGCCGACAGTTGAGCAAACTCCGCGGGACGCCAGGCCGCGCCAAGCGAAATACGCGTCAGAGGCATGGTGCCTCCTGCGCGTTCAGGCAGGTCAGGGCGCTGGCCGCCGCCGGCCAGCCGGCGTAAAACGCCAGGTGGGTAAACAATTCGACCATCTCCTCCTGGCTCAGGCCATTTTGATAGCCGTAGGCGATATGCCAGGGCAGTTGCTCCGTTTTGCCCAGCGCCGTCAGGGCGGAGAGGGTGATTAAGCTGCGTTCGCGGAGCGACAGCTCGCTGCGCGCCCAGATATCGCCAAACAGCACCGTTTCGGTCAGTTCGGCCAGTTTTGGCGCAATGGCGGCCAGCGTGTGGCGATCGACAGAGGGGGTATGCATAGTGACTCCCGTTACAGGTTGAAGTGGTCGTCACTGTCGCACGCTGAGGAATGTGTTGAATATCGCAATGTTCAGGATAGTTAATCCTGAAAATCAGGATGGTCAGCTGGCCCGCTCTTATTTTTGTGTTGGTTATGTTTTACGACTTGCTCAGGCCAACCGTCAGGCGGCTCTTTTTCGCGCCACGATAAACAGACGCGGGAAGCGCAAAAGCACCATTCCGTTACACTGTAACGGATAGTGATCGGCCAGCAATGCCAAATAGCGTGTCAGAAAGGCGCTCCTGGCAGGTTCATCGAGGCCCGTCAGATAAGGTCGCAGTCCGGTGCCCTGCAGCCAGTCGACGATCGCCTGATGGGAAGCGAGCGGATGAAAATAGGTGGTGCGCCAGATATCAACTTCACAGCCCTGACGGGTGAGCAGATCGTACCAGGCGTTCGGCGGAAGCAAGGGCTGGCGACCACGGTCCGGTAATCCCAGCTCGCCGGCGACCTGACGCATCAGAGTATGGGAGGGCTCCTGCCAGTTATCCGGCATCTGCACCGCCAGCGTACCGTTCTCCGCCAGCTGGTTCACCAGATGCGGAAACAGCGTCTCATGATCCGCCAGCCACTGCAGCGAGGCGTTGGCATAGATCACGTCCGGCGGTTGCGCAGGCCGCCAGCTGGCGATATCGGCCTCGATAAACTCACAGTCAGGTAAGGCCTGCGTCGCCTGGTCCAGCATGGCCGGGGAGTTATCGATACCGACGATCGCCGCCAGCGGCCAGGCGGCACGCAGCAGGCGGGTACTGTTGCCCGGCCCGCAGCCGAGGTCAACGACGCTCTCGACCTGCAGGTGAGCGATACGGGAAAGCAGGTCAGCCGCCGGGCGGGTGCGCTCAGCGTCAAACTGCAGATACAGGGAAGGGTTCCAGTCGACCATCGGGCGTTGTCCTGTGTAAGGGAGACAGGGCAAAGCATAGAACGCCCGGGGCCGCCTGTCAGGGGGAAATGATCCACTGCAGCATCTGCCTTGCGTGACAGTGTCACCGATAAAATAACCTCAGCAGGCTATCCCGTGCGTGATGGGCACATTGTCAGGGAGTAAGCGGATTGGGCAGCATCTGCGCCCGCAGCGGGCGCAGTGGCTTATTCGGCGTTCTTGAGCGCTTCGGCGCGGCTGGCGGTGGCGTAAACAAAATCCAGCATCGGCTCGAGATCGGTATCGTAGCCGGCCTGAATAATCTTCCCGCGCAGCCATTCTATTTCACTGGTGATATCGGGAGGGAAAATGTTGTTATCCTGCGCCCGGCGCAGCCATTTCAGCAGAAAGTTGTTCTTTCCTCTGATACCGCCCGACTTTTTCGACTTTCCGTGCATCTTCAGCGCGACCAGGACGCAGTAATAGAAATGAACGCGCTGATTAAAACTTTGGTGCATGTCTGTGTTTCCCGCCAGAATCAGGAATTCACCGTGTGGGTCAGTGATTCGGATTGGACTACGGCGGCGGGCCGGATCGTTGCGCGATCTCTGTTGTTTTCCGCCACCGTCCTTGCATCTGTCGCCAGACGCTGAAGGGGATGTTGGCAC
Organism: Klebsiella sp. 2019SCSN059; assembly: GCF_021739525.1. Lineage (NCBI taxonomy): Bacteria > Pseudomonadati > Pseudomonadota > Gammaproteobacteria > Enterobacterales > Enterobacteriaceae > Klebsiella > Klebsiella sp. 2019SCSN059. The sequence goes on along the minus strand of NZ_JAKKOM010000004.1, from coordinate 82,453 downwards.
GGAAGCCGAATCGTCGTCAATTGCCGATTCGTTTTTTGCCGGTGTCGGCGGCCCGCGGCGTTCCGCGAGCCGGGCCTGGCTACGTCCTGACCGCGGCCCGCTGTTGCAGATATACGCGTAAAATCAGCAGGAAAGCGAACACTACGACGATTGCCGCCAGCAGATACAGGGTGGCGAGATCGTAGTAACCGGCGACCCAGCCGGCCAGCGGCCCGGTCAGCCCCAGCGCGAGATCAAGGAACGCCGAGTAGGTGCCAAGGGCGGTCCCCTGGTTTTGCTCTTCCACCTGTTTTACCGCCTCAACCCCCAACGCCGGGAAGACCAGCGAAAAACCCGAGCCGGTGAGAAAGGCGCCGATCCCCGCCACCCAGGCCGACGGCGCCAGCCAGATAAGCAGCAGGCCGAGACATTCGATGACGAAGCAGGCCAGGGACACCGGGACCCCGCCATAGCGAGTGATGGTGTTCCCCAGCACCAGGCGAACACAGATAAAGCCGACGCTGAACAGCGAGAGGGTAAACGCGGCGCCCTGCCAGCTGTGCGCGGCAAAGTAGAGGGTGATAAAGGTGGCAATAACGCCGAAACCGACGGTGCCAAAGGCCAGCCCCAGCCCATAAGGCCAGATTTTGCGCACCACCGCGTGAAAGGGCGCTCTGACGCCGGCGGTCACGCTGACGTCCTGCCGCGTGCGGGCGAACAGCAGGCCGATGGCGGCGACCAGCACCACCACCGTGGCAAAGCCGCTGATGCCGAAATACTGGTTAAGGGTGACCCCCAGCGGCGCGCCGACCGCCATCGCCACATAGGTTGCCACGCCGTTCCAGGAGATCACCCGCGACGTATGGATCGCGCCGACGGTTTTGATCCCCCATAGCGTGGCGCCGGTGGCGGTAAAGCTTTCGCCGACGCCAAGAAACACCCGGCCCGCCAACAGCGCGGCAATCGCCAGCATCGGCATCGCCTGCAACATTACCGCCAGCAGCGTGAAGGCGCCGCTGAGCAGACAGCAGACGATCCCGAGGCTAACCACTTTTTTCGGGCCCCAGATATCGGTGTAGCGCCCGGCGTGCGGCCGGCTTATCAGCGTCGAGATGTACTGCAGGCTGATCACGATCCCGGCGACAAAGGTGCTGTAGCCCAGCTGATAGTGAATATATCCCGGCAGAACGGCCAGCGGCAGACCAATAGAGAGATAACAGATACAGGTAAAAACAACGATCGAAATGATGCGCAGATTAAGTTGAGTGGTGCTGACGGAAGTGCTCATAGGGATAAAGGGTTAATACATAGGGATGTTTAGCATAACGCGCCGCGAAGAGGCTGGCGAGTGGCGAGGGCGTTTTATCCGTGATCGATGGCCTCGCCGCCGTCATTAACGGTGTTGCCGCTGACGCCGGCTTCGGGGCATGATGACGGTATCTTACCGCCGCCTTGAGGAGAGAATATGTCCCAGGAATTCGCCGATATTGACGTTATGTTCATTGCGGGCTTCGGCCCTATTACCCAAAGCACCTCGCAAAGCCGTGATTTCTATTGTCAGGCATTGGGATTGCCGCTGAAGCCGATGCCGGGTAACGAGGCGTATCTGCTTAGCGAGCAGGATGCCATCGGCGGGGTGAAGCATTTTGCGCTGTGGCCGCTGGCGCAGGCGGCGCAGTCCTGTTTTGGTCAGGAGCAGTGGCCGGAGACGGAGCCGGTGCCGCAGGCGTGGATTGAATTTGAGGTCCGCGACCTTGCCGCGGCGACGGCGCGGCTGCAGCAGCAGGGGTACCATCTCCTTGTTGCCGCGCGCGACGAGCCGTGGGGGCAGACCGTCACCCGCCTGCTCAGTCCGGAAGGTCTGCTGGCCGGGCTTACCGTGACGCCGTGGCTGCGGGCGGAACAGGCTTAACGCCCCCGCCGGGCGCGGTGCGGGTCACCTCGGGGAGGTTATTGAGGCTCCTCGTGATGTGAAATGTTTCGCACTTCCCCCCAGGCGCGGTTTTGCAGCACGGTACGATAGCCGTCGCGGTCGACGAAAGTGACGCCGTTGACCTCCCAGTAGGGGTTGAATGCCGTGACGCGCAGAAACCCGGCGGCGTCCATGGCGCTGCATTGTGCCTTCCAGGCCTCAGGCTGCGGATAGTACAGCACCAGCAGATCTTCATCTCCTGGCGAGGGGGTAACGGGATGGTGGCGGCAGTGGGTGAATTCCAGATGCCAACTGGCATCCGGCGAACCGATCATCATCCCGCTGAATCCTTCATGATCGGTAAAGCTTCCAAGTTGCTGCAGCCCCAGCCCGGCGCAATACATGCTGGCGGTGCTCTCCAGTTCGCTGACCGGTCTGGCGATGCGCATGTGGCAGAACGACATAATGACTCCCAAAAGGTGTAGGCCGGGTCAGGCGCAGCCGCCACCCGGCAAAAAAGCGGCATCATGGCCGCGACCCGTCGCCCGGCGGCGCTGCGCTTGCGCGGGCCTACGGAGCGGAGGCCCCCTATAGCCGGCTAAGCGCCGCCATGTAGGCCGGGTCAGGCGCAGCCGCCACCCGGCAAAAGCGACATCATGGCCGCGACCTGGCGCCCGGCGGCGCTGCGCTTGCGCGGGCCTACGGAGCGGAGGATCCCTTTAGCCGGCTGAGTGCCGCCATGTAGGCCGGGTCAGGCGCGGCCGCCGCCCGGCAAAAAAGCGGCATCATGGCCGCGACCCGTCGCCCGGCGGCGCTGCGCTTGCGCGGGCCTACGGAGCGGAGGCCCCTATAGCCGGCTAAGCGCCGCCAGTAGGCCGGGTCAGGCGCAGCCGCCACCCGGCAAAAAAGCGACATCATGGCTGCGAACTGGCACCCGGCGGCGCTGCGCTTGCGCGGGCCTACGGAGCGGAGGATCCCTTTAGCCGGCTAAGCGCCGCCATGTAGGCCGGGTCAGGCGCAGCCGCCACCCGGCAAAAAAGCGGCATCATGGCCGCGACCTGGCGAAAACGATTTTGTCGCTCGGATGGATACTGTAGCGGCAAAACGCCTCTGCGTTTGTCGGTAAGAGCTCAGGTTCGCCTCCGGCGAGTGCGTCGCGGTTTCCTCTTTTAGCTTAGCCGTTCGCGGCGCTTTGCAACAGGATGCGCCACTCGCTGAGGGCGGAGGTGCTGAACCCCTGGCGCCAGATAAGCTGGGTGGTCGCCTCGCACAGCGGTTCGCTTAGGCTGTTTTCGGGAAGCGTCATCAGCGCCAGCACGCTCTGCGGCAACAGGCAGGCGTAGCGCCCGGAGGCTACGCAGGCCAGCATGCTGTGATAGGAGCTCACCTCATGCACCTCGACGGCCGCCTGTTGTTCCGCCAGCCAGCGCTCTCCCAGCGCCCGATAGCTGCAGCCGCTGGCAAATGCCGCGAACCGCAGCGGGCCAGCGCTCTGCGGACGGACCAGCATCAGGGTTTCCTGAAACACCGGGACAGATCCCAGGCCGGGCGGGCAAGCCGGTTGGCCATCCGTCCCTGGCGGCAGGCAGACCAGCGCGGCATCAAGGGCGGCGGTTAATACCCCCTCGGTTAACTGGCGGGTCGGCCGGGTGCTGAGCGTGACATCCACCTGCGGGCACCGCTGTTGGAAGCGGGTGAGCAGCGGCGGCAGACGGCTGGCGGCGGTCGCCTCCATCGCGCCCAGCCGCAGGCTGCCGCCGGGCGTGGTTGGATGCAGGCTCTGCTTTGCCTCTTCCGCCAGGCTCAGGATCCGCCGGGCATAGCTGAGAAACTGAACGCCTGCCGGCGACAGCACCATTTTTTTGTTGCCGCGGACGAAGAGTTCCACGGCAAGCTCCTCTTCCAGTTGCTGAATACGGGTGGTGATATTGGACTGGGCGCGGCCAAGCCGTTTTGCTGTCAGAGTGACGCTTTGCGTGTCGGCCACCTGGATAAAAATCTGCAGTGTGCTGTGGTTCATATTTTTATTCTCAATATGATAATGATGTTGATCTTATCATCTTTAAAAGAGATGGTAAGCCTCCGGCATCGCTCATGAACGAGGAACCCATGCAAAATTCACTGCTTTCGCTTCTTGATATTGACTACCCCCTGATCCAGGCCCCGATGGCGGGCGTCTCCACCCCCGCGCTGGCTGCCGCGGTGAGTCATGCCGGGGCGCTGGGTTCGCTGGGGCTGGGCGCTTCAACCGTTGCCCAGGCGGAAGCGATGATCGTCGCCACCCGCCAGCTGACGGACCGGCCGTTCAATGTCAATCTGTTTTGCCATGCGCCGCCCCGGCGCGACGCCCGACGGGAGGCGGACTGGGCTGAGACGCTGCGCCCCCATTTTACCCGCTTTGGCAGTATCCCTCCGGCGTCGCTTAGGGAGATATACCAGACGTTTATCGGCCACACCGCCATGCTGGAGCTGCTTCTCGATCTCTCACCCGCGGTGGTGAGCTTCCATTTCGGCCTTCCTGAGCGCGAGGCGATCCAGCGCCTGCGACAGCAGGGGATCGTCACTCTGGCCACGGCGACGTCGCTTAAGGAGGCGCAGGTCATTGAAGAGCAGGGGATTGACGTGGTGGTCGCTCAGGGCTTTGAGGCGGGCGGGCACCGGGGGATCTTCGACCCGCAGGAGCCAGATGCGCAGATGAGCACCTTTATTCTGGTGCAACATCTGCGGCGTCGGCTGACCATCCCGGTGGTTGCCGCCGGGGGCATCATGGACGGCGCGGGGATCGCCAGCGTGATGCAGCTGGGGGCGCAGGGCGCTCAGCTCGGCACGGCGTTTTTACTCTGTGCGGAATCGGCCGCCGACGCCGGCTACCGCGCGGCGATCGCTAACAGCATTGACGGGCGTACGGTACTGACCTCAGCGATATCCGGGCGTCCGGCACGTTGTCTGGCGAATACCTTCTGCGCAGTGGGGGAAGCCTGTCCGGCGAGCGCTGTGCCGGATTATCCGCTGGCATATGATATCGGCAAAGCGCTGGCCGCCGCCGCGAAAGCCCAGGGCGTCCATGAGTATGGCGCGCACTGGGCCGGGCAGGGTGTGGGGTTGATCCGCGAGTGTGACGCCGCCAGTCTGGTCCGCCAGCTGGCGGCTGAGTGCGGCTGGAATTAATGTTTGACGGTTAGCGGCGGTGTGCCAGGCGGCGCACCAGCCGATCGCCGGCCATTTGTACGCCCTGAACCATCGCCACCAGGATCAGCACCGTGCCAAACATCACCTCATTATTGAACCGCTGATAGCCGTAGCGGATGGCGAGGTCGCCGAGCCCGCCGCCGCCGATCACCCCGGCCATCGACGAAAAGCCAATCAGCATCACGATGGTCAGCGTAATCCCGGCCAGCAGCGTCGGCAGGGCTTCCGGCAGCAGAGATTTAAAAATCACGTGCCAGACGTTGCCGCCCATCGACAGAATGGCTTCGATTCTCCCGTAATCCACCTCGTCGAGCGCGTTTTCCGTCAGGCGGGCAAAGAACGGAAAGGCGCCGATGGTCACCGGCACGATAGCGGCGGTGCTGCCCAGCGTGGTGCCGACGATCAGGCGGGTAAAAGGGATCAGCGCGATCAGCAGCACGATAAACGGTAACGATCTGCCGATGTTGATCGCCGCCCCCAGCAGCGCGTTCAGTTTCGGCATCGGCGCGAGGCCGTTGGCGCGGGAAATAAATAACAACACACCGGTGGGCAGCCCGATCAGCACGGTAAACAGGGCCGCCAGGCCCACCATATAGAGCGTATCCAGCGTGCCGTCGAGTAATAACGGCCACAAATCTTCCCAGCTCATGCTACTCCGCATAATGGCCTCCCCTGAACGCCGTGACGGGTAAGAAAATCCTGTTCAGCCTGCGGGTCGTGCAGCAGCGACTGACGCAGCCGCGACCACGGGGTCACCAGCAGGTCGGCGAGTTTACCGCTTTCGACAATTTCGCCCTGTTCCAGCAACGCCGCGTGGTCACAAATGGTTTTCACCACCTCCAGCTGGTGCGTTATCAGCACAATGGTCAGATTGAGCCGCTGGTTAATATCCGCCAGCAGAGCCAGCACCGAGGCGGTGGTCTCGGGATCCAGCGCGCTGGTCGCCTCATCGCACAGCAGCACCTCCGGTCGGGCGGCCAGCGCCCGGGCGATGCCGACGCGCTGTTTTTGCCCGCCGGAAAGCTGAGACGGGAAGGCGGCGGCCTTGTCGCTGAGATCCACCAGCTCCAGCAGTTCGCGCACCCGCGCTTCGCGAGCGGCCCGCGGCACCCCGGCTATCTCCAGCGGCACCGCGATGTTGTCGGCGACGGTGCGGGCATGCAGCAGATTGAAGTGCTGGAAAATCATCCCGGTACGCAGGCGATAATCCCGCAGCGCCGCCTTGTTCAGCTGTGTAATATCCTGTCCGTTCACCAGAATGCGGCCCGAGGTGGGCCGCTCCAGCAAATTGAGACAGCGGATGAGCGTACTTTTGCCGGCGCCGCTGCGCCCGAGAATGCCGTATATCGCCCCTTTCGGGATCTGTAACGCGATATCGTTCAGCGCCGGTCGGCCGGTTCCGGCGTAGGTTTTGCTCAGCCCTTCGATGGTTATCATGACTGAGGGGCCACCGGGATCACCGAGCCGTTGTAGTTTTTACGGATAAACTCCGCTACCTGCGGCGACGTCAGGTCTTTCGCCAGCGCCTTAATGCGCGGGTCATTGGCCAGGGCTGGGGTGGTCACCAGGATATTGGCGTAGGGGTTATGCTCGGCGCTTTCCAGCCCCAGAGCGTCTTTCGCCGGCACCAGCCCGGCTTCGAGGGCGTAGTTACCGTTAATCACCGCCAGGTCGACATCGTCGAGGGAGCGCGGGATCTGCGGCGATTCAATCTCCAGGATCTTCAGGTGCTTCGGGTTCTCGACAATATCCTTCGGCGTCGCCAGAGTGGTGGCCGGGTCGGTAAATTTAGGGTCCAGCTTGATAAGCTTCTGCGCCTGCAGCAGGAACAGCGCACGGCTCAGGTTGGTGGTGTTATTCGGCACCGCCACCGTGGCGTTGTCCGGCAGCGACGAGAAATTTTTATGTTTGTGCGAGTAGATCCCCAGCGGCTCAATGTGCACGGTGGCCGCGACGGCAAAGGTTTTACCCAGCGCTTTTTCCTGATCCTTCAGGTAGGGAACATGCTGGAAGTAGTTGGCATCCACGTCGCCACTGGCCAGCAGTTCATTGGCGTTGACCCCGCTGGTCAGCTCCACCACCTTCAGATCGAGGCTGGGATCGATTTTTTTGATGTAGTTGAGGATCTCCGCGTGGGGAACCGGGTCCGCGGCGACGCGCAGCGCGGCGGCCTGGGCAGACGTCCATGCCAGAGAAAGAGACAGTGCGACCCCTGCCAGTTTAAAAGCGGCATATTTCATGGTGTGTTCCTTTTTAGTTATGGTTAAACGATCAATTGCTCGGCGCGTTCGCGAAACACGTCCTGATAGTAGCGTTCCGCCACGTCCGGATGGGAACGCAGACGGCCCTTGAGATAATTCCAGCCGACATCGCGCAGCAGCGGATTGTGCGGGTCGCTGTCCGGACCGCGCGCCTCACGCGCCAGCTCGGGCGGCAGGGTATAAACCGGCACCACCGCGTCAAGCTGGGCGCCAAGGAAGAAAGCGATGGAGAGGCGCTGCTGCTGCGCCGGCGGCGACACCACCCGGTGAACGGTAGCGCGCAAATAGCCGTTGGTGGCCAGCTCCAGCAGTTCGCCAATATTGACCACAAAGCTGCCGGCCAGCGGCACAGCGTCGATCCACTGCCCGGGCGCCACCTCAACCTGCAGCCCTTTCTGTTCGTCCTGCAGCAGGAAGCTGAGAAAACCGGAATCTTTATGGGCGCCGACGCCCTGGCTGCTTTGCGTCTCCTGCTGGCCGGGATAGCGGATCAGTTTGATATGCTCGTTGGGTTTGTCGCCATAGAGTCGGTCAAAGGCATTCTCCGGGAGCTGCAGCGCTTCGGCAAAGGCGCGCAGCAGGCGGATCCCCACTTGGGTCATCTGCTGTTGCCAGTGAAGTAATACCGGTTTAAGCGACGGCAGGGCGGCAGGCCACAGATTCGGACCCTGCAGGCGCTGCCAGCGCGGGGCGTCATCGCTGAGGGTCAGCGCCGGACGTTCGGCGCCGATATCAAACTGCTCTCGCCAGTCAGGCTGGCCGCGCGTCAGCTCAGAGGCCGCGCGGTTATAGCCGCGAAAATGGGGGGAGTGAATCATCGCCACCTGCTGTTTTTGCGCCTCATCGAGGGCAAAAAAGCGTTGGGACTGGCGCTGAACTTCATATTGAAGCGCGTCGTCGACACCGTGGTTGATCAGATAAAAGAAGCCGATGTCGCGGGCGGCGTGGCGCAGGTCGGCCAGGAAGGCCGCTTTATCCGCGGGGTCCGCGTAGCGGGCCAGATCGAGAATCGGCAGGGTTGTCGCGTTCATTGTGTTCTCCGAAAACGGGATAATATGTTATGGGTCGATTCAGGTTCAGGGTTCGGGCACAACAGCAGCGCATGGTGATTTCCTCTGTTCGGGGCTGAGCACAGCTTGCCTCAGGGCCAGATAATCAACCAATAACGTTATTTTCTAATTTATGTTCGCGCGGGGTTCAGTGCTTTTGCGTTAAATAGATAAAGGCGTAAGGGCGAACTGAAGCCGTTGCGCCCGTCATCGAGAGTCAGTAAGGTGGGCGCACTTTTTTAATGCGGAACGGATGTATCCTCATGCACAGTTCAAAAGATCCCCTGCACGGCGTGACGCTGGAAGCGCTGCTCAATGCCCTGGTCGCGCGCTACGGCTGGGCGGAAATGGCCCGCCAGGTCAACATTAACTGCTTTAAAAGCGATCCCAGCATCAAGTCCAGCCTGAAATTTCTCCGCCGGACGCCGTGGGCGCGTAAAGAGGTGGAGGCGATGTATCTGGCTTCGCTCGACGACGATGCGCCGGCAGAGAAAGCGGATCCATGGGCAAACTGGCAGAAAAAATAACCCTTACCACAGGACATCATTATGCAGAGCTGGAGCAGTAAAGATTTCACCGCCGACCGCGCGTGGGGCGCACTGGATATCGCCAATTTTTCCGGCACCACCGTGCGCCTGCACTGGACCGACCAACCCTATATCTGGCACATCAACGACGGTCAGGAGGTGTTTGCCGTCATGGATGGTCAGGTGGCGATGCATGTGAAAGTCAACGGCGAGGAGCAGGTGATCGTGCTGAACGCCGGCGATATCTTCTACGCCGAGGTGGGATGCGAGCATGTCGCTCATCCCCAGGGGGCGGCGCGTATTCTGGTGATTGAGAAAGAAGGGTCGGTCTGATCCCGCCGGCGGGCCATTCGTTAGTCCGCCGTTTCATCGCCTGTCAGACTCCATATACCGCGTTGATATAAATCACTTATCCAGCTTTCGATATACTTAATTCTTGTTTGCCATTCCCTTCACCCCAGCACTATCTTTTGCCGCAGACGCCTGAACAGGCACAACCGCGGGAGAGATCATGGCAACCTTGCAGTGGGACCACGCAGTACAGTTTGTGAATCAGCCGGAAGCGGCGATTGAAACCTTTGCCGGACAGCAGCTGCGGGCGGTGGCCGGCGGGCGCCATCCGGGGTGGGGAACCCGCAATGCGCTGAGCTATTTTGGTCTGACCTATATCGAATTCCTCGCCATTTCCGACCCGGACGAACTGCGCGTCGCGAAGGACAGGTTTCTGCTCTCGCGGGATGCCGCGCGGTTGCTGCCGGAGAACGAAGCACTGTTTCGCGTCGCGCTGCGCAGCGACGACATCGACGCCACCCATGACCACTTGCGTCGCAAGGGGCTGGCGGTGTCACCGATCGTCGATGGCCAGCGCCACGATCCGCAGGGCAATGTCATCCGCTGGCGGATCTTCACCATTGATGGCGACACCGACGGGCTGGTCTATCCTTTTGTGCTGCAGTGGGGAGAAGACGACGAGACCAGGCTGGCGCGGCTGCGCGACCAGGGGCTGAACGTGCCTCATCCGCTGGGCGACATTGTGCTCGAGCAGGCGGTGTTCGAGGTGGACAATCCGCAGGCGGTGCGCGATCGCTGGCAGGCGCTGCTGGGCTTCCCGCCACAGGGGGAGCAGGGGCTGGACGTGGGCGGCCAGTGGTTTACTTTCCGCGAAGGAGCCGCCAACCAGCTGACCGAACTGGTGTTTCGCGTCGCCAACCCGGCGCTTAAGGGGCAACGCTTTCGCGTTGGCAACGGCGTGTATCGCTTTATATAAAGGCTGACTCTAGCGTGCCGTGGCGCGCAGGGCCCCCGGCGGCTGGCCGGTGATGCGTTTGAAAGCCCGGCTGAAGGCCGCCAGCGACTGATACCCGAGGCGGAAGGCCACCTTTTCCAGCGCCTGGCCTTCGTGGGTGATGTACTGCACCGCCAGCCGCATACGCAGCTCGGTCAGATAGCGGGCGGGGGTGGTGCCGGTGGCGGCAAGAAAACGCTCGGCGAAGAGAGAGCGCGACAGCCCCGCCTCCCGCGCCAGATCTTCCACTTTCCAGTTCACGCCCGGACGCTGATGCATGGCGTAGATCGCTTTCGCCAGCCGGGGATCGCGCAGGACCTGCACCCAGCCGGTGGCGTTACCGCACCCGCATGCCACCCAGCCGCGGACAATCAGCGCGGCCACCACGTCCGCCAGCCGGGCGAGGATCCCGGCATAGCCCGCCTGGCGGGTGAGCGACTCCCGCTCCATTGCGGCCAGCAGCGGCTGGATCTCCGGCCAGGTGTGCAGCAGGCAACTCACCCGCATCACCTCGGGCATGGCCTTCACCAGCGGCTGCATGCCGCCGAGCTCAAAGTCCATGCAACCGCTGAAAATCACGGCGCGCTCCGGGCAGTCAGGCTGGCCGCCAGCGTTGATGCAACTTACCGTGCTGCACACCGTTTCGCTGTCCAGCTGCGCCACATTCACCACCGCGGCCTGCGGATCGGAGAGCAGGGCGTGTCCGTCACCGTTGGGAATAAACAGCGCGTCGCCGCTCTCCAGGGTGAACTGTTCTCCGCTGGCCATGCGCAGCAGCACCGGTCCGCGGCTGATGAAATGGAACTGGGCTTTGCCCGCCACGGCGCTAAAGCCGACGCCAAACGGGCGGGAGGTTTCGATGCGCCGGTAATTCACGCCGGAGAGGCGCATACCGCGCAGCAGTTCGCTGGTCAGGTCGATTGTAGGCTGGCTCATGGTAATTCCGGACGAATAATCAATAACTGAAGAGTATGCATCATATATCGTCCAGGGGTAAGCCCCTAAGATGACCAGGATGTTAATAAACCTGGAGAGATGTATATGACTTCCTGCATAGCTGCTGACGCAAGCCTGACACCCGTCAGGCCTGCCTGGCGTGCCGTCTATGCCCTGGCCCTCGGGGTGTTCGGCCTGATCGTGGCCGAGTTTCTGCCCGCCAGCCTGTTAACGCCGATGGCCAGCAGCCTCGGCGTCAGCGAAGGGATGGCCGGGCAGGCGGTGACCGCCACGGCGCTGGTGGCGTTAGTCACCGGCCTGCTGATCGCCACCGCCACCCGCAATATCGACCGCCGCTGGGTACTGATGTTTTTTTCCGTGCTGCAGATTGTCTCCAGCCTGATGGTCGCTTTTGCCGGTTCGCTGGCGTTTCTCCTGCTCGGTCGTCTGCTGCTGGGGATCGCCATCGGCGGTTTCTGGGCGATGTCCACCGCCACGGCGATGCGTCTGGTGCCGGCGGCCCATGTGCCGAAGGCGCTGGCGATCATCTTTTCCGCGGTGTCTGTCGCCACGGTGGTGGCCGCGCCGCTCGGCAGCTACCTCGGGGAGCTGATCGGCTGGCGCAACGTGTTTATTCTCTGCGCGATACCCAGCCTGCTGGCGCTGCTCTGGCAGCTGTGGGTGCTGCCCTCCATGCGCCCGGAAAGCGTTGGCACCTTCTCCACGCTGTTCAGGGTGCTGCGCCGTCCCGGTATGCTGGGCGGCATGCTGGCATCGATCCTCATTTTCAGCGGCCATTTCGCCTTCTTCACCTACCTGCGTCCGTTCCTTGAGACCGTCGCGCAGGCCAGCGTTGAAGGCGTTTCACTGATTTTGCTCGGCTTCGGTATCGCTAACTTTATCGGCACCTCGGTAGCGAGCTATCTGCTGAGCCGCAGCCTGCGTCTGACCCTGGCGCTGGTGCCGCTGATGATGAGCGTCCTGGCGCTGCTGATGGTGACGTTTGGTCATCTGAGCGTGCTCGACGGGCTGCTGGTCGCCCTCTGGGGGTTTGCCTTCGGTCTGGTGCCGGTGGCCTGGTCCACCTGGCTGGCCACCACCGTGCCGGATGAGGCGGAAAGCGCGGGCGGTCTGCTGGTGGCCTCTATTCAGCTGGCCATCAGCGCCGGCGCCGCCGGCGGCGGGGCGGTGTTCGATCTGCACGGCGCCAGCGGCGTCTTCACCGGCAGCGGTGTGCTGCTGTTGACCGCGATGGTCGTGGTCTTCACCGCCGTGCGGGTGAAACCGGTCGCCCGCGCCGAACAGCCGGAGACCGGTCGCTTATCCCGCGAGATCGATAACTAAATTGGCCGACAGGCTGCGGGAGCAGCACAGCGCAATATGCTGCTCCGCTGCCTGTTTTTCCGCCTCCGACTGCACGGTATCCCGGTGGTCGACCGTTCCCTCCCGCACCGGCGTCAGGCAGGCGCCGCAGATCCCCATCTCGCAGGAGAGCGGCACGTCGACGCCATGCTCCTGCAGCACCCGGGCGATGGTTTTGTCCCCCGGTACCGGCCAGCGCTCCCCGGTGGAGGCGAGGGTGATGGTGAAGGTTCCGTCCGCCGCCGAGGCCGCCGTCGGGGCGGGCGGCTGGAACGCTTCGCTGTGCAGTTGCGCCTCCGCCCAGCCGGCAGCCAGCGCGGTGTCGCGGACCTGGTTCATAAACCCTGCCGGTCCGCAGAAATAGACCCGGGTGTCGGCGTCCGGCGCGCCCAGATCCTGGGCCAGCCGCAGGCGCGGACTCTGTCCGTCGGCAGAGCAGTGGATCAGGCAGGTTCCGCCGGTGAGCTGGTTGGCGATCTCGGTGGCGAAGGCGGCCTCCTGCGCGCGGCTGACGTAGTAGTGCAGCGTAAAGCTGGCGCCGGACGCCGCCCGGGCGTGGGCCATCGCCAGCAGCGGCGTAATGCCAATCCCGGCGGCGAGGAGCACCACGTGGCCGCCCCCGCGCAGGGGAAAGTGGTTGCGCGGGGCAGAGATCAGCAAGGGCTGCCCCGGACGCAGGGTGTCATGAATATAACGGGAGCCGCCTCGCGACTGCGCCTCGCGGGCGACGCAGAGCAGATAGTGATCCCGCCCGGCCGGGCTGCCGGTCAGCGAATACTGACGGATCAGCCCGCAGGGGAGATGGAGGTCGATATGGGCGCCGGGCGTCCACGCCGGCAGCGGTTGCCCATCGGCGCTCACCAGACGAACGGCCAGATTTTTCGCGCCCTGGCGCCACAGGCCATCGACCACCACCGGGAGTATGTCGCGCATAAGACCTCCACTCATACCAGAAAGAAATCGCCAAAGCCCATCTTCTTCAGCCCGCGCCGGTAGGCGATAGAGCTGCGGTCTGCCGGAATATGCGCCTCCAGGGTCAGATCCAGCGGCAGCCGCTCCGGGCGCTGGGTCTCAACCATCAGGCGATCCTCCTCAAACACCCGCAGGTTGAACGCATGAACGTCTTCCACCGGCACATGCAGGTCAAAATTGCGGGCGATAGGGGCGAACATCCGCGTCACGCGCGACGACACCGGCGAGGCGGCGTTCATGATCACCAGCTTCGCATCGGCAGGGAAATGGATGGTCAGCGTGGCGGTGAAGGGCAGATGCATTTCAAAGTGACGCAGCCACTGGAACCCTTCCGGCGCGCGGAAATCGGAGCTGGCCGGGTAATTGCCCACCGAGCTCCAGTAGTCGGCAACAAAACCGAACGGTGTCTCCTGCGGGGTGTAGTCCGGCACCTGCTGATTGTCCGGGTCGGCAAAGGTATCAGTGTGGATCCACGCAAAGTGGGCGACATCGAGAAAGCCTTCGACCTGGCGGCCGGCAAAGCCCTTCACCTCGAAGGCCGGGCAGTTGATTTGCTGAAAGCCGGCGTCGTCCCAGTGCGGCATGGTCGGTAACGGCGGCGGATTGTCCGGATCGCAGGCCAGGCAGGTCCAGATCAGCCCGTAGCGCTCCTCCACGGCGAAGCTGGTGAGATGCAGTTTGGCTGGAATGGGTTGCCCCGGACTGGAGGGGATGCGGTTGCAGCGGCCATCCTCGCCAAAGCGCAGGCCATGATAGGGGCAGACGATGCCTTCTTCTTCATGAAACCCCAGGGTCAGCGGGACGCCGCGGTGCGGGCAGACGTCGCGGGCGACCACCACCTGACCTTTAATGCGATAGATAACCAGCTGTTCGTCCAGCAGGGTGGCTTTCACCGGGGCGCCGCCAATATCGCAGGCGCGGGCCACCGGGTGCCAGCAGCGGGCCAGCCGCAGCCAGTCCTCTGGATCAAAGGTGCAATGGGCGGGGGGCGTCGGGATGGTTGTCTTCATGATTTCTCTTCCTGCTCACATCGGTGATTGTTTTATTGTTGTGAGATTATTGTTGTCATATTAGGGTGTTCACATCCATCACCATTAATTCACTCTGCTGTTGCAAAAAAGAGTACAGGGTCGCCATGAGTCCATTTTCCCGTTTCGCCCACTATTTCATCGCCGTGGCCCGCTGCGGCAGCCTGCGCCGGGCCGCCGAGCAGCTGCATATCTCCGCCTCGGCGATTAACCGCCAGATCCTGCAGGCCGAGGAGGCCTTCGGGACACCGCTGTTCGAGCGGCTGCCGGAGGGACTGCGGATGACCACCGCGGGCGAACTGCTGTATGACAATCTGCTGCGCTGGCAGAAGGAGTTTCGCCAGACCCGGCAGAAATTTGATGAGCTGCAGGGGATGAAGCGCGGGAGCGTCAGCGTCGGTATGGTGCAGGCGCTGGCGGAAGGTGGCTTCGCCGCCGCGCTGGCGGAGATTATCGCCAGCTGGCCGTGGCTGGAGCTGGATCTGCAGGTGGCCGACAGCCACACCGTCAGCCAGAAAGTGCGTCAGGCGGATCTGGACGTCGGTCTGATCCTCGATCCGCAGGGGCAGGCCGGACTCAGCGTGCTGGCCTTTGCCGAACTGGAGGTGGGGATTGTGATGCGCCCGGACCACCCCCTGGCGGGGGCGAGGGCTCTGTCTTTGGGCGAGCTCAGCCTCGAGCGGCACATCGTGCCCGGCGCGCCGCTGATCGTTCATGAGCGGGTGGCGCTTCTCTATCGCCACCATGACTTTGCGCCGGAGAATACCATCAGCTGCAATGATATCCGGCTCATTAAGTCGCTGGTGCTGCGCGGCAGCGGCGTGACGCTCCTCAGCCTGCTCGACGTGCTGGACGAGGTTCAGCGCGGACAGCTGGCCTTTATCCCGCTGCGCAGTACGCTGCTGCGGCCGCTGACTTTGGCGCTGTGCACCGCGCCTTCGCGTCAGCTATCGCGTCCTGCGCAGATGGCCATTCAGACGCTGAGCGCGGTGATTGAATCCATGGCGACCGTCAGCCCAGCGGCCCGCTGAGGATGGTATCGCACATGCCGTTGATAATCCGCTCGCCGGTCTCCTCCCGCAGCTCCTGATACCAGGCTTCGGTGAGCTGCATATCCTTTCCGTGGGTGATATCGCAGCGCTTGCGCGCCTTCAGCACCAGATCGCGGACCCGGTCGCAGCGCTGGGCTTCATACTCGCGCAGGGCGGTCGCAATATCGCGGGTCTGGCGGAAAACGGCGCCCAGCACCACCGCATCTTCCATCGCCGCGCATCCCCCCTGGCCAATATCCGGGGTGGTGCTGTGTCCGGCGTCGCCCAGCAGCGCGACGCGACCGCGCACCAGGCGGCTGAATGGTTCGATATCGTGGATTTCAATACGGTTGGTGGTCTGCGGGTCAAGGGCGGCGATCAGCTTCTGCACCGGCGGCGCCCAGCCGGCAAAGTAGCGGCTGAGGTCAGCGCGCAGGGTGTCACGATCCTCCGCCAGACCCGCCGGCAGCGGCACATCAAAGAAAAAGTAGAACCGGCCGGCGGAGACCGGCATCAGCGAGACGCGCTTGCCTTCGCCGACAAAGGTGGTCCACTGATCGCCGGGCGCCAGCGCTTCATCTATTTCCACCAGACCGTTCCAGTTGACGTAGCCGGCGTAGCGGCGCTGCGGGGTAAAGCCGAGCACCCACGGACGCAGCGCGGAATGGCTGCCGTCGGCGGCAATCAGCAGATCGCCGCTGGCGCTGCTGCCGTCGGTAAACCACACCGTCACGCCGTCGACGTTTTCTTCACAGCGGGTGACACGTTTGCCAAACTGCACGCTTTCCCGTCCCCAGTAATCCAGCATTTCCCGCTGCAGCTCTGCGCGGGAGACCGGGCAGGGGCGGCTGCCGGTACGTTCGATCAGCGGCGCGAGGCTGAACTGGGTCATGTTCTCGCCGCTGCGGAAATCGCGATACGCCATGCGGCGCAGCGGTCCGCCGAAGGTTTCCATGATATCGCCCATACCGAGGTGGGCCATGCACTTCACGCCGTTGGGCCACACGGAAATCGCCGCGCCGACCGGTTTGATCTCTTTCACCGCTTCATAGACTTCGCAGTCGATCCCCGACTGTTTGAGCGCCACTGCCGCACTTAAGCCGCCGATGCCGGCGCCAATCACGATTGCTTTCATTTTTTTCTCCTTCTCCCGATGTTGTGACTGACTACAGCAATTTGCGTACCAGTTCGCCGGAAGGTGGAAAACCGCCGGCCTGAGGCACAGCGATAGGTCATGACGCACCACATCGGTGCAATGTGACGCATTGGTTGCCTTTTTATGAATCAAAAGTTTCTGTATGTTGCATTAAGAATCTATCGTTTCAGTACTCTGGTTCCGCAGCGGTGGGGAGCGAGGCATGACTGGAGTGATTTAACTAATTGATATTAAAGTATTAATAAATTTATTCGTTCGCGTTGGTCGTCTCTGGCCTGCTTTGTGCAGAAGCTCTTGCACTTCTCTTTGCTACGGGATAACACCATGTCTGACGAACATCACAGCGGCCTGCTTTACGGCCTTGAACAGCGGATCCCACCGCTTGCGGCCTTTTTTAGCGCCCTCCAGCATGTGCTGGCGGGTCTGGTGGGGATCATCACGCCGCCATTGATTATCGGCGCCACCCTCGGACTTGGCGACTGGCTGCCGTATCTCATCAGTATGTCGCTGCTGGCCTCGGGTATCGGTACCTTTTTGCAGTCCAACCGGGTCTGGGGCATTGGCGCCGGGATGATCTGCATGCAGGGCACCAGCTTCGCCTTTCTTGGCGTGGCGGTAGCCGGAGGGATGTGGGTGAAAGCGCATGGCGGCGGGCCGCAGGATATTATGGCGATGCTGTTTGGCGTTAACTTTGTCGCCGCCCTGGTGCCGGTGATTGTCAGCCGCTTTATTGAACCGCTGAAGAAAATCTTTACCCCCATCATTACCGGCAGCGTGATTGCGCTGATCGGCATCAGCCTGATCAAGGTCAGCGTCATTAACTGGTGCGGTGGCGAAAAGGCGCAGGATTTCGCCAGCATGAGCAATATCGCGCTCGGGGCGGGTACCCTGGGCGTTATCGTTCTGCTGAGCTGCGCCAAAAACCGCTGGCTGCGGCTCTCCTCGGTGGTGGTGGGCATTGCCGTGGGCTGTGTGGCGGCAGGGCTGAGCGGTCAGTTCCACCTTCACAGCCTGGGCGACACCCTGTTTCGCCTGCCGACGCTGTTTCCGTTTGGCTTTCAGTTTAACAGCGCGATTTTTCTGCCGGTGGCGCTGGTGTCGCTGGTCTGTATTCTGGAGGCGGTGGGCGATCTGACGGCCAACTCGCTGATTTCGCAACAGTCTGTTGACGATCGCGCTTTCCGCAACCGGTTGAAGGGCGGTATCCTGGCGGACGGCGTCAGCTGCATGGTGGCCGCGATGCTCAGCGCCTTTCCGAACACGACTTTCGCGCAGAACAACGGTGTGATCCAGATGACCGGGGTGGCCAGCCGCTATGTCGGGCGCTACATTGGCGTGATTCTGATCCTGCTTGGGCTGTTCCCGCCGGTGGGCGAACTGCTGCGGCAGATCCCGGCGCCGGTGCTGGGGGGCGCCACGATGGTGATGTTTGGCTGTGTGGTAGCGGCCGGGATCCGGATCATTACCCAGAACCCGCTCACCCGACGCGATGTGCTGATCGTTGGTCTGGCGTTTGGCGCGGGCCTTGGCGTGGAGTCGGTGCCGGCGTTTCTCAGCCATTTTCCGCCGATGGTCGGCGATCTGTTCGGTTCGGCGGCCACCAGCGGTGGGCTGGTGGCGATAGCGCTGAACCTTGTTCTGCCGCAGGAGCAGGCGGCGACGAAAACGATAAGGAGTCAGGATGATCGCGCTGAGACAGTTTAACCGTCTGAGTCATGATGAGGCAGTGGCGCTGCTGGCCCCCTGCGTGGCGATCCCGGCCTGGAGCGATACGCTGGTGAGCTTGCGACCCTTCGCCTGCCGTGAAGCGCTGCTGCAGGTCGCCCGGGAAGCGATGGCCGACTGGGGGGAGAACGAGCTGAACGCGGCGCTCAGCGCCCATCCGCGGATCGGGGAAAAACCGACCGGCAGCCAGGCGCACGCGACGATGTCGCGCCAGGAGCAGTCGGCGGTGGACAGCGATAATGAAAAGCTGGCGCAGGCCCTGCGGGAGGGGAATGCCCGCTACGAGGCTCGTTTTGGCCGGGTGTTTTTAATCCGCGCCAAAGGGCGCAGCGGCGAAGAGATGCTGCAGGCGCTGACGCGCCGGCTGCAGCATACCGTCGACGAAGAAGTGGCTGAGGCGCTTGCCCAGCTGCGGGAAATTACGATGTTAAGACTGGAAGGAGCGATTGGCGAATGAGTACCCTGAGCACCCATATTCTGGATATTTCCACCGGCACGCCGGCGGAAGGCGTGGCGGTCAGCCTGAGCCGGGAGGGCGAGACGCTGGCGAACCTGGTGACTAACGCCCAGGGGCGTATCGCCACCTTCAGCGCCGCGCCGCTGCCGGCGGGGCGCTACTGCTTAACCGCGGAAACGGGGGCGTGGTTTACCCGCGTCGGGCGCGAGAGCGTTTTTACCCGGGCGCAGATTGATTTTGTCATTGGCGAGGCGACAGATGACCATTTCCATCTGCCGTTCCTGATAGCCCCGGGCGGGTGGTCGACCTACCGCGGCAGCTAAGCCCGGCTGCCCATTGCCGGGCGGCGCTGCGCTTGCCCGGCCTGGATCGTTACGGAGCGGGGAGAGTCAGCCCGTAGGCCCGGTAAGGCGCAGCCGCCACCGGGCATTAAGCCGGCAACAGAGCCGGATGCCCATTGCCGGGCGGCGCTGCGCTTGCCCGGCCTACATCGTTACGGAGCAGGCAGAGACAGCCCGTAGGCCCGGTAAAGCGTAGCCGCCACCGGGCTTTAAGCCGGCAACAGAGCCTGATGCCCATTGCCGGACGGCGCTGCGCTTGCCCGGCCTGGATCGTTACGGAGCGGGGAGAGTCAGCCCGTAGGCCCGGTAAGGCGCAGCCGCCACCGGGCATTAAGCTGGCAACAGAGCCGGATGCCCGTTGCCGGGCGGCGCTGCGCTTGCCCGGCCTGGATCGTTACGGAGCAGGCAGAGACAGCCCGTAGGCCAGGTAAGGCGCAGCCGCCACCGGGCATTAAGCCGGCAACAGAGCCGGATGCCCGTTGCCGGGCGGCGCTGCGCTTGCCCGGCCTGGATCGTTACGGAGCGGGCAGAGACAGCCCGTAGGCCCGGTAAGGCGCAGCCGCCACCGGGCATGTAAGGGTGTCTCCGGCCACCATTCTTCCTGTTTTATCCCCACACAAGGATAATTATACTCCTATCCCCACCAGGGGATAACCTTGACATTATCCCCTGTAGGGTATAAAAGCAGATTTATCCCGATAGGGGGATAAACGATGGTGAGGAACAAGCGATGCATTCCCCGCAGATATACAGTCCCGTTCAGCTGGCCAATTACCTGAAACTGCTGCGCCAGCAAAATCACTGGACTCAGGAGGCGTTGGCCAGCCGGATCGGCATTAAACAGGCGACGCTGTCCAATTTTGAAAATCACCCGGACAAAACCACCTTGACCACCCTGTTCAAGATCCTCCAGTCGCTGGGGGTGGTGATGACCCTGAACGCCAAACCGGCCGAGACGGCGACGGCCCCCGATAACACCACGGATCTGGACTGGTAATGGCGACGCTCACCACCTGGATGAACAATGTGCGCGTGGGAACCTTAACCCGCCAGGCCAACGGGGCGCACAGTTTCCGCTATGATGACGAGTGGCTGCGCAGCCCGCGCGCCAGGCCGCTCTCCCTCTCGCTGCCGCTGCAGTATGGCAATATCACCGCCGACGCGGTGTATCACTATTTTGATAACCTGTTGCCCGACAGCCCACAGGTCCGCGACCGGATCGTCAGGCGCTATCAGGCGCGCTCGAAACAGCCGTTCGATCTGCTGGCCGAGGTCGGCCGGGATAGCGTAGGGGCGGTGACTCTGCTGCCGCCGGGAGAAGAGGCGCATCTTGCAGCGTTGCGCTGGCAGACGCTGGATGAGGCGCAACTGACCGCGTTGCTGACCGCCTACCAGTCGGATATTCCGCTCGGGATGGTGACCGGCCAGGACGATTTTCGTATCTCGGTGGCCGGCGCCCAGGAGAAAACCGCGCTGCTGCGAATGGGCGAGCACTGGTGTATTCCGCAGGGCACCACCCCGACCACCCATATCATTAAACTGCCCATTGGCGAGATAAAACAGCCCAATGCGACGCTGGATCTGCGTGAAAGCGTGGATAACGAATATCTGTGCCTGGCGCTGGCCAGGGCGTTGGGCCTGGCGGTGCCGGAGGCGGAGATTATCACCACCCCGCGGATCCGTGCGCTGGCGGTGACCCGCTTCGACCGGCGCTGGGCACAGGAGGGGCGCGTGCTGCTGCGGCTGCCGCAGGAGGATCTGTGTCAGGCATTCGGCATACCGTCGTCGATGAAATACGAGTCTGACGGCGGGCCGGGTATCGCCGCGATCATGACCTTTCTGCTGGGCTCCAGTGAAGCCCTGAAAGATCGCTATGACTTTATGAAGTTCATGGTGTTCCAGTGGCTAACCGGGGCAACGGACGGGCATGCGAAGAATTTCTCGCTCTTTTTGCTGCCCGGCGGCAGCTACCGGCTCACGCCGTTCTACGACATTATTTCGGCATTTCCGGTGCTGGGAGGGACGGGACTGCATCTGCGCGATCTGAAGCTGTCGATGGGGCTCAACGCCACCCGAGGGCGGAAAACGGAGATTAACGCCATCTATCCGCGTCATTTTCTGGCGACCGCCAAAGCGGTTAACTTTCCCCGGGATCAGATGCTGGCGATCCTTGACGAGTTTGCCGACCGCGTGCCGCAGGCCATCGAAAGCGCCCGCCGGACGCTGCCGGCGGACTTTTCCCCCCACGTCTGGCGGGCGATCACGGAGAACATGCTGAAACTGCACGCCCGCCTGCAGCAAGGGCTGCAGGCGCGATAGCGAAGCCGAGTGGCGGTTAGCTCTGCGGCTGCCCCCAGCGGCTGCGCAGGTAGTTAACCGCCTGGCGGGTCTGCGGCTGATTGAGGTTGTTTTCGCGGAACAGGATGGTGCCCTGGATCTGCGGCAGGGACTCATTGAGATCGAGCTGCTTTTTCAGC
This sequence comes from Klebsiella sp. 2019SCSN059, assembly GCF_021739525.1. Taxonomy (NCBI): domain Bacteria; kingdom Pseudomonadati; phylum Pseudomonadota; class Gammaproteobacteria; order Enterobacterales; family Enterobacteriaceae; genus Klebsiella; species Klebsiella sp. 2019SCSN059. The sequence continues at coordinate 60,766 of NZ_JAKKOM010000004.1, read as the reverse complement.
TCCGGCACGCCGCCATCCACCGTCCAGTCAGGCTCATTTTTGGACGGTTCACCCACCTTGTACAGCGCCACGCCAATATACAGCCGGGTATGCGTGGGCTTAACCACCTCGGCCCACCAGTTGGCCAGCACATCATAGCGCGCCGCATCGCGGGCAAATGGCCAGTAGATCTGCGGGGCGATGTAGTCGAGCAGTCCCTGCTGCACCCAGCTGCGGGTATCGGCATAGGATTCATCATAGGCGGCCGCGCCACGGGTATCAGACCCCGCTGGATCGTGGGAGCGGTTGCGCCACACCCCGGCCGGGCTTACGCCAAACTCGACGTTCGGATTGAGTTTTTTAATGGTCGCGGAGACCTGGGCAATAAGCTGTTGAGTGTTATGCCGCCGCCAGTCGCCCTTCGAGGCATAGCCCTGCCCGTAACGGCGGAAGGTCTCGTTGTCGTTAAGCGGGGAAGCGGCGGTTTCGGTGTAGAAATAGTCATCGAATTGCACGCCGTCAATCGGGTAGTTCTGCACCACTTCAGCGACGATGCTGGTGATCCAGTCACGCGCTTCGGGAATACCCGGGTCGAGAACAAAGCGATCGCTGGCGGTGCGGATCCAGTTACGGTGCAGGACAAACACGCTGGCCGGTACCTGAGTGAGGGTGTTATTCAGCTCGGCAATGGTCGACGGTTTGGTGTTGACCGAGACGCGGTAAGGGTTAAACCACGCGTGAACCTTCATGCCGCGCTTGTGCGCTTCATCCAGCATAAACTGCAGCGGATCGTAGCCGGGATATTCGCCGATGTTGCCGGTCAGCATATCGGACCACGGCAGAATATCCGACCGCCAGAGCGCCGTACCGTCCGGTTTCACCTGGAAAAAGACGGTGTTGATCCCCAGGCGCTGTAGATTATCGAGTTTGGCGATCAGCGCCAGCTTCTGCTGCGTGATGCGGCTTTCCGGCGTACTGGCGATAATCGACCCGACCGGCGGCCAGTCAAGGCGCGAGACGGTGGTCAGCCAGACGCCGCGTACCGGCTCCCGGTGCGTCTGACCGGCTTTAACGGTCGCGCTCTTCGGCGGCGTGACGAGGGATTTCGGGGCCTTACTGGTGCAGCTGAACAGCATGCCGGCGGCGATGAGCGCCGCGCCTGCCAGCGCCACTTTGCTGGCTAAGGGGAATCGACGAGAATGGCTGATGATGAACTCCCGTGTAAATCAGATCGTCGCGTGTAGGCGCTATTCTCTTACGATTCGCCGGTCAGAGCAATTCCTTGTTCGGACTGCGGCCATCAAGAGAGAGGCGTCAGTCGGGCTGCCCCGCCAGAAGGTAACTCAGCGGATCCGCGACTGCTCGTCGTCGCGCAGCGTCAGTATCTCAAAACCGTTGGCGGTCACCGCCACGGTGTGCTCCCACTGCGCGGAGAGTTTTTTATCGCGGGTGACCACCGTCCAGCCATCCTTTTTGGTCTTGATACGACTGTCGCCCTGGTTCACCATCGGTTCAATAGTGAATACCATGCCTTCCCGCAGCACGGCGCCTTCCCCGGGCCTGCCGTAGTGCAGCACCTGCGGCTCTTCATGCATTTCCTGACCGACGCCGTGACCGCAGTATTCTCTGACCACGCTGTAGCCATGGTCCTCGACCCAGCGCTGAATGGCATGGCCGATGTCGCCCAGCGTCGCGCCAGGTTTCACCACCTCAATGCCTTTCCACATCGCTTCATAGGTGGTCTTTACCAGCCGGCGCGCCAGCGGGGAAACGTCGCCTATCAGGTACATCTTACTGGAGTCAGCGATCATGCCCGCTTTCTCGAGGGTAATATCGACGTTAACGATCATCCCGGAGCGCAGATGCTCGGTCGCCTTGGGGATCCCATGGCAGACCACGTCGTTAATCGAGGTGTTCAACACATAGGGAAAGTCGTATTGCCCCTTGCTGGCCGGGCGGGCGTGCAGCTGGTTGACGATAAAATCTTCCACTCGATCGTTGATTTCCATCGTCGTCACGCCGGGAACGATAAAGGTATCCAGCATGGCAAACACCGATGCCAGCAGCTGGCCGGCATGACGCTGGCGCGCGAGCTCATCGGCGGTTTTAATGATTATTGATGGCATTGATCACCTCCAGCAGACGGTCAGAGCCGGATTTCAGCATCAGCAGTTTGATCTGCTGGTGGTTAAGCTCGGGGTAGAGTTCGCTCATCATGCCCAGACGGATCCAGTATTCCGCCTGCGCATTGACGGAGCGGGACATGGCTTTGCTGGCATCACGAATGTCATCGTGCAGCAGATCGGAGATTTTGACGATTCCCATAGCAACAACCCATATATGATTCGTATATGTATCGTATACCATCCAGCGCGGAATGTCCCTGGCATTTAGTGGCCTGGGCGGCGAACACCATGCAAAAAAGCCCGACCGGCGGGCTTATTTTTCAGCATGTGTTCGGGTTAAAAATTCGCGCTGTTTACCATGGCGAAAATTACCCATTAGGTTATCAGTATGCGGAATGAAAATAACATGATGGCGACGCATCAATATATTTTATGCAGGTGTTAATTTTGCGTATGAATATTCTCCCGTCAGGCCGGGAATCCGGGGGATTTACAGCGCGTCAGTGAGTTTATCCACCACCACTTTACCCGCATTATCAAACTGCGTAATGCGGAAGCTGTCGCTCCAGGAGCGGCGGGTGGTGAAGCGGTCAAACAGGGATACCCGACCTTTACGCTGGCCATCTTTGCTTAAAATAACCCATTCGGTCACCGAAGAATAATGCTGACTATTGTCATGACGACTCTGTTGTTCAACCAGGCGATCTTCTTTTTCCACTTTTAAATAATCACGCAACATATTTAACCTCCATAGAAAGTATTATTAACATTACTCCTTTTATTTATTCTTTCAATCAAACTTTTTAATCAATAAAAGTAACTATTAGTGGGCGACTTAAGTGCGAAAATCGCCGAGTTTGTCACTCCCGAAGATGGCCAGGTCCACTACGCTTAACAGGCGTATGCACCGCGCGGTCGGCGCATGCCCGGGCCGGAAAGCCGACCATAAAACACCTTAACCTTGTATTCATTATGGGCGTGATTCTGTTATATCTAATGCGTTTTGCCACGACCGAGCCACAGAGAGCGCTGTACCATGAGTAACGATCACCTGACGGATATTGCCTATCGCCACTTTATTGAAAGTGTTAAAGATTATGCCATCTATATGTTGAGCGCCGATGGGACGGTCATCAGCTGGAACGAGGGCGCCCGCCGGGCAAAAGGGTACCTGAGCGACGAGATCGTCGGTCGCTACTTCGGCCTCTTCTATAGCGAAGCCGAACAGCTCTCCAGGGTGCCGGCAAAAAATCTGCAAATTGCCCTGCGTAGCGGCCAGTTCGAAGGCGAAGGCTGGCGGTATCGTAAAGATGGCTCCCGGTTCTGGGCGCATGTCATGATCAATGCCATCCGCGATGAACAACATAACCTGCTGGGCTTTGCCAAAATTACCCGCGACATCAGCGAACAGAAGGCGATCAATGACCGCATCGCGTGGATGGCGCGCTACGATGCGCTGACCGGTTTACCCAATCGGGTGGAGTTCTTTGAGCGGGTGGAAAAGCTGATCACCGGTAATGACGCCCGCCGCTTTGCCGTTTTCACCATCGATTTAGATAAGTTTAAAGAGATTAACGATCTGCAGGGCCATCTTATTGGCGATCAGCTGCTGCAGCGCGTGGCAGGCGCCGTGCTCAAAACGCTGCAGAAGGAGGAGATGGTCGCCCGCTTCGGCGGCGATGAGTTTGTGGCCGTCAAACCTTTTGCCGATGAAAGCGAGGTGGACGCCTTTGCCACCCGTCTCTGGCACTGCTTCAGCGGTAAGCAGACGTTTGCCGCGACGGAAGTGATCCTCTCTGCCAGCATAGGTATCTCCGTCTACCCGGAGGACGGGACGGATATTAATACGGTACTGAGCAATTCCGATCTGGCCATGTATCGGGCAAAGAGCAGTCTCGACCACAAGATTTGCTGGTACGAACGTGAGATGGACGACAAGACGCGGCAGCGGAATATGATGGCCGCCGACATCCGCCGCGGTATTCAGGCGGGGGAGTTTTCGCTTCACTATCAGGCGATCCGCAACATTAAAGATCGTCGCATCACCGGTTATGAAGCGCTGTTGCGCTGGCAGCATCCGCAGCTGGGGGCTATCCCGCCGGAGGTGTTTATTCCCATCGCCGAAGAGAGTGGCGCTATTGTGCCATTAGGCTACTGGGTACTGGAGCAGGTGTGCAGCGAATCACTGGATAATCGGCTGAATAAAAAAATCTCAGTCAATATCTCACCGGTACAGTTGCGTCACCGCAGCTTTATCGAAAAAGTCCGCGAGATCCTGATGCGAACCGCTTATCCGGTTAGCCTGCTGGAATTTGAAGTGACGGAGACGGCGTTTATCATCAATAAACAGCTGGCGTTCAGCGTGCTGCATCATCTGCAAAAGATGGGCATCAGTATTGCGCTGGATGATTTCGGCACCGGTTACTCCTCCCTGAGCATGCTGCGCGATTTTCATTTCGACGTCATCAAGCTCGACCGTAGCTTTATGCAGGATGTGGAGAGCAATCCTCAGGTTCGCTCGTTCGTGCGGGCGATTATCTCGCTGGGCAACTCAATCAATACCCCGCTTATCGCCGAAGGGGTAGAAACCGAAGGGCAACGTCAAATCCTCGAAGAAGAGGGATGCGACGAAATGCAGGGCTTTCTGTTCGGCGAGCCGGTCGATGTTAAACATCTGCCACGGCAGAATTAACGCACCCGCCGTTGGCTGGTGGGCGCGGGATCGTTACTGATGCGCTAACGTAGGCTGCCCGGAAAGGTGCAGCAGTGCCGCGCGCAGGGAGACCTCGAACATCTGACCGTGCGTCAGGCCAGGGTAGCGCCAGAATTGCACCGTCAGACCGTTGCTGGCCAGCTGCTGCTGGGTCTGACGCAGTACGCCCAGGGAGGCTTCATGCCCGGAGGGCTCGCCAGCGGCTTTTCCGTCGCCTTCCAGCAGATACAGGGACGTCCCGGTAAACGCGGTGGCATCAAGGGTCTGGGTGTCCTTCAGGGGAGACGTCTGCGCCTGGCCAAGCGACGGGCTGGCAGAATAGTAGATCCTGAAAAGGGAGTGGTTTCGCCACGCGTCGAGTACAAACAGTCCGCCGTAAGAGTGGCCCCAGATAGCGCGCTGGCGAGGATCGATTTTCAGGTTAGCTTCTGTTTGCGGAACCATCGTTTCGCTCAGCAGCTGACGAAACAGATCATTACCCCCGGTTTTTCGCGGCGGCAGCGCGGTTTTCCCGGCGCGAGGTTCATGCGTCTTCAGCGGCGGAGTGTAATCCCAGGCCCGGGCGGCGGTATCGAAGGGCAGCGCCGTCTGGTAACCAATAGCGACGATGACCGGTGGGGAACCGGCGGAGAGCTGTTGCAGAAACGCGTCGTTGAGTTTATCCATCACCGCATTGCCGTCCAGCATATACAGCACCGGGTAACCGGCGGCCGGCGGCGCTTTATCCGGCACCGCGGTCCACACCCGGTAATGGCGTTCGCCATCGGCAGAGTCGTACTGGCGCTGGGTAAAATGATAGAAAGCTGACCCTTTATCCGCAATATTCGGTCCCAGCGGCTGCAGATCCGGCCGGGCGAAACTGCCGCTGCTGTAAAATAGCGCGCCTATCGCCAGCGTCAGCAATCCGTGCGTCTGCCGCGCTGTGATGATCCCTGAATCCTGCTTCACCTCGTCTGTCCTCCTGTTCTCTGTCATCTGGCGTTTTGCCTGGGCTGACACGTTAGCATAGCTTCATTGATAATGGTTCTCATTTCTTTTTATGCGCGCAGTAGCAGGTGGCATGCCGCTGAGGCTGGTGGCGGATTCAGTCCATCAGGAGGAGAGATAGCCGCCTGTTGGCGGCTATGGGAGAAAGGTCAGGAACGATCGTGAAGGGTGCTCAGCACTTTTTTGACCAGCGGGGTAAGCGCAATAAACAGCAGTGCAATTATCACGACCAGCAAGAGCGCGAGCCCTTTATGGTGAGTGATAAGCACCCACAGCATCGCCAGCGTCATGGGCATGCTCCTTTAATAACCGTATTCACCACCGCTCAGGTGAATGAAATTCAACAGAATGGTCATGACCACCCAGGCCAGCAGCAGAAAGCGTCGTTTGTCGCGCCGCGCTTCCAGGGCGGCGAAATAATTAGCGCTATACCAGGTCGATATAATAATAGCCAGCGTGATGATGACCTGCCAGACCGCTTGACGATAGCCTGTCACGACACTTATCCCGCGAAAGCAAAGGACGATGGCGATACCGTTAAGCGCGTTACACATCAGCCATCCCCACAGGCTTGCGGGCCGGCTAAATAAATATCCAAATCGTAAGACCAATGTCGTATACACCTTGCCAAAATAATCGCGCTGTAAAATGCATTTTAACCATGGAAGAGGTATTGATATAAATCAAAACTAATGGGATAGCGCAGGAAATACTGGCGCACGGTACTCACGGCCTGATTGACAAAACAGAGGGTAAAACACTGATTAAATTCTTAACATTTTGTTTTTATTGATTATTTTAGTGTATCGAATAAGAGGAGACGCATAATAAATAGATATGATAGCAATTTAATATGCGTTAATTTCCCCGGTTATTATTGTGATTGACGTGATAACGGGGAAAATTAGATTTTTCGCAATGTCTGTTTGCTGCCAGACCAATAAATGGAAGGGCCGGGGGCTGCGCCCCGGCCGGTGGCGCACTTAATGGGGCAGTGCGTTATGCTGGAGGATCTTCAGGAAGTCATTTTTGTCAGAGATTAATGACAGCGCATTCGCGATCAGCTCATCGCTGAATATCGAGGCAATTTCTTTGAGCACGTCAATATGCTCTTTCTCTTTCGCAATCACGCCAATGGCAATAAACATCACGTTGCCGCGATCCCAGATAACGCCATCAGGAAACTGAAAGATCTCAATCCCGGTTTTAAGGATGATATCCGTCGCTGATTTCGGCAGATGCGGCAGGGTGATGCCATTGCCCAAAAAAGTGGAAACCTGATGTTCACGCTCCAGCAGAAAGTGAACGCACTCCTGATTGACATAGCCTTTGGCTTTACACTCCGCGCGTCGTTCCGGCGATTTACTGTGATAAGAATATGGCACAAAGAAATGGAACGAGCATGCTACAAGATCACATTATGAAAATTTAATTTCAAATCAGTGTTGCAGGAAGGTAAATACATGAAGCCAATCACAATGGCATGCAGCGCGATATCCCCATGAAAAGGGGGTTAATTTTGCGAGAGAGTAATAATGATGTTGTTTTCAGTAGGTTAATGTAACTTAAAGAATACAACGCAGATCACATTTTCACGCCATAATATCGAAGAATAGAATTTATATTTCATTACTCCGATTAGGGAAAAGCGTGGCTGGCGACTCTGGGGCGTCGGTCTGGAGGGGGTAGCGCAGGCCATTGACGCGTCTGTGCGGAGGGAGGTTATGGGGCAGGCATCGCGGGACGGGTGCCGCTGATAACCCTGCGGAGAGAAGGTCTCCCGGCAGGGTTGCGGCAAAAAATCAGTGCAGCGCGGGCCAGTAACCTTCGTTGGCGACGATCAGCTCATCGAGGATCGCTTTCGCCACCGCGGCGCTGGGCACCGTTTTCGACAGGGTGATGGCCTGCCACAGTTTCTGGTAGCTGCCCTCGATCCAGGCGTCAACCACCAGCTTCTCCACCGCCACCTGCTGCTCCATCAACCCTTTCTGGAACGAAGGGATTTTTCCCATCGCCAGCGGTTCCGGGCCGTTGACGCCCACCAGGCAGGGGACTTCCACCATCGCCGTTTCGTCAAAGTTGGCGATCGCCCCGTTGTTCTCCACGATCAACAGCATCCGCTCCTGGGTGTTAAAGGCGATGGCGCAGGCGAGGTCGACGATGAAAGTGGCATGGGCCCCGGCGTGGAAATGCGCGCCTTCCGCAGTGCCGCGACGGGTGATCTCCCGGGCCATATCGAAGACCTCTTTTTCACGCCCGGCCATCACCTCGTTGGCCCGCGTAAATTCCGGGTCAGAGTGCGCCACCTCGTAGTCAGGGTAGAGGTAGTATTTCAGGTAGGTGTTAGGCAGGGTCAGGGGATCAAGGGCAAACACATCCTTCACCTTTTTGAAGGTCTCGATCCAGCTCGGCGCCTTATGCTGAAAATCCTCTTTTGGGCTACTGTAACCCTGCTCCGCCACGTGACGCTTCAGCGCCGGCATCAGATCGTTACCGGCTTTATCGGTGATGCTGGTCCACCAGCCAAAATGATTCAGGCCGTAGTAGCGGACGTTCAGTGCCTTGCGGGACGGCAGACCGAGGATGTCGGCAAACAGCCCCTCGATGGCCACCGGCATATCGCAGATGTTGATAATGCGCGCGTCGGGACGCAGGCGACGGGTCGCTTCCGCGACGATGGCCGCCGGGTTGGAGTAGTTGAGCATCCACGCCCCCGGGGCGTACTGCTGCATATAATCGACCAGCTCCAGTACGCCGGCAATCGAGCGCATACCGTAGGCGATACCCCCCGGCCCACAGGTTTCCTGGCCCGGCACGCCATATTTCAGCGGGATCTTTTCATCCTTTTCCCGCATCTCATACAGGCCAACGCGAATATGCGCCATCACAAAATCAACGTCGGTGAAGGCCGCCTGCGGATCGGTGGTATAGCTGAACTTCACCTGCGGGAAGCGTTCAGCCACCAGAATGGCGCAGGCGTCGCCGATGGTTTTCTGACGCTCGTGATGGTTATCGTACAGACGGATCTCCCGCAGGGGAAAGCGCGCCATATTTTCCAGCAGCATCATGACAATCCCTGGCGTGTAGGTACTCCCGCCGCCGGCAATCGTGACCACAAAGTTATCTTTCATTTACCACCTCGTTATTCAGTTACACCCAGACTGGCGTTGACCGCCGTTCGAATTTTGTTAACCCCCAGGCCATAGATCACCTGGACATGATTGCCTTTAATCAGCACGCTGCTCCCGCCGCTCTCTTTCAACAGCGTCTGCTGGATGAGAGTGGGGTCGCGCACATCGACCCGCAGACGGGTAAAACAGTTTTCCACCGTACAAACATTCTCTTTACCGCCCAGCCCCGCAATCACCAGCGCGCCTTTGCCTGAATCGCCATGCGCCTGATCCGTCTGTGGGGAAGACGCCGCATCGGCAGCGGCTTCGCGCCCCGGGGTAAGCATTCGCAGGCGGGCAATGCAGAAGGTGCCGACCAGGTACATGGTGGCGGTTTCCAGCAGGCCGAGCAGGACAAATACCGGCCAGCGCGTCACGCTGGCGCCGGCGGGCAGGTTATAGACGACAAAATCGATAAGACCGTTGGTGGCGCAGACCCGCACGTGAAGCAGCCAGGCCAGCATCTGGAAGAAACCGTCCAGCAGGGAGTAGATAAGCCACAGCAGCGGGGCGGTGAAGATAAAGAGAAACTCAAACGGTTCGGTGATCCCCACCAGCACTGAGGTGACAATTAAGGGGATCAGCGTGACTTTGAGTCGCTGTTTATTCTCCGGTTTCGCCGTGCGGTAGAAGGCGAGCGCCATACCGGCGGTGCCAAAAATCTTCACCATCCCATAGGTTAAAAAGCGGGCGGAATCACTGAGCGCGTCAACGGGATGACGGGCGATTTCGGCGAGGAAAATAGGCTTGGCGCCAATGACGGTCTGGCCATCAATCAGCAGCTGACCGCCGATAGAGGTAAAGACGAACGGCGACCAGATCAGATGATGCAGCCCGGTGGGGATCAGGAACCGGTTGAGGAAGCCGTACAGGAAGACCCCGATGGCGCCAAACGATTTCATAAAGCCGGTCAGCGCCGAGATGCCCAGCTCCACCACCGGCCAGAGATAGACGGTGGCGATAGCAAACAGGCCCACCAGCGGCAGCATCACGATCAGCACCAGCTTGCTGTTGCCGTAGATCGACAGCGCGCCGCGAAATTCGATGCCGATCACGCGATTGTGAACAAAGGCGACAGCGCAGCCAAGGATAATACCGAGGAACACGCCCATATCGATAACCTGAAAACCGAAGATGTAGGTTTGTCCGCTGCCATACAGTTGCGCGTTGGTGGCCCCGGTCGCCAGGCGATGGGTCAGGATCAGCCAGCTGTTGTTCGCCGCCAGGTAGACCAGCCAGGTCATGGCCGCCACGAAAGCGGCTTCGGCTTTGCGGGTTTTCGCCAGACCGCTTGCCAGCCCGAGGCAGAACAGAAACCCGAGATTGTTCATCAGCGCCCAGAGCATGCTGGAGACGAATTTCCCTAACAGATAGATCCCGCTGCTTTCATCCACCCACAGCCGGTTGGTGGTCATGCTGAACAGGGCGATCAACAGGCCGATAGCCGGCAGATACAGCACCGGCCCGATCATCGCCTTGGAAAAGTCCTGAAGCTTTTTCACGCCAATCATGGTTGTCCTCTCGTCTTCATAGCCTGCTGTCATCACCTGATCAATAGGCTTATCAGACTAGGAGCAGACCACCGGGATCCCGAGCAGGAAAAAGGCCATCTGTGACGAAAGTCATATATATTGTTGCAGGAGAGATATATAAATATAACCATTTTTATAGATGAGTTAACGTCTTATCTCTCGCGTAAAAGTTAACTATTATCTGTAAATACAATGCGTTATTTATCGTTCTTTCCCACATCCTCCATCTCACCGAGACATCTAAAAGTGATTTATAAAAAGATTGCCACCGAACTGAAGGCCCGTATCAACAGCGACGACTACGCCGTCGGGGATATGCTGCCCAGCGAAAAAGCGCTGGCTGCGGAGTTGCAGGTCTCGGTGATGACGCTGCGCAAAGCGCTGGCGCTACTGGAGGAGGAAAAGCTGATCGCCCGACGGCACGGCAGCGGAACCTGCATTGTGCGTAAGAGTAACTATCATGGCGGCGAGCTGGAGGGGTTTAACTACCAGATGCAGGTGGTGGGGGTCACCAACTACCGTAATAAGGTCATTGAGTTCACGTTGCTTGACGCCCCACCGGCCATTGCCCAGCAGTTAAAGATCCAGCCGGGAGAGAAAGTCTACTACGTCAGGCGGCTGCGCCTGATTGATGAGGTCCCGATCCTGGTGGAGAACAGCTACATTCCGTACGCCGCTTTTCCGTGGCTCAGCGTGGGTAACCTTGAGCAGTCTAAGTTCAACTATTTCAAAAAAGAGTGCCATATCACCATTATCGAGAGCCACCGCAGCTATACGCCGGTGCTGGCGACCCGCGAACAGGCGGAGCTGCTGCAGGTGGCGCCTAACAGTCTCCTGCTACGGGTGCAGTCTGTCAGCTACGCCCAGAACCGGGCGATCGTTGATTTCTCAGAGATCTACCAGAACACCAGTAAATACAATGTGAAGCACATTACCCGCCGCTAGGCCGATCCCCCCAGCAGACCCCGGAGGACAAGCTCCAGCCCCAGCGCCAGCAGGAACAACAGAAAGCCCTGACGAAAGCGCTGCGGGCTGAGACGCGAGCGGATCCGCTGTCCCAGCCACATGCCGAGCAGCGCGGGCAACAGCGCCAGCGCCGACAGCAGCAGCGACTCTGCGCGCCAGCCAGCGTGCAGGGAGAGGCCGGCCGCCATCGCCAGAGTGGAGAGGGTGAACGACAGACCCAGGGCCTGGACCAGCTCGTCGCGACGAAAGCCCAGCGCCTGCAGCCAGGGCACCGCCGGAATAACGAATACCCCGGTCGCCCCGGTGATCAGTCCGGTCAGTCCGCCCATCAGCGGCGACAGGCGCTTTTCCACGCGGGCGGAAACCTGCACCGCCGGACCACGGAGCGCGTATCCGGCATAAGCTATCAGCACGACGCCCAGCGCCAGCGCCGACCACCGCGGGTTCAGGTGGATGAGCAGTGATGACCCCGCCAGCGTGCCGATAATCATCCCGGTCATCATTAACCAGAGGCGACGCACAATCTGCGCCAGCGCGGGGCCTGCCAGCAGTTGCCAGAGATTGGTTAACAGCGAGGGGAGCACCAGCAGGGCCGCCGCGGCCGGTGGCGGCATCAGCAGGCCAAGCAGGCCCATCGCCACGGTGGGCAGTCCCATACCGGTCACCCCTTTGACCAGCCCGGCGGCGATAAAGATCAGCAGTAAACAGAGAGTGTGAAGATCAAACATCATGGCTCACTTATCGGCTCAGAGAAGGGCATTGAAACAGCTGGTCGCCGGGGGGACAATGCGGTATGTTGCCCGCAGGCTACGGTAAAACCGAAGGGAAAGGAGGGCGTTATGCGACTGGATCTCGCCGATCTGCGACTGTTTATCGCCATCGTGGATAGCGGCAGCATTACCGGCGGGGCGGCGGCGGCCCATCTGGCGCTGGCCTCCGCCAGCGAAAGGCTGCGCAAAATGGAGGCGGAGGTCGGTGTGCCGCTGCTGCACCGTCATGCCCGGGGGGTGACAACGACCGAGGCCGGGGAGGTGCTGGCGCGCCATGCTCGTCCGTTGTTAGAGCAGCAGCAGCGTCTGCGCCAGGCGATGCACGCCTTCGCCCGCGGTCAGCAGGGCACGCTGCGCCTGTTTGCCAATACCTCGGCGATGTCGGCTTTTCTGCCAGGCAAGCTCGCCACGTGGATGGCCGCGCATCCCGGGATACAGATCGACACCGAAGAGCGCACCAGCGCAGATATTGTCAGCAGCATTCTGGCTGGCGTGGCGCAGGTCGGGGTGGTGTCCGATGCGGTCGACCCCGGGCCGTTGCGCCTGGAGCCCGTCGCGGAGGATCCCCTGGTGCTGATCGTGCCGCCGGCCCATGCCTTGAGTGACGCCGCCGAGGTGGCTTTCGCAACGATCATCCATGAGCCGCTGGTCGCGCTCTATCAGACCAGCGCGCTGCAGCAGCATATCGAAGAGCAGGCCGCCGGAGTCGGCCAGGCGCTGAACGTCCGCATCAGGATGAGCCATTTTGAAGGGCTTTGCGAGATGGTGGCTCACGGCGCCGGCGCGGCGATCCTGCCGCGCGTTATTGCCGAACGCTACCTGCCACGCTACCGGTTCGCCGTTATCACATTGCAGGATCGCTGGGCGCTGCGTCGGCTGTGCCTGTGCTATCAGGATGACGAACGCCTGTCGCCAGCGATGCGCCGCTTGCTGGAGTGGCTCCGCCAGCCCTGAGCCGCGATAAACGTGGCTATCATATAGTGACAGTGTCACTTTATATGGCGGTTATTGCTACTGACATCCGTGCCAGAGATGCGATAGTAGACGTCCGCCATTTATTAACACGCGAATCAGGACAGACAAGATGAGTACATTACCAAAAGTCGCGGTGCTGGGACTCGGCGCCATGGGACACGCTTTTGCCAGCAATCTGCTGAAGAAGGGCTTTACCGTCGCGGGCTGGAACCGTTCGCCAGCGCGCGGCGAGGATTTACAGGAGCAGGGATTATCCCTGCACGCCACGCCGCAGCAGGCGGTGGCCGATGCCGAGGTGATCATCAGTATGCTCGCCGATGGTCAGGCTACCCTGCAGGTACTGGCGCAAATAGCGTCTGCCTGTCAGCCGCAGGCGATCTATTGCCAGATGGGCACCATCGGCCTGGCGGAGACCCAGGAGGCTATTGCCTTGTTGCGGGAGCGTCAGCCGGCGATGACCTTCGTCGATGCCCCGGTTTCAGGGACCAAAGCCCCGGCGGAGAAGGCGCAGATCCTGGTGCTCGCCAGCGGAGATCGTGAAAAGTGTAGCCCGGCGGAACAGGTATTTGCCGCTATCTCACGTGGGACGCAGTGGTTTGGCGAGGCGGGCAACAGCCAGAAAATGAAGCTGGTCCTCAATGCCTGGCTGATTGCGATGATGCAGGGCATCGCGGAAAGCGCACAGCTGGCGAAGACGCTGGGCTTTACCCCCGACCAGCTGTGGAGCGCCCTGGAGGGCGGCCCGCTGGCGGCGCCCTATGTCAAAGTCAAACTGGACGCCATCGCCAATGAGCAATTCGCGCCGCAGATGCAGCTGGCGCATGCGCTGAAAGATGCCCGGCTGGCCTTGTCCCTGTCCGAGCCGCACACCATGCCGGGACTGGATAACATCGCCGAACTGTGGCAGCAGGCGGCGGATGCGGGATTTGCCGGGCAGGATCTGTCCTCGATATATCAGTGGCTGTCGACGTCGGCGAAAGCATAGTGTAGCGCCCTCAGGAAAAAGTGGCCTCGGTGGCCACTTATCCAGAGGGGAGTTATTTTCCGGAGAGCGCCGGGCGAGTGTCGATCCCTTCGTCAATGCGCTTGATCAGATCCCTTCGTCAATGCGCTTGATCATATAGGGAAAGAACGGATTGGAAGACTGGCGCATCAGCGAGTCCAGACCCACAACCAGCACAGAACGCTCGCCGCGAGCTGCAAACGTGCCAAGGCTGATCCCGTATTGATTCAGCGGATGGGGATAGCGCCCGTACAGCGAATCGCTCAAGGGGAAGGGGAGCGCGACATGAGAAAGAGAGTAGACGTCCGGTAAATAGTGCATTCCCTGCAGTTTTTCCACCGTGGTGTCTGTTTTCCCGGCGCGGGTGGTGCGAATTTCCATCTCTGTACTGGCGGAATTGGCGTTAGTGATGATCGTGGTTTGATAAGTCCGCGGCGCCGCGGGCAGCAACCGCGCCAGCGCGGTGTAAGACGTCCGGCGTAATAATGAATTAAACCTGACCGCATGATTTAAATCGAACAGGACAATTTCACTGCCATTATCCGGCAAGCGGTTATACAGCGCCGTCACGATCGCCCGCGTACTGACCGTTGAATCCACAACGGACTGAAAGGTCAATACCGGCGGTAAGCTGTTAAGCCTATGATTTCTCGAATCCGTCACTATCTGCTTTTGCAGCGCTTTGGTCAGCAGAAACGACTGACGGGCGGCGTTCGTCGGGAAGGAGTTATATTTAAACGGATTAAACTCAGGCATGATGTTTAACCATGCGGCTTTCGAGAAGGCGGGAAGAAACGCGGGCCAGCCCGCGAGGCCGGAAAAGCGCGCGAAGCGGGTAATACCGATCATTGGAGAAATCAGGATCACCCGCTGGGGTTTTGCCAGTCCGGTATTATCCAGCGCGTCCAGCGAATACTTCATTGCCAGCGCGCCGCCGTTGGAAAATCCGACGATATGCAGGGGCGCATCATGCCCCGTCAGTCGTTTCGCTTCTCTCACCGCCAGGCGCGTGGCGGCCAGCCAGTCCTGCCAGTCCACGTCGGTCAGCCCGGCGGGTACCGTCCCGTGGCCCGGTAACCTGATACCGATGGCGACATAACCCTGTTGCCGGTAATTTTCGGCGATATGCCGCAGACTGTAGGGTGTATCCGTCAGACCATGCAGCAACACCACAGCGCCTTTCGGTTTGCCATCCGGCATCATAATGTATGACCGATTCCAGTTGGTGGGAAACGAGTCCGGATAGATGGGGCTGTGACTGTAGTAACGATTAAGTTCGGTTTGCTGTTCAGCGTCCAGCTTATCGGAAACCTGGCGTTTTACCTCACCGAAGAGCGCATTCTCTTTTTGGAGGTAATCGTTCCAGTCAGCATCGTCGATTTCATCCGCGCCCATTTCATGCGGAACCCAGGTATGCCAGAGCTGCAGTTCGGGCCCGCGCTGAATGTCATAAACGCGTAGTCCCAGAGCGCCAACAAGCAACAGCAGCAGGGACAACACGATACGTTTTAACCAGGTTACCCATTTCAACGCGTGGCTTCCTTTCTTAATGACCTGTTTTCTGAGTATAAATAATCATGGTCAGGGAAGGTTTACTTTTTACGTAAGCGTGAAGATGAAAACAAACTCTGTAAGTTCGTAGCATGCTTTGCATGTTCCATGAAGCAAACATGGTATTCAAAGCGCGACGAAGATTTGTATTAATGGTAAAGGATGCTTCCTCCCATGGCTGCATCCAATATTGGCCCCCTTGAGCGCGACTGATACCCAGTATTCAAGGCCGTAGCGGGAGCGAGCAGAACTTACGCTGAATCGCTCTTGCTGGGGAGGTTTCCGGGATTTACGGTGTTATTAAACGCGTGAGCTTGCTCAATTATCCACTTACGAAAATTGGCAATTTTCGGCAGGCTTTCACACCCTGGCCTGTAGACCAGATAATAAGACAGCGGGCTTGTCAGAGAAACGTCCGGACATAAGCGAAGAAGGCGCCCGCTTTTGATGTCATCATCAACCATTATGCTCCTCGCCAGCGCGATGCCGTGACCATCAATAGCTGCCTGAAGTACCGCGGCGGAGTTATTTATCCGCAGGCCGGGTTTACGGGCTATCGACTGGACGTTAAAGCGCCGTAACCAGCGATCCCAGGTGATAAAATCCTGGTGTTGCTCCATCGACAGATCGTGAATAAGCGTCTGCTCAGTGACCCCCGTCAGACAGTTAATCGCTGGATTCACTGACATAAGAGAGGGGGCGCATACTGGGAAAACCTCCTCAGACATTAAGCGTTCTGCCTCTAATCCTTCCCATTGCCCCAGACCATAGCGAATACCTACGTCTATACCCTGTGCGGTAAAATCCATTAACTTCAGGCTGGTTTCCAGGCGCACGTCAATATCAGGCCATTTATGCTGGAAATCTTCAATACGTGGTAATAACCACTTAGCTGCAAAGGCAGGGCTGACGGTTACGTTCAGAATACCGTTTGTCGCGCCCTCCCGCAGGAGCGTCATCCCCAGGTTCAGGCTTTGAAAACCCATGCGTATATCGGGGAGCGCACGCAGCGCAGGCTCTGTTAAAACGAGGGCGGCACGACGATTATTGCTGCGATGAAATAGCGGAAAACCGACCACTTCTTCAAGTGAACGCACCAGCTGTCCGACGGCTGCCGGGGTGACATTTAACTCCTCGGCTGCAAGAGAAAAGCTCTGGTGGCGCGCGCTGGCTTCAAAGGCACGTAATGCATTGAGATGAACGGGTGTTTTCATACCTGATAGAAAACCTTCTTACAAAACCAAGATTATCTCATTTGTTCATGAGGGTATTGCTTAACATAATGCAGAAACGGTGAGGGTTACAAAATAAATTATTGTACCCCCAACACTTAGTGGCGACTTTATGCGCAAAGCTTTTCTTTGCAATGGACAAGCGAGTGTCACCGTAACGAAGTATGGCCTGAGGCTATCTTTATGACTTCCGCGAATAAATGAATTAAGGAGTTTTCAATGGCTTATTTGCAGATCAACCTGGATATCAGCGAAAAGAACAGAGCAGCAGCTGCAGCGGTATATCAAAAATACAAAGCACCATTCCTCTCAACGATCGACGGCGCTGTTTCAAAAGAACTGTTGGTACGTGCCGAAGATGTGCAAGTTCTGCATGGTTTCCACACGGTTAAACAGGCTGAAGCGTATCTCGGATCTCAGTTATTTACCGCGGATGTGGTTGAGGCACTCAAACCCTATTTGAACCGCGCGCCTGACGTGCGTATCTACGACCTTGCCTGATAACGCATTATAAAACGGAAGTAGCAGTGATGGTTCACTGGACTGAAATGCGCAAAGAACTACGGGCAGCGATCGGAGAATTCGCAGGTTTGCAACCCGATGTGATGCAAGGCATCGATAAGATGCAAAATGCGGCTGTCGCAACAGGCCACCTGGACGCGAAAACTCATGAGCTGATCGCGCTTGCCGTGGCGGTCACGACCCGGTGTGATGGATGTCTGTCCGTCCATGCTGAAGCTGCTGCAAAACAGGGGGCAACGCGCGAAGAGATCGCTGAGGCGCTTGGTGTGGCAATCACACTAAACACGGGCGCCGCGCTGGTCTATTCCAGCCGAGCACTTGACGCCTTCGACAACCTGCCTAAGTAAAAATAGTCGCGGCTTCCGCGTGGGGCCGCCTTACACATACCCTGGAAAATGCATGTTAATAAACCACGATTTCACCCAGCGCGTTACCGTTTCCTGTGATGATTACCACTGGGTTCACTCCCCTCAGACAGGGATTGATCGGGTTATGTTGGATCGTATCGGTGGTGAGCAGGCCCGCGCCACCAGCGTGGTTCGTTATTTGCCTCTTACAGTATTCCCGCAACATCAACATCCCGGTGGAGAAGAGATCCTGGTTCTGCAGGGTCAATTCTCAGAAGGTAACCGCGATTATCCCACCGGCTGGTATTTGCGTAACCCACCGGGTTCTTCCCATCAACCTCACAGCAAAAACGGCACGCTGTTGTTCGTTAAGCTTGGCCAGATGACAACCCAGGAAACTGTTCCGTTACGTATCGATACCCGTGCGCCTGAAAATTGGCTTGCGGACGGCGGAATGTCTGTTTGTCCGTTATTTGAGAGTGCACAAGAAAGTGTTTGTCTGCTGGGTATTCATGCTGGTGCGCTACTGGTGGACCCTGCACTGAAGGGAGGGGCAGAGTTGCTCATCGTGGAAGGGAGCATGATAGAAGGCAACCGCATTCATGCGAAGGGGAGCTTGATACGCATCCCGTCCGGGCAGGGAATGGCGTTTACTGCCGGGATCGACAACACCCTGGTGTATCTCAAAAAAGGCCATCTCGACGTTGAGCAGGTAACAGTACCATGATGAATGCTGAGGTCATCATTGTGGGAGGGGGGCTCAGCGGGTTATACGCGGCCAGATTGCTGGAGAAAGCGGATATTGACTACGCACTTCTCGAAGGTCGTGAGCGTATGGGGGGGCGTATCTTACAGGCGAATGCCGCTGAGGCAGATTTAGGCGCGACCTGGTTCTGGCCAACGATACAACCTGCATTGAAGCAGTTATTCAGAGAACTGAACATTGAGTCATTCAGTCACCAGGAGAGGGGGGACATGCTTTTTGAGCGTCCCAAAGATGCCCCTTCTCGCCATCCTGGATTTGTCTCTTCGCCTGCAGCCGCCCGTGTAAGTGGTGGGATGTCACGACTGCCCAATGTATTACTGGCGGAGTTAAAGCCTGGGCGCATTCAGACCGGACTGCAGGTTAAACACATCGAACAGCAAAATGGCAACCTGAACGTTTGCGGAACTTATGCCGATGGACGCCCGTTTAGCCGGCAGGCGCAACATGTACTGTTGGCATTGCCTCCTATGCTGGCTGCAGGGATCAATTTTTTCCCCGCGCTACCCACGACGTTATTGCACGCATGGCGTAACACCGGAACCTGGATGGCACCCCATGCAAAGTATGTCGCTGTGTATCCCGATAATTTCTGGAAAAGGAAGGGACTATCCGGGGAGGTAAGAAGCAACATTGGGCCTATGGTTGAAATTCACGATGTTTCAGAACCTGACAGGATGTTTGCGTTATTCGGGTTTATTGGCGTGCCTTTTCACGAGCGTCATAAGATAGGTGACGCAGTCCTGAGAGATTTATGCAGAAACCAGTTGATAAGACTGTTTGGCGAGGAAGCCGCCTATCCCCATGCTGAATTTCTTAAAGACTGGGCGGCAGATCCCTTTACCTCCACCTCGCGCGATCTAACCCTACCCGCAGGTCATTCTGTACCACCCGCCAGCGCAAATCACGGTCCGTGGCGTAACTGTCTTACCGGTATCGCGAGCGAATGGTCCACCGTCTTTCCAGGCTATCTGGCAGGGGCGATTGATGCCGCTGCGGCAGGCGTACAACACATAATCGAGAAATAAAAGATGAAGCAAACTTATAAAGCAATGCAGGTTTCTCGTCCTGGTCAACTGGAATACGTGGAAAAAGAACTCCCGGATCCCGGCCCAGGCGAAGTGCTGATAAAAGTGGAAGCCTGTGGAATTTGCGGAGCGGATTCTGGCGTCGTTGAAGGTCTGGAAAAGCGTGTTGAGTATCCTCGCGTACCGGGTCATGAAGTGGTCGGTACGATCTGCAAAACATCGGGGCCGCTCCCTGCCTGGCTCAAACCTGGTCAACGTGTCGGCGTTGGGCGACTAGGTGGTCATTGCAACGCTTGCGAGCAATGCCGTCTTGGTCACTTTAATCTCTGTCAAAATCAACCGGTTACTGGCAGCACAAGAGACGGGGGGTATGCAGAATACATGCTGGCGCGTGAGACGGGACTGGTCGCTATACCGGATGACTTGTCCTCCGTCGACGCCGTACCATTACTTTGTGCGGGAGTAGCGACCTTTAATGCCTTAAAAAAATCTCAAGCGCAGGCTGGCGATACGGTTGTTGTTCAGGGGATCGGGGGGTTAGGACATTT
The DNA here is from genome assembly GCF_021739525.1 of Klebsiella sp. 2019SCSN059. Taxonomy (NCBI): domain Bacteria; kingdom Pseudomonadati; phylum Pseudomonadota; class Gammaproteobacteria; order Enterobacterales; family Enterobacteriaceae; genus Klebsiella; species Klebsiella sp. 2019SCSN059. The sequence goes on along the minus strand of NZ_JAKKOM010000004.1, from coordinate 40,554 downwards.
AGCTTTGCAATATGCACGCAAAATGGGTTTTCGCGTTATCGCCGTTGGCAGGGGCGATGATATTGCACGAGAAGTCATTGCGCTCGGAGCCCATCACTACGTCGATACCAACATCGAAGAGGCTGTTGAAGCCATTAAGGCGTTGGGCGGCGCCAAAATTATTTTGTCGACCATCACTGACAGCCACGCCGTTTCCACTCTGCTACCCGCGCTGCTTCCCCAGGGAAGGCTGATGGTCGTTGGTGTGGGTAAAGCGCCACTGAGCTTTGCCCCGGGTCTCATGGTCGGGCGGGAGTTACAGATAAACGGCGCCATGACCGGGACGGCAATTGAATTAGAAAAAACGCTTCATTTCAGCCTGCTGGCAGCTGTGCGCGCGCAGATTGAAACGCGTTCTCTGGCACAAGCACAAGAGGCGTATGAAAAAATGCGTAGCGGAAAGGCGTCTTTTCGCATGGTTCTCACCATGGGACATCGTTGAATACCTACCTGTGTTGACCGATCTATCCTCCATAAACGTTAATGTCGACGCCGCAGTCATTGCGTCACTGAAAAGTCTCTTCGGTGAAGCCAAAACAGTTGAGACCGTGGCTGCTTACAAGGTGGTTTCGCGTTTTCTGGTGGCGCTGGATATCTAGCGTCACCATCCTCTCTCTTTCCACTATCTATCGGGACCGTCGTTCATGCTGGCCGGTATCCTGGTGATTATCTCTACACCTACTGGCGCTGTGACGTCTTCCCGGGCCTTGAGATCTGCAGCGGGTCTGAAAGCATAACCGTACGAATGCTATCCGGGCCTGCTGCCTGGATGGCTTTGTTAAAAGAAAAACTATATTAGCCAGGAAGTTTATCTGCTTGGTATGACCTCGGTTTCCATTTCATACTGCTTCATAGTGAGATTATCAAACGCCACAGGCATGACGGTTGAAAAGAACGATGACCATTCCATTGACGATCAAACAAATTGAAATGCTGGTAAAAATAAGTGAAGGGAAGGGGCTGTCAGAAGCGGCGCGCTTGCTTAATTTATCGCCCTCCGCCGTGAGTAAGGGGCTGGCGGTAATGGAAGAAAACCTGGGCGTTCCGCTGATCCAAAGAACAACCCGTTCATTTCAGTTGACTGAAGCCGGGGAGTACTTCGTTTCCAGAGCTTCGGAATTGCTCAAAGAGTTCGACGATATCATTAACACGACCTGTGGCTATTTCAACCATCCGCACGGGGCCTTGAAGGTCACCAGTTCTGTGGCGTTTGGCTACGCACATTTGATTGATATTTTCGAAGAATATCGTAAGAAAAATCATAATGTCGAACTTATACTGGAACTTGACGATCACCTGACGAACCTGAACGAAAACAATGTTGATATCGCATTGAGGGTTACCGCCACGCCCCCGCAGAACTATGCCGCCAGAAAACTTTCAAAAATCAGCTGGCTATACTGCGCTTCCCCTGATTATCTTGCACGGATGGGCTCGCCGACTAAACGCGCCGAGCTTGCAAGCCATGAGTGCCTGATCTATCCAGGGTTAACGCCGCCCTTGCGCTATAACGATATCGTATCCCCGCATCCGCAGTGCGCGATAAAACCCCGAACGCCGGTTCAAGCCAACAGCAGCCTGTTGCTCTTGAAGGCGGCTCTTTCAGGGCAGGGTATTGCCTGGCTTCCCTCTTATCTCATCAGCCAGCACATCGATGCAGGGGAGCTTGTTCCTTTAAAGCTTGATGGTAAATACGCTTACCCGACGCATAGCCTCTATGCACTCTATTTCCCCAGCAAGTTTCGTAATCCAAAAGTAAGATCCTTTATTGATTTTTTGGTGGAAGAAAACCAGCCATGGAATCACTGGGAAAAAGCGATAGATAATTTGCTCTAATAGGTAAAAATCAACGTGCGTCAGATCACAATAATTAGCCGCGGCGAAATTATAAGTATAAGAAAAAGCTATTGCATCGATCACACTTTAAGATAAAAGGAACTATATTTTGTGGTGCATGTCATATTGTGCTGAAATAAATTTGATGTGAATAAAAGTATAAACTGTTTTCTCTAATATTCATTAGCCACCCTTTGTATGCTGTGTAAAGCTTCATGCATTCAATCAAAGATATCTATCGAGTATTTGATTGAAATATCGTCAGGGACTTGTAGGTTGCTGGATTAAATGTAGACAAGTCATTCCAGTATATAATTAAAACATGCATAACTTTGTGTTTTTGTTAAGTCTATTGGGGACTCCTATGACCGTAGGAATTAATACTGACGCAATTAATAATAAGAATATTCCCTTTACCATGTATGATTTAGGGTGGGTGGTGCTTTGCATCGGAGCTGCCATTGGTTCCGGAATCGTCTTTTTCCCGTTACAGGTTGGATTGAAAGGGGTGTGGGTCTTTGCCCTGGCCGTTATCCTGGGCTATCCGGCAGTTTATTACATGCAGAAGCTATTCATCGAAACGATGGCGCGCAGCGATGAGCAAGATTCCTATCTGAGTATCATCACCAGCTACGTTGGCAGTCGCTGGGGCGTGCTGCTTGGCGCGCTTTACTCCTTCACCATGCTGAAGTCGATGGTGGAGTATGCTCTTGCCATTACCAACGACAGCGCCTCGTATCTGAAAACCTTTGGGCTTACTAACCAGACGCTGTCCGAACACTGGTGGTGGTCTCTGCTGTTAATCGCCGGGCTCTCGCTGGTCGCGTCGAAAGGAGAAAAGCTGCTCTTCAAAGTCTCAGGCAGCATGATCGCCGTAAAGCTGGTGATCATCGTAGCGATTGGTTTCGTGGTGATCCCCTTCTGGGATCTGAGCAATATTGGTGCATTCCCAACCGTTAGCCACCTTGTCGTAGGTACGTTCCCGACGCTTCCGTTCGCTATCTTCTCCATTATGTTTGTTGGGATACTAAATCCGATGAACATCGCCTACAAAAAACGTGAAGAAGATAAGGACGTGGCAAAGTATAAAATTTTACGCGTACATAAAGTGGCTTATTTAGTTCTGGTCGCTACCGTGCTGTTGTTTGTCATGTCCATCGTACTCTCTATCAGTGAAGCCGATGCGCTACGAGCCTATCAGGACAATATCTCGGCCCTGGCTCTGGCCGCTAAGGTCATTCCTGGTGCCGCGGTCAAGTATATGAGCGTTGTTCTCAATGTGTTTTCCATCGTGACGGCGTTCCTGGCGCTCTATCTGGCCGTACATGAATCTTTCGTAGGTCTGATCAAAGTCACTGTTGAAAAAATGGTTAAGCCTCAGGCAAACAACAGCAAGGCGATTTCAGTTGCCGCTTTTGTCATGGTTGTACTGGTGCTGTGGTTGATCGTGCTAACGAACTTTCCCATTCTGAAGGTGTTCGTGTTTGGTGGCGTGACTTACGGTCTTATAAGCTGCATCATTCCCGGTTTTATTATTCTTAAAAATGACAAGTTTTCTGACCTGCGTGGCGTCTCGGTTTACTATGTGATTTTAATCGGCATGCTCATGTGCATTGGTCCTTTTGTCATGTTATTTTCACAATAAGTATTACCTATACAACTTGCACCTTACTGCAACCTTGATATTTGCATTGCGTAATCATTAGTCCTGTTGTGGGTCATCATTAATTCAATTCATGTTGACCCACAAATAAAAGTACCAGCGAAAAAATAATTATCATCGCTGCGTACCTGTGATATTAAAAGCGTTATATAAAAAAGGTGGGGAGCGGAGATGTCGCGCAATAAGATCGCAAAAAAGTTACAAAACCTTCAATCATCTGCAATTAGAGAACTGCTGAAACACAGCAAAATGGACGGTGTTATTTCCCTGGGCGGCGGAATACCAGATCCAAACTTGTTTGATCGGGAAGGCTTACAGATTGCTATGGATAATATCCTGACCCATGGTTGGAAAGACGCGTTTCAGTATGGATTGAGTGAGGGTCATTCTGAACTGCGGGCAGCCATCTGCCAGATCATGCGTGACCGGGGAATTCACTGCAGCATAGAGGATGTCGTTGTGACCTCTGGCTCGCAGCAATCTCTGGATATTCTTGCTCGGGCACTGATTAATCCTGGCGATGTAGTGGTGTTAGAACGGCCTACTTACCTGGCGGCACTGCAGGTATTTCAGCTTGCTGAAGCGAACCTGATGTCGGTAGGAACTGATGCTCAGGGCATGATTGTCGATGAGCTGGAAACGCTGCTTCTAACGACCCGGATAAAAGCAGTGTATATCGTACCCACGTTTGGTAATCCCAGCGGCGTTACCCTCGCGGAGCAACGGCGTAAACAGCTGGTGGAACTCTCGCTACGCTACGATTTTATCATCATCGAAGACGACCCTTACGGCGAAATCAATTTTACGGATACGTCATTCATTCCGCTCAGAGCATGGTCTGCGGAAAGGGGTAACAGTGATAACGTTGTTTACACATCAACCTTTTCGAAGATCCTCGCGCCAGGCGCTCGGGTAGGGTGGCTGGTGCTACCGGATTGGCTCAAAAGAGGGGTTGTCAACATCAAGCAAACCACAGATTTACATACAAGTTCTCTCTCGCAGTCGCTTACCTACCACTATTTAAGCAGTGGCCGCTTGTCGGGACAGATCGCACTCATCCGAAAGGCTTATGAGCGTAAATGTCGAGTTCTAAGCCACCATTTGTTGAACGAACTAGGTGACCACATCACGTTCCATCAGCCGATGGGCGGTATGTTTTTATGGGCAAAGTTTAAATATGAGATGGATACCACGCAGTGGCTTCAGAAAACATTGCGCAACGGCGTGGTGTACGTGCCTGGTGAATTTTTCTACTGCGAAGAACCGGATCATTCCACCCTACGAATGTCGTATGTCAGCGCGACAGAAGAGAGCCTTAAAGAAGCGGTAAAACGCCTAAAAACCGCGCTTAATGAGTTGTCCTCTCCAGTTATCCCGTGAGAGGTCATAGGCCATAAATAAGACAGTAAGAGTTGTAATCAGAGGAATAGTAATAATGTCTAATCATAGTTTTGATAACCAGATATCACCAGAAACGTATCTATGTCATGGTCCGTTCGATCCCGAAGTATTTGGTGGCGTGGTTAACCCGCCTGTATATCACGCCTCAACGGTCATCTTCAAAAACTGCAAAGAGCTCAATGAGCGCCACCAGGCGCTGTTTGAAGATGCGGAAGATGAAGTGATGTATTATGGTCGATTTGGAACGCCTATCACCTTCGCCGTGCAGAAAGCCCTGGCCGAACTGGAGGGGGGGTACCGATCTTTACTGGTGCCTACTGGACTTGCAGCCTGCACAAGTGCGTTACTGGCTCTGGTTAAAAATGGCGATCATATCCTGGTCAGTAGTAGCGTTTACGGCCCGACGCGTGGATTCGTCAATAATGTGCTGGCCAAAATGGGCGTTTCGGCAACCTTTTTCGATCCGACTATTGGCGATCGCATTGCTGAACTGTTCCAGGAAAACACGACCGTAGTGTTTACAGAATCTCCTGGCTCCCAAACTTTCGATATCCAGGATATTCCGGCAATAACTCGCGTGGCGCATGCCCACAACGCTAAAGTTATTATTGATAATACCTGGGCGACACCGCTGTTTTTCAAGCCATTTGAGCACGGTGTGGATGTCTCCGTGCATGCTGCCACTAAATATATCGTTGGACATTCTGACGCGCAGATGGGGTTGATCACCACAAATAAAGAAACCTGGCTTGCCATTCGTCGCTTTATCTATCTCTTTGGTCTGCATGCTGCGCCGGATGATGTTTATCTCGCACAGCGCGGATTGCGTACTATGTCTTTGCGTCTTGGACGCCATCAGGATTCAGCGCTTAAAATTGCTAAATGGTTTGAGGAACGTGAAGAAGTGGAGCAGGTGCTACATCCGGCATTACCTTCCTGTCCGGGTCACGAAATTTGGAAACGTGACTTCACCGGTTCCAGCGGTTTGTTTAGCGTGGTGCTTAAACCTCACTATTCAAAAGAGTCCGTGGAGAAGTTTATTGATAGCCTGGAGTATTTCGGCATCGGTTTTTCGTGGGGCGGTTTTGAAAGCCTGGCTATTCCGTTTAACCCGCGTAAAGATCGTCCGGAATATCACTGGCCGTACGAAGGGCACTCCTTCCGTTTACAGATCGGCTTAGAAGATCCCGTAGATTTAGTAAAAGACCTGGATCGGGCGCTACGTCATCTAAAGGCGTAAGAACCAGGAAAAGCGCCAGTCAGGCTGGCGCTTGTTATACTAGCGCTATGACAAAACGTTGTGATTAACGGAAGCAGTAATGGATATTCCGATAGACCTTAAGCACTTACAAACTCTTTTAGCATTGCGTAAAACAGGAAGCCTGACGCGCGCGGCAGCAGCTATGCAACTGACTCAATCGGCATTATCGCACCAGATCAAACAGCTCGAAGAACACTATAACGTTTCTCTGTTTATGCGAAAAACATCGCCCGTAAAGTTTACCCTGGCGGGTGAGCGTCTGTTACAGCTTGCTGAAACCGTGCTTAATGCAATGGAGGAAGCCAACAGGGATCTTTATAAGTTAGCGCTCGGAAAACAGGGCGCGCTCCGGATAACCCTTGAGTGTCACACCTGTTATGGCTGGTTACTACCGGTGATGGATGAGTTTCGTAAGAAATGGTCTGAGGTTGAAATTGATATTTTGCCTGGTTTTCAGCCAGATCCAGTGGGTCTTCTGTTGCAAAACAGAGCTGATGTTGCCATCGTGGATGAAACCGAGCAGACAGACCTGGTGAGTTATAGCTCCTTATTTAAATATGAAATGGTTGCTATTTTGGCAAATGAACATCCTTTAACGCGAAAGCCCTGGCTTGAAGCGGAGGACTTCCGTGGTGAATCGCTCATCACCTACGCAGTACCGGATGAACGTATCGATCTTTGTCGAAAAGTCCTTAAACCTGCCGGCATTCCAATAAGGAGGAAAACAACAGAGCTCACCATGGCTATCATTCAACAGGTTGCCTGCCAGCGGGGTATTGCCGCATTGCCTATCTGGGCAGTATCAGAATATCTTGATAAAAAATACGTCACAGCAAAGTCAATTACAGAAAATAAACTAATTTCAGAAATTTGGCTTGCTACACTTACAGAAAACATCAATAAGGACTATATCACTGACTTTATTAACTTTACCCGACAGCACTGCTTACGCTTGTTAACTGAAATCCAAACAACGTAATAATGATGTAAATCAGATTTTTTTGCGCGAGAAGACGGCATTTTTTATTTTCAGGAGATAAAGATGAAAAAAATTATTAATACCAAAGCAGCTCCAGCAGCCATTGGACCTTATTCTCAAGGGGTGTCATTTGGTAATTTGGTGATGACTTCAGGCCAGCTACCTCTGGATCCATCAACAATGAAATTTCCCGAAGGAGGAGTAAGGGAACAGACTCGTCAATCATTATTGAATGTAAAAGCCGTTTTGGAGCAATCAGGCGCCTCGCTGGATACTGTGCTTAAAACCACTTGTTTTCTCGCAAAGATGGAGGATTTTGCAGTATTTAATGAAGTATACACCGAATTTTTTGGCGACTCAGGAGCGCCAGCACGTTCATGCATTCAGGCCGGCAAATTACCAAAAGAAGCCTTAGTTGAAATCGAAGCTATCGCGTATATTAGGTAATACAACAGGAGGCAAAGTGGATAGACGCTGTAAACACAGGTGCACTATTTTTGCTTTGTCCTCCGTGTTTCTTTCCTGGATTGACGATATTGAATTTATTTACTACATGTAAAATAAGAAGACAGAAATAATATTTGTTTTAATCCTGTTAACTGAAGAAGTTGAATGATGAGGGCATAACTGCGTAGGCAAGGACCAGGGGCGGGCACGCGTCAATGAGTGAGAAAATCAGTGTTAATTTTGACTCGCTCCTGAATCCACAGCAGCAGGGATAACATGTTTAGAATGAAAGATATTGCAAGAAAGGGGCTGGCACCGCCGGTGCTTTTACTACTATGTTTACTGGTCAATATGTGGGCGCGTTGGCCTGTACTTATGCATATTGATGAGATATTCACCGTATCATGGAGAGTATGCACCGCCCTGGTCACTGGAGGCATTAGTCTTGGCCTGTCTCTGACGGGACTGGTAACGTTGATGAGCAATCACACAACCCTCAATGCATTACATCCGGAACGAACCAGTACGCTGGTGACCAGAGGATGTTTTCGTTTTTCCCGTAACCCCGTGTACCTTGGATTTATAGGGATACATATCGCTTTTGCCCTATTGTTAAGTAGTGTAGCTGGTTTAATGATTACCCCGCTTCTCATTTTACTTCTGAGCAACTTGCATATACAGGTTGAAGAGGCTGGCATGCAAGAACTGTTTGGCCGACAATGGGAAGAATATTGTAATAATACCCCTCGCTGGTTCTCTCTGGCAGCATTATATGCAGTTATTAGGGGGCGCGCCAAGTGATCGCAAACCGTTTTATTCATCATTCTGTAATTTGTGAATGCTCTTCATTTCACACATATCACGTATAATCCATTCATTACATAATGTTTGCCAGTCAATCGCGATATGGGGTATCGTTCCCGTGGCCTGAGATTGCAACTATATCAGTCCAACGAAGGGAGACAGTCTTCTATCATGACCTGGCACCCGGTGATTTTATCTCTGAATACGTTTAAAGAAGGAAGACAAACTATATGCACACATTAAATTTATGACAGAAAATGTTATGGCGCGTAAATCTAAAACCAGATATGGCTATATTTAATCTCGCGTTATATTACTATGCTTTCTTGTAGAATAATGGCGACACGTGAGTGTCGCCATTGTTAATATCAAAACAATGAATAGCGCTTACTTTAAAAATTAATTTCTGCGACGGCTAAATAATAATGAAAACAAACCGCCAAGTATCACTATCCCAACCAGGATATACATAACAACGTAAAAGTTATGAGTAACACTCAGAATAAAACCAATTAATACAGGTGATAATGCCCCAAAACCAACGGCCATGCCATTTAAAGCCCCCGCAGCTGCAGACATCGCTTCTGCAGGAACCATTGATTGCAAGAGGGTAAACACACAGGGTAGCTGCATTGAGGAGGCGCCGATACCGAAAGAGATCACGATGGCAGCGAAAACATTATTAGTTATATTCACTCCAATCAGGATGCTTGCAGCACATAACATGGCGGAAGCAAACATTACCATGCCTTTCCTGTCAGTTTTGTCGACAATGAACCCAGCGAGCACTTTGAACAAAAGTCCAAATATAAAAGGCAGGGCGGACATCCAACCAACATTTGCCCATGAAAAACCGCGCTCAGTATTTAAATATGTTGGAAGCCAAGTTACAACGCCCCACGACAGCATGGAGTTAGAAGAAAAAACAGCCAATAAAATCCAAAAATTAGAATTGCACAGATATACTTTGGCACGTTCAACAACTGAAATTTTTTCACTGCTATTTTTATGTAAAACTTCCTCCGTGGTGCTTTTATTGATTGTTTTGAGTTCAAGATCGTTAACGTATTTATTCTCCTGTGGGAAGTTTGATGTAAAAAAATAGATTAGAACAATGGGTAACAAGGTTAACGAAAATGAAAAATAAAAAGTATGACGCCAGGAATGCTCAGCTATGATCCAGGTATAAAGAGGCATGGCTAGTGCAGGAGCGAGTGACTGCCCCAAGATCCATGCCGTATTCGCTCGGCCTCGTTCTCCAGCTGGGAACCAATTTTTTATGATTGTATTTTGCATAGGGTAGTAAAGACCCTCACCAATACCTAGCAAAATTCTGGTTCCTAATAATATAGCAAAAAAACTTGACAACCCCCCAACCAAAAGTGACAGGCTTATCACCACATAAGCGATAAGCATGGCTCTTCGAGGACCAATATAATCTCCTAGAGGGCTTAAAAAAACATTTGCAATCCCGTAACTCGCTAAGAATAAAGACATCAATAAGCCAACTAAGATTGGTTTGTCATTGAGATGCATTTCATTTAAAAAATGAGTGTTCGCTGCAATAATAGAAATATTGACACGGTCAAGATATATAATCGATAAGCTAATGAATAAAATCCCTAATACAAAAAAACGCTGTCGGGTAGGTTTTTGTACGTGTTCTAAAATTGTGACACTTTGAGGTAAATCAGTATCATTTTTCATTTGTTAATCCTTATGGTTATTATAGGGCGGTAAATTCTTATTTTCCTCAGATAAGGAAAGAGCAGATTTTACCTGGTCGGACTTTACGGGCGAAATAACAGCTAACTATGTGTAACCTCTGTAATAAACCATTGGCGTGCCAGTTTTTCCCAAAAAACAGCACCTAACTCGAGGTTTTTATCGTTGAAGTCATATGATGTACTATGTAGATCCCCTTGAGAATGCGCATCGTTACCATTCCCGATCCATCCATATGCGCCAGGTACCTCCTGGAGCATAAAACCAAAATCTTCGGCAGTCATCGCTGGAAGAACATTATCATGAGTATTATTATCACCAACAATTTCCCGCATCATTTCAGCCATAAACCTAGCTTCTTTGGGATGATTGTTTGTATTTGGATAACCACCTTCTTTTATAATTACCTCAGCATGTGCGCCATGTGCTTCTGCTATGCTGATAGCAATGTGCTGCATATTATCCAGAATTAATGATTGCGCTTCGTTTGTTAAGGTACGGCATGTACCCATAATTTTTGCTTCAGAAGGGATTATATTCGGCGAACTACCTGCCTCAATTTTTCCAATAGTCAACACGGCGGCGTCCAGAGGATTCATCCGACGTGATATTAAAGTCTGCAGATGTGTTACAATAAAGCAGGCGATCGGCACAGGATCAATAGTTGACTGGGGGAGAGCCGCGTGTCCACCTTTACCAAAAACGGTGATCTCAAAGGTGACTCCCGATGCCATTATTGGTCCAATTTTTGTCCCCATTTGTCCTTGCGGAAGGTGAGGCCAGTTATGCAAAGCAAATACGGCTTGACAGGGAAAGAGCTTAAACAGTCCTTCGTTCATCATAACGCGCGCCCCAGCGCCGCCTTCTTCCCCTGGCTGAAAAATCAGATGAATGGTCCCATCAAAATCTCGATTAGCTGAAAGCAGTTCGGCTGCGCCAAGTAACATAGCGGTGTGCCCGTCATGTCCGCATCCATGCATACATCCTTTACGCTTACTAGCATGCATGAATTTATTCGCTTCTTCTAATGGCAGGGCATCAATATCTGCTCTTATACCTAATGCTGGTCCAGGATCATTAGCGCTACGATTTTTACCGTATATACTGCCAACAATTCCCGTAGAAGCTAGCCCTCGCGTGTAGGGGATATCCAGATCCGCAAGAAAATCTGCGATTTTATCGGATGTCCGATGCTCCATAAATTTTAATTCTGGATGCATATGTAAATCATGCCTAAATTCTGTGAGCCTCTTCACATTAAGAGTCGTTCTACTTTTATATGACATGATATATCTCTTTTAGTTAGCGTTAATCTTCGAAAAGGCAACAAATATTTTAATCTTTATTGACTTAATTCACATAAAATCAATCTTCCCAAACTACCTTAATGAATTACTGCCATAAGACTACTTGCTTTAATTCATTCATCATGGATGATAGATAACGCTAACTATGTCGTAAAATACCTTTTCAACATCTAACTCATACCATCGAGGTATATCTATGGAATTGCGTCAATGCCGCTACTTCATCTCAGTAGCGAAGCTGGGCAGCATTAGTCAAGCAGCGTTAGAACTGCATATAGCTCAACCTGCTCTAACCCGCCAGATCCAAAAACTGGAAGAAGATCTTCGAGTCACGCTATTCAAACGAACGGGGCGAGGGGTGCAACTTACTGATGCAGGAAGCCAGTTCCTCAAAGACGCCGAAGTATTAATTAATAATGTAACGGTCATAAAGGAGCGTGCTATTCGGGCCTCCCATGGGGAATGCGGGAATATCTCTATAGCGCTTCCTGTAATACAATATGCCGCACCACCGATCACGGCATTATTAAAAAAATTCAAGAAGACATCACCGCTCGTCGGCATTACGCTTCACCACCTCATATCTGAAGTGCAACTTTCAAAGATCGCTGAGGGAGATCTTGATGCTGGCTTTTTATTGTTTAGACCACTTAATGACCCGCTTTTTGCAGGAATTCCCGTTTTCAAAGAAAAAATGTTATTAGCTTATCCGGCTGAATGGAAGTGGCCTGATAATAAGGAACCTCGTTACTTAAGAGATTTGCAGAATCTTGACTTTATATGGCTTCCTCGTACCGCCGCACCGGCGTGGCATGATCGACTTATTCATTCCTTTTACGATGCGGGTTTTACGCCGCGTTCCGTTATGCACGGGGTGGATGCAGTTTCCATGCTTACGTTAGTTAGCGCCGGGATGGGATGTACCATCGTTGCAGAAGGGATTAGACACCTTGCTCCGCCAAACGTGTCGTTTGTGGTTTTAGAAGATTTAAACCTGGTTCAGGAATGGGAGTTAGTATGGCGCAAAGACAGATGCTCTGAAGTTTTAAAAAGGTTAATAAATCTGGTTTGAGCATATACCGCGCTAACTGTTGAGTACGTGACTGCTGCTTTTTGAGCGCATGCGATCAAACGGGACTAATGCCATGATATTATGCTTTCGACTGACGATAAGGGAGGAGACCTCTATGCAGACGCTTAGTCTCCTGAAACGTCGGCCTGTGCACCATCGTGCTGGTATGACACGCGTGGCCAGCAGTTGTCCTGCATTGATCCGATCGCCAATAGGGACCTTCAGAAGGTCAGCACTATAAGCGAGTATCGACGCAACAGAGTAAGAGCAAAATAAAGCGTCACCAATAGAACCGTGATGCCCGAGCATATTGATTTCACAGGCGAGAAGTAGGGATTATGAAAAGGCTTGTGTTTGAGGGCTACCACATCTTTTATCCTTACCGCCGACAGGATTCTCCCGCCTTTATGGCTTTCCTGCAAGTTTTGCGCGACCGGAACAATAACAGGATAAAATACATAACGATAATACTAAAGCTTACCAGCTGAATTTCTCAGCACAGTAACATCCCTCTTGGGTGACTCCCCGAACATCCGCGTATATTCCCGGCTGAAATGGGATAAGCTTTCGTAACCGACAGCATAGGCTGCTGTGGTGACATCGTAATGTTCATTCAGCATCAGTCGCCTGGCTTCATTGAGGCGCAGCCATTTCTGATACCGGAGCGGACTCATTCCCGCAAGCTGCCTGAAGTGTTGGTGAAAAGAGGGCGTGCTCATTTGCACCCGACTTGCCAGTTCCTCTACGCGTAAGGGTGACGCAATATTGGTTTTTAACCAGTCGATTGCTTTACCGATACGGTAGCCATGGCCGTCTACTGCTGCAATCTGTCTGAGATGATCGGACTGATCGCTCATCAAAAGCCGGTAATGTATCTCCCTTTGAATCAGCGGCCCGAGGACAGGAATGGCTTCAGGCTCGTCAAGCAAAGAAAGCAGACGGCAGAAAGGTTCCAGCAAAACATCAGTAACCGTTCCTATACCGACACCCGTTCCCGCGTCTCGTTTTTTGACCGGCGGCAGGCTTCCCTGGGCAATTAATTCCATCAGCACGCGCTGGTCAAGTTTATAGGCTACGCCGACGCAGGGCCGGGATGTCGAAGCCTGTAAAACCTCCGAGCTGGCTGGCAGGTCAAGGGAGGTGATCAGGAATTTTTCCGCATTGTATTCGTAAGGTTCACCACCAACCCACATGATCTTCGCGCCATCGGCCACCAGAACGATACTGGGAGGGACCAGGCAGCTCACCGGAGGAGCGGTTTCGTTTCGGCGGAACAGTTGGAGTCCTTCTACCGCTGTTGGGAAATCACCGGTGCCCGGAGTGCGCTGAGCAATATCACGGGAAAGCACGCTGAGTCGTTTTTCAACCGTCTTGTCAGAAATCATTCTGTAATACCTCACGTTTATTGCGGCTTTTGACGTTAACAACTTAGCAAAGATGAAAATTGAAATATACGCTTTAAATTCAGTTTCAGAGGATCAGGCAAATAATGCAGAGTATTTTAATAACAACTTTCATGTAAGGCACTCAAAATAACAACACTGAAATGAAGCTGTGACCTGTCAGTCAGCTTTCACAGCGAGCCAATTTAAACCGTTCAGGTTAAAGCCATTTTTAACTGCCAGACAGGTTATCCGGAGGAGACATACGTGAAAGAGTTTACTTTCTACAACCCAACCCGAATCGAATTCGGTTCCGGAAAAGAGGATACTATCGGTGCACACATTGCCAGTGCTGGCGCACGTAACGTCCTGCTGTGCTACGGAAGCGAACGTATTAAACGAGAAGGCCTGTTCGCTACGGTCAGCCAGAATCTTGCCGATAACGACATCGAGTATATAGAACTTGGCGGTATCGTAAGTAACCCGGTGATATCCAAAGTCCGTGAAGGGGTGGAACTGGCGAAACACCATAACGTGGACGCTATTCTGAGCGTTGGCGGCGGCTCCGTCCTTGACAGCGCTAAGGCAATCGCGGCCGGTGCACATTATAATGGCGACGTCTGGGATTTATTCGCTGGTAAAGGCGAGCTTATCTCTGCTTTACCTTTGTTTGCCATTCTGACCCTGGCCGCAACGGGAAGCGAAATGAACCCGCATGCCGTTGTCACCAACGAAGCAACCCATGAAAAATTATCGATCGGTAACGACTACACGCGTCCGGTGGTATCCGTACTGAGTCCTGCGCTGATGACGGGCGTCTCCCGAGATTACCTGGTCTATTCTGCCGCTGATATCATTTCACACCTTATCGAAGTGTACTTCACCGCAACCGTTCAGCCTGCAATTCAGTCGCGACTGGTTGAAGCGCTACTAAATACGGTAATTGAAACCACACAAATACTCATTGCCAGTCCGGATGATGAGGCTGCGCGTGGGGAATTTGCCTGGGCAGCAACCCTTGCTCAAAACGGTTTGATCCTGTCAGGCTGTGCCGGATTCAGCTATCCGAATCATGCAATCGAGCACGCTTTATCCGCACTTTTCAACGTTCCGCATGGGGCAGGGTTGTCCGTTGTTATGCCCGCCTGGATGAAATGGTACAAAAACCAAAATACACCGCAGTTTGAGCGTTTCGCAAAATATGTGTTCGGACTCAGTTCGGCAGACGACGGCATCGCAGCGCTTGAGAAGTGGTTCGAAGAAATTGGTACGCCAACACGTCTTGAACAGCTGAACATCAGGGAAGCAGATCTGCCCGCTATCGTTGAGAACGTCCAGATTAATGTCAAAGCGTTTGGTATCGCCAGTGATTACCCGGCGGAAGTTGTAACTGAAATACTCATGCATGCTGTCTGAAACTATCCCTCCACATCCAATGAAAGGTTTTAATATCATGACGCTAAAATCTTCAACGCGCTTTTTTAATGGCGCACTCCTCGCCGGAGCGATGGCTCTGATTTCAACAGAAGCTGCGGTCGCCCAGCCGGCACCAGGCACAGCAGATTCTTCAGTCCGTCTGGTTCAGACGTGGGATAAAACTTTCCCAAGGAGCGAAAAAGTGGATCATCAAAAAGTCACTTTTAAAAATCGTTACGGTATTACGCTGGCCGCAGATGTGTATCTTCCTAAAGATCGCGGGAACAAGAAGCTTGCTGCGCTTGTGATTTCCGGCCCGTTTGGCGCGGTAAAAGAGCAGGCTTCAGGTCTTTATGCTCAGACCCTGGCAGAGCGCGGATTCGTGACGCTGGCATTTGATCCGTCTTATACCGGTGAAAGCAGTGGTGAACCCCGCAATATTGCTTCCCCTGATATCAATACCGAAGACTTTATGGCCGCAGTCGATTTCATTGGACTGCAACCTTATGTGGATCGTGAACGTATCGGTGTCATTGGTATCTGCGGCATGGGAGGGATTGCCCTGAACGCTGTTGCAGTGGATAAACGCGTAAAAGCGGTCGTTGCCAGCACCATGTATGATATGAGCCGCGTGATGTCGAAAGGCTACAATGACAGCGTAACGCCGGAGCAACGCGAGCAGGTGCTGGAGAAGATGAGTCTTCAGCGCTGGGAAGATGCGGCAAACGGCAAACCTGCATACCAGCCAGCCTATAATAAACTGAAGGGCGGGGAAGCGCAGTTCCTCGTGGACTATGCGGATTACTACATGACCAAACGCGGTTATCATCCACGAGCCGTCAACTCTGGCAATTCATGGTCGGTGACAACGCCGATGGCCTTCATGAATTTCCCGCTCATGACCTATATCAAGGAAATTTCTCCGCGTCCGATCCTGTTCATCCATGGCGAAAAAGCGCATTCGCTTTACTTCTCTAAAACGGCTTATGAAGCGGCAAATCAACCCAAAGAGCTGCTGATTGTTAAAGATGCCACACATGTCGATTTATATGATCGTATGGATAAGATCCCGTTCGATAACATCACTGCATTTTTTAACAAAAATTTTAATAAGTAAGCCATAGCACCGTCCGGTGCTTTCAGATGCAGTGTCTGCGCGACAAACGACAGACACTGCTCTTGAAAGAGGAGAAGTTTATGTTCTGGAACCCTGAAGTATTAACAAGAATAGATGCGGCCGACGACCTGAAAATCGCTCCGTATCATCCCGATATGAATACGACCGGTACGCCGACATGGATTTGGGAAGTGAAGGTGGAGAACAGACTTTTCGTCCGAGCCTATAGTGGTACCCGTTCAAAATGGTATCAGGCTGCATTGTCCCAGCAGGCGGGTAAGATACTGGCTATTGGACAAGAGTTCGACGTACTGTTCGCAAAACCATCAGACCCTGAGCTTGAAAGTAAAATTGATCAGGCTTATCAGAAAAAGCACTCCGGCAGCAGCTATGTTTCAGCAATGACAGGGACACGCGCCAGAGCGGCCACGATTGAGATTTTACCTTCGTGATTTCCTGTCAAAGTGATACTGGGTGTTCTGTGAGACAAAATCTGCCTGTGTAGTTTTAATTTCCCTGAAACTGGAGGCAAGTATGAAACATACATAACCGCCAGTTTCTGGTCTGGTGAAAGTTCATCTTCAGGAAGCATTGTCCATTAAGGGAGGAGTTTGAATATCAGATGACAGGGCGCATGTACTATAAACATAACGCAAGAAAAGGGATGTCAGTCATAATAAGTACCGTGTTGATTTGTTAAGAGGCCGCTGTCAAATATGAAGTTATTGGGTAGCACATGCAATTTAACATAATATACATTATGCGCACTTATATTGTAACCGCAAAGTTGTAATGTCCGCTCTATTCACCATCGAGGGATTCTGATGACGGCTCACGCAGCGGAGTTTTTCACTTTGGATGAAGTTAACCGACTCAAAATCATTCAGGACGTTGTCGACCGGCGTCTGACCACTCAGATGGTCGCGCAGCGCCTGGATATTTCCGATCGCCAGTGCCGACGCCTTCTGTCGCGTTACCGTGAATCTGGCCCACTTGGTATGGCTAACCGCCGTCGCGGCAAACCGAGCAATAACCAGCTGCCTAATGGCCTTGCACAGTACGCGCTCAATATTATCCGAGATCGCTATACCGACTTTGGGCCTACGCTGGCGTGTGAGAAACTCGCAGAACTGCACGATGTTCACCTGTCCAAAGAGACTGTCCGTTCACTCATGGTCAAAGCCGGTCTCTGGATCCCCCGCAAACAACGTGCGCTGAAAATTCAGCAGCCGCGTTATCGTCGGGCCTGCTGCGGCGAACTGATCCAGATTGATGGTTGCGACCATCACTGGTTCGAGAACCGAGCGCCCGCCTGTACCGCACTGGTCTACGTCGACGATGCGACGAGCCGCCTGATGCAGCTTCGATTTGTGAAATCGGAATCAACCTTCACCGATTTTGAAGCCACCAGGGGCTATCTGGAAAAGCATGGCAAACCACTGGCATTGTACAGTGACAAAGCCAGCGTCTTCAGAATCAACAATAAAAATGCCACCGGCGGCGATTTATACCCAGTTTGGCCGTGCGATGCATGAGCTGAATATCCAGACTATCTGCGCTAATACCAGCTCTGCCAAAGGCCGTGTGGAACGCGCCCATCTGACGCTTCAGGATCGCCTTGTAAAGGAGCTCCGTCTCAGGGGAATTTCTTCTGTGGATGCAGCCAATGAATTTGCTGATGAGTTTATGGCTGATTACAACCGGCGCTTTGCGAAAGCGCCCCGGCATGATTTTGATGTTCACCGGCCACTTGAAACTGACGATGACCTTGCCGCGTTTTTCACATGGCGGGAATCGCGCCGTGTTTCAAAATCCCTGACGGTGCAATATGACAAAGTGCTTTATCTGATTGAAGATAATGAGTTAAGTCGCAGGGCTATCGGGAAATATATCGAGGTCTGGCACTACCCGGATGGTCGTAAAGAACTCCGCCTTAATGACGCTGTTCTTCCCTACTCCACCTATGATCGACTCCAGGAAATCGACCAGGGGGCTATTGTGGACAATAAACGCCTCGGGCGGACACTTGAATTTATCAAACTGGTTCAGGATAAACGCGACAACAACCGGTCACAGGCTCTCCCTGCCGGAGATGGCCCCTCGCGTAGACGCAGAAAACCCACACAGAAAAAATCTCAACGTTCTCTGAATGGCGACGATATGCTGGAAGCATTGAAGACGTTGCAATTACGTTCTGGAGAAATTTTTGGCCCAAGGAGATGACTTGAATCCCATGATAAACAGCAATGCTTCGGTATCTAACGTCCGCTTTGAGCGAATAGCAGACATCGCGTTTATTTCATTTGGAAATATTTTTTTCTGAGCTCTCTGGCGGCTGCATAGGCAGCCGCAAAGGAAAACTTACTTAAAACCGAAACCACGTCCCTCAAGAGTAGCGCGAAGATTCTGACGTCCGTCCATATAAGCCATGCTGGTTGCTGAACTTTGCACGGCCTGTCTCCAGGTTTTGTCTTTCATTCCCAGTCCTTCACGAAATGCGTGGAACGCTTCTTCATAGCTTTTAACATGCGCTTCAAAGTCGGCTGCGTTATAGCGATTACGATGCGCTACTACACTTTGTGGCAGGCGCGGGCGGATACTGGCGTTACTTTGCGGATGAGGCCATCCGACAACCAGTCCGCATACTACGTAACTATGCGGCGGTAGCTGTATAAGCTCGGCCAGTTCTTTGGCCTTATTTCGTGCAGCGCCAATATAAACTGTTCCAAGCCCGATCGATTCGGCTGCAACCGTGGCGTTCTGTGAAGCAAGAGAGGCATCCACGGTCGCCATGATGAACGAGTCAAGATATTCATGCACGCCCGGGTTAAGCCCATCCGCGACGGTCATATCATGATTACGCGACAGATCGGCAACCCATAACAGTATTGCCGGTGCTTCTTCAATGTAGCCATTAGCCAGGCCATTATCTCCGGCTGAGAGCCTTCTGACTTCTGCCTTAAGCTCAGGGTCGGTAACGGCTACCACGCTCCACTGCTGAAGGTTTGAAGATGTGGAAGCAGACTGTGCGGCTGCCACCAGAGTTTCAAACCAGTGTTCCGGCAGAGCTTGCTGCGAGAAATTTCTAACCGAACGGTGTCGGAGCAGCCCTTCTATCTGTGCATTCCAGATAATATTTTCGGGGCGGTTTTTCTCACCATAGCGAGCTGTAATCAGTTGTTCTTTTTGCAAATTGTCAGTCATAATTTGTTTCCTTAAAACTGGAATGATCATTCAATAATTGATTAAATAAAAAGGCCGTCAGGCCTTTTACTGAATGCTGCTGATAAGCGATTGAATTGCATGCTGTTGGTAATCAACCTCATGCACGATCCTGCCGAACACCCGAAAGCCAAAGTAGGCACACATAAATGCTTTTGCCATTTTCTCTGGTTCACGCTCTGCTGCAAACTCTCCGGAAGCAATACCAGTGGCGAAAAGCGCTACAAATAAGGCTTCCAGCTCTTTGATATAACTGCGGCTCAGATCCTCAACGGTCTTATCTTTAGCTGCTCTCTCAAGCGGCGAGAATATGGCCATGCAGCCGTTACGCTCTATTTCGCTGAAATCTAGTTCAATGCCCTTTTCAAGCAGGATGCGCAGCCGATCTTTGACTGTTCCAGGCTGTCGGAAAACTTCCTGATGAAACTCAATGCTGGAGCGGTGATACCGACGCAGTGCTTCATGGTAAAGGTTTTCTTTATTACCAAAAGCGGCATAGAGACTACCCCGGCCCAGCCCGGTACTCTCGACAAGCGCCTGAGCTGAAGTTGCCTCAAAGCCGTTACGCCAGAACGCATCCATGGCGGCCTGTATTACCAGCTCGTCGTCAAACTCTCTTGGTCTGCCTGCCATCATTAACTCCTGCTGAAGAAACCGACTTCATCTTATCAATTATGGAATGATCGGTCAATAATCCATCGAGCTTATCTTTATGGTCACCGCTGCGCCTGAAACATCCTGCTTATCGGAAACGGTCTTCAGGACCTTAATGGACAGCTATCTAGGTTTATTTGCTCAGAAATTCATGGAGTTGCCGGGTAAACGTCAGCGGCTCTTTGAGATGCAGGAAATGGTCACCATTATTTTTTTTATCATAGATAATGACCCGTCCGTCAGATACGGTCTCTGCAATCCAGCGCTGGCTTTCCACCCAGTTACTGTGTTCACCAGATACGACAAGCACGGGGTTTGAAATTTTCTGAGTAAGGACATCACGCCAGTCGTTAAGAATATGGTCGAAAAGCACAAGCTCCAGGGCTACCATATCAGGCGGCACCATCTCTTCTGCAAAAGTATGTGAGTTTTCAAAAGCGGGCGCGCCTGTGACGGTGTAAAAATCCATGATATCCGTATTCACAACCAGCCTGTTTGAGGGACCTTTACCGTAATACATTGAGATCATCGCTTCCGCTGATGTTGTAAAGGCACCGGCATTAATACGCTGCTCTTCAGTCCAGTCGCTATGACAATAAATAGATGCTGCCTCGTCGATAAACACCAGTTTTTCGATTTTCTCGTTACCGAACAGGTCAATGTAGCTCCAGATAACAGAACATCCCATCGACCAGCCACAAAGCTGTGCTTTGCGAATGTCCAGCGAAACCAGCATATCGTTGAGATCGGCTGAAAGGCGTGATATCCGATTGCCAAAACTCACCTTATCTGACAACCCGTGGTTGCGCTGGTCGAGGACATAGACTTCATATTTATCTTTCAGAAGATGAATAAGGTTGATGTACTCCGCTCCGTTTGAAGACCAGCCGGGAACAAATACTAACGGGGTGCCTTTTCCCGCTTTCCAGTAAGTCAGCTTCACGCCATCGTTAGTCTGAAAAGATCCTATCTCAAGGCCTTTCACATCTGAGAGCTTCGTTGGCAGGCCTGGGATGCTGTGTGCGAATTCATAATCATGTCCAAAATATTCTAATGCGGTCTTAATCATTTTCCCCTCTCATTTAACAACAAGCTGTAGCATAACGGGTACATTTTAAGAGCTGAGTTAAGTAAGATGCAGTCCTGAGAATGGGAATGGGACTTTCATTAATGAGAGGGGTTCGGTGGATCTTAATGCTTTAAAAATGTTTGTTCTTGCCGTACGTGGCGGTAGTCTTTCCGCTGCTGCGCGTAACAACAATATTCCTTTGCCCACGCTCAGCCGCAAAATAGCCGAGCTGGAAAAGGAGCTGAACTCCGTGTTGCTCGAAAGGACTTTCACAGGTTGCAGGTTAACCGAGGCCGGGCAAAAGTTAATGAATTATGCAAGCTCAGCAATGGATATTCTGACTGATGCCGAACAGGCTCTGCTGACAGCATCGCCCCGTATTACAGGACATCTGCGTCTGACAATACCCCAGTCACTTGAGGTGTGGTGGCAGCTTATAAGGCAGTTTCAGAAGGCTTATCCGGATATTGCTATCAGCGTTCATACGACGGAGCGTCGTGTGGATCTCATCGCTGAAGGCGTTGATGTTGCGTTGAGAGTCGGAACTATCGCTGACGACTCCGTGGTTATTCGCCATCTTATGGATTTTCGTCATATTCTGGTCGCCAGCACTGCTCTTTTCAGTTCAGCACCGCTTCCTGTAAAACCGTCCGATCTTACGGGCTATCCCTGTGCGGCCTGGGGATCGGTGACAGGGGCACGGCCCGTCTGGATGCTGGGCAATCATGCCTTTGACGTTCCTGCCACCTTAACGGTAAATGATTATCTTCATTTGCGGGCAGGAGCACTTGAGGGGGAATACATTACAGAGTTGCCGGTTTTCTTTGCAGCTGACTATATAAATAATGGAAAGTTAATCGAGCTGCTTCCAGCTTATCCACTGCCTTATTCTTCATTACATCTGGTCTATAAAAGGCAAGGACATATCTCAGCCTCTGCCAGAGCTTATATTGATTTTTGCAGTGACAACATTGGCTTGCTGTCGGCTAAATGCCTGATAACCCCCTCCTAACAGAGTCTGGTAGTTAAAACAGAGCCTGCTAATGTAGTGAAAATTTGCAGGCCAAGGTTAAAGGATGTTTTATGCAATGTCTGCTTTTGGCACAGAGCGGACATTTTAACTTTGCCCTGCCCCGGACATCTGAACTTAGCTTTGACATAGATTATGGTGGCTGAGTTGTAAGGCCTGCTCCTGGATAAGTGACACGTAGATTCACCATCGATAGATTCTGATAACGGCTCATGCAGCGGACGTTTTCACTTTGAACGAAGTTAACCGACTCAAAATCATTCAGGACGTTGTCGACCGGCGTCTGACCACTCAGATGGCCGCGCAGCGCATGAGTATATTTCAGGTATTCATAAGGGTTCACCCTTCCCTGCCCCCTTTAGCGTAAAAACATCGTTATTTTCCGGCACAGGAACCATGCAGGATATTATCAACCATCGTCTGGCGCCATGCCTAAACCCCTTTGTAGTGCTCTTTACTCAGGCCATACTTCTTCATTCTGAGATAGAGTTTTTTACGCGGTATCAGCAGATACTCCGCCACCTCATTAATACGTCCCTGGTGGATATTCAGCGCTTCGGTGATGATCTGCCGCTCGACCTCCTCAACCCGCCGATCCAGCGGCGTCGGTTCGCCGACGAACATCTGCGGATTCACCGTTTCCGCGAGCGGTAATACCCCCACCGCAAACAGCTCGGCGGCGTTCGCCAGTTCGCGAATGTTATTTGGCCACACCCGCCGCATCATCCCCTTCAACAGACCGGCATCCACCTCAGGGACGGGATGATTCAGCCGTTGACAGGTTTTTTGCAAATAGTGATGAAACAGCGGCTCGATATCATCAGGTCGCTTTGACAGAGGCTGGCAGCCAATTTGCGTCATCGCGAAGCAGTAATAGAGTTCCGCCACTATCTGGCTGCTGGCGGCCAGCTCCACCAGCGAAGCATTACCGATACCAATCAGGCGAAAAGGCCGTTTCTCATGACTCTGCAGCTGTACCAGATGATGCTGTTGCCCGTGAGACAGATGCTCCAGGTGGCTTAAGACCAGCGTCCCGCCCTGGGCTTGCGCGATCAGTTCATTCAGCGTGTGGGCGTTAGCCGTGTTGAGTTCGCAGGAGATAAACGGACCTTCGGCGTGACGCCCTAACTGGTGCAGGTAACGCGCGCCGGTCATGCGGCCGGTTCCCGGCTCGCCGTAAAGCCATACCGCAATATCCGTCTCTGCCAGCTGCTGAAGGCGCTGGCGATACCGATCCGTCCATTGGCTACGGCCAATAAGCTCAACCTGTAATTTTTGCTGACAATACTGGCGACGGGCGATCACCGATTGCCTCTGACGCAGCGCGGCATCCACCAGCGTGAGCAGCTTGCCCGGATCGATCGGCTTTTGCAGGAAATCCCAGGCCCCTTTTTTCACCGCCTCCACCGCCATCGGCACATCGCCGTGACCGGTGATAAGCAGAATCGGCAGCAGATCGTCATCCTGATGAAACAACGTCATTAAATCGATTCCGGAGCAGCCGGGCATGCAGACATCGCTTAAAACAATGCCGGGCCAGTCCTTCGGCACCTGCTCCCGCGCATCAAAAGGATTATTACAGGCACTGACGTGATACCCCGCTTGCTCAAGCAGCTGCGTATAGGCATCCAGCACATCGGCATCATCATCAATCAGCAGAATCGAACAGTGATTACTCAACATCTTTTACATCCGTCAAATTGAATTCCAGCACCACGCAGGCACTGCGCGTAAACGTCGACGCCAGGCGCAACGCCCCTTCCATTTGCGTCATCAGCGAAACACATATCGAAAGCCCTATTCCCAGTCCCACGGCTTTGCTGGTAGTGAACGGCTTTAACAGCGAAGGGAGTAAGGCCGCAGGCCAGCCGGGGCCATTATCGGCAATCAACACGCACAGCCTTTCGCCCTGGATTTGCCAGCTCACGGTGATTTGCGCTGCGTGCGGACAAGCATCAAGGGCATTTGACAGCACGTTCACCAGCACCTGATGAACACGCACTTCGTCTCCCAGGATCCAGACGGTGTCATCCGGTATCAGCAGCGTCCCCTGCTGAGGTTTATGGCGCATCGCCAGCAATTCCCACGCCACGGTAAATGTCTGGCGCAAATCGACCGGGTGCAGCGCTGTTTCCAGTTCTGCGCGGCGGGTAAACTGACGCAGGGAGCGGATAATCGCGTCAATGCGGTTGATCAGCCCTTCCGCTTTGCTTAACGTCGTCCGCGCCTGCTCCGTCTGTCCCTGCTCGATTGCCCTTCCTGCGGTAAAAAGATACATCGACAGCGCATTCAACGGCTGATTGATCTCATGCGCCAGGGTGGTCATCGTCTGCCCCACCACCGCCAGTTTAGCAGTCTGGATCAGCTCGTCCTGAGTGGCACGCAGATCGGCCTCAATCGCTTTCCGCTCGCCTATCTCCTGTTCAAGCTGCTGTTTTTGGGCATTAAGCTGACCCAGGGTATGGCGAAGCAAACCGGCAATACGTCCCAGCTCGTCGCGCCCGTAAACCG
Organism: Klebsiella sp. 2019SCSN059; assembly: GCF_021739525.1. Lineage (NCBI taxonomy): Bacteria > Pseudomonadati > Pseudomonadota > Gammaproteobacteria > Enterobacterales > Enterobacteriaceae > Klebsiella > Klebsiella sp. 2019SCSN059. Next base: position 15,619 of record NZ_JAKKOM010000004.1, on the reverse strand, counting down.
GAATGGTCGCTTTGGTCTGGCCCAGACCAATCTGCACCACCGCCTGATTCAGCGCGGTAAAGCGTTTCACCAGCCGCGAGCGAATAAAATAATGATTCAGCCCCCACGCCAGCAGCAGCGCCAGCAGCGTCGCCACCAGGATTAACCCGCCGCTGACCCGGACAATCTGCCCCATACGTTGATTAAACATCTGCATCTGCTGGTGACTGCTGCCAAGCTGGGCTTCCAGCAGCGTTCTGAAGCGTCCCAGCGTCGCTTCTCTGGCCCGGCTGGCTTCCACGAGCGCTTTTTGCGCGGTAACGTAGTCGCGCATGGTGTTCGGCATCTTATTTTTCACCATGCCAATTTCCAGTAGCTCATCGATCGTTTGTCGCAGGGTAATGGTGCTCGGCCAGTCATCCAGCGCACGAATATTTTCATCCGACGTTTTCTTCAGGTTTTCCAGATAGCGGATATGCGTCTCCACCAGCATGCCGTCATCATTCCCGGATTTCAGTTCATTAAGCCTGTCGCGCAGGTCGTCAACGATCTGATTTTCAATACGCGCCAGCGTATAGACCTGCTGTTGTTCATTCTGCACTTCCCGGGAGCGTTTCAGGTACTGCGCCGCATCCCCCTGTCGGGCCTCAATCTGATCGAGCAGCGTTCCCTGTTGCCAGGTAAAATCCTGCACCAGCGAATTCAGCTCGGTGGTGAAATCATCGTGCAGCCAGTCGATCCGCGCCGAAAGCTCTCCCACCTTTTCGCGAACCAGAAACATGTTGTAGAGCACGCGATCCAGTTCCGCCAGCAGCGCGCGGCTGTCCTGCAATATCACCGCCAGCTGCTGGCGTTCTGCCGGCGACAGCCCCTGGCTCAGCCGCTCTATTTTATCCAGATGCTGGATAATCTGGTTGCGCAGCTGCAGCCGTACCGTGGTATTCGGCGCCAGCAGAAATTCATTGAGTTGATCGACCACCAGGTTGAGATTCCCTTCAATCAGAAAAGCCGAATGGATGCGCGGAAAATACTCATCCAGCGAATAGCGGATCTGCGAACTTTGCTCATGCCATGAATAGAGGCTGACGCTGCTGACAATCAGCGTCAGCAGCGCCCCCATCAGAAAAGCCCCGCGCAGGCTGCTACTGATACTGATTTGCCGCAGACGTTGCAGCATGGACCTGCCCATCATTTCAGTTCTTCCAGTTTATTAATCGCCTGCCGCTGATTGTTGAGAAACCAGAGCTGCCACTCCATCATCTGCTGTTCCGCGAAGCTCTTATTGTCGAACTGAGCCAGCCAGGCTTCATCCTCGCTGCTGGCCGGATCGACCGGCACACGGGTCAGCAACGCGCGAATCTCGGGCAGCGGACGCTTGAGACGGGCCTCCGCGCTATGCAGTGCTCGCCAGGCATCTTTTAGCTGGGCAAGACGAAAGCTGATCGCCGTATCGAACATCCGTTGCACCAGGCGCTGGCGTTTGAGGATCAGCCGATAGTTCAATGGCGGTTGATTCATCAGCACCGCCTGCTGCGCCGCCCGCGGATTGCCCGCCGCCAGGGGCGTTACCGGGTATTTCCCGGTATTAGCATCGGCGAGGATCGCCTGGCCCTCCGGGCTTAACAGATAGCGAATAAACCGCCGCGCCTCGCTGGCGTGCTGACTGTTTTTAAGCACCGCGACATAGGTCGGCGAAACCGCCGACTGCGGGAAATAGGTAAAAGCCAGGTGCGGATCGTTCAGCAGCAGATTGGCGTAGTTATCAATCACCGGACCGGCCACGCCCAGGCCGCTTTTAATCTTATCCGCCACCCCAAAGCTGCGGGATGAAATGGTCACGAGGTTTCCCGCACTCGTCAACAGCGTTGCCCATCCCTTAATCCAGCCCTTTTGTTGCAGCAGCGACTCCACCATCAGATGGTTGGTATCCGAACGCGACGGACTGCTCATCAGCAGCGCCCCCTGATAGCGGGGATCGGTCAGGTCATCCCAGTCCGCTGGCGCAGGCAGGTGCCGTGTCATCAGCGCCGGGCGATTAATCAGCAAACCGAACCCGGAAATCGCCACGGCCACGGAGGTGGAGCGGATAGATTCCGGCACCAGATGTTGGCTGACTGCCGGCGCACCGCTGAACGGCGCCAGTTTTTGATGCTCCTGAAGATGCTGCAGCAGCATCGGCGACGAGGTCAGGATCAAATCGACATTTTCGGCATTTGCCGTATCAAGCAGCTGTTCCAGCGAGGCGCTGGTGCGGTTGAGCGTCCTGATCATCACTGACCCCGGCTCCGTCTGCCAGCGATCGATAATCCACACGGTGGCGCTGGGAGAAAATGTCGTCGCCATCACCAGCTCATTGCTTTGCGCCGCACAGGGTCTCAGCCAGGCGGTCAGCAGCAGCATCGCAAGCATTTTGCTCACTATCCCGCCCCGACGAAGAGACATGTTTGTGATCCCGTTCATAAATATTGAAATACCGAAAAAATTACGTTGAGACAAAACTTACCCGTTTATGACAGCTGGCGAATTAATCACCGCGAGCGGAAAAATAGCCAAACGGGCGCCCGGGAATATCGCTAAAGATTACCAGATAATGATTGGGTAATTTGTTAGAGTCCGCACAAGCCGGACATAAAATCAGCGCAACATTAATTCCGCAGGTTCTCGCTCATTCAATATGAGTCAAAATCAACCCATCAATTCATTAGTTTGAGTCAGTTTTGACTCATTTCGACGATTTGTATTTTACGGCCGCTTATTTCACCCTTCAGGCCGAATGCTCCTGATGTTCACATCAATATAAAATACAGGTGACGACATGTTATCATTATTAAAAAAAGGGCCGTCGGCGAATACAGTTCCTGCTGAGAAAATTCAGGCAACGTATGGTCGATACCGTATGCAGGCGCTGCTAAGCGTATTTCTGGGATATCTGGCGTACTATATCGTGCGCAATAACTTCACCTTATCCACGCCCTATCTGAAAGAACAGTTAGATCTTAGCGCCACGCAGATCGGTTTGCTCAGCAGCTGTATGCTCATCGCGTACGGGATCAGTAAAGGCGTGATGAGCAGCCTCGCGGATAAAGCCAGCCCGAAAGTGTTTATGGCCTGCGGTCTCGTACTGTGCGCCATCGTCAACGTCGGGTTAGGATTCAGCACCGCATTCTGGGTTTTTGCTGCGCTGGTTGTCCTGAACGGCCTGTTTCAGGGGATGGGGGTCGGCCCCTCTTTCATTACCATCGCGAACTGGTTTCCGCGCCGGGAGCGTGGCCGCGTAGGAGCTTTCTGGAATATTTCCCATAACGTCGGCGGCGGAATTGTCGCCCCGATCGTCGGCGCCGCGTTTGCGATTCTCGGTACCGAGCACTGGCAGAGCGCCAGCTACATTGTGCCGGCCTGCGTGGCGGTGGTATTCGCCATCAGCGTACTGGTGCTGGGTAAAGGTTCGCCGCGCGAGGAGGGCCTGCCTTCGCTGGAAGAGATGATGCCGGAAGAGAAAGTGGTGCTGAAGACCAAACACGCCCAGAAAGCGCCGGAGAACATGAGCGCATTCCAGATCTTCTGCACCTACGTCCTGCGTAACAAAAACGCCTGGTATGTCTCCCTTGTGGATGTGTTTGTCTATATGGTGCGTTTCGGCATGATCAGCTGGCTGCCAATCTACCTGCTGACGGTGAAACATTTTTCTAAAGAGCAGATGAGCGTCGCCTTCCTGTTTTTTGAATGGGCGGCGATTCCGTCAACCCTGCTGGCCGGCTGGCTTTCCGACAAGTTGTTCAAAGGCCGCCGGATGCCGTTAGCCATGATCTGCATGGCGCTGATCTTCATCTGTCTGATCGGCTACTGGAAAAGCGAATCACTGCTGATGGTCACGGTATTTGCGGCGATTGTGGGCTGCCTGATTTACGTCCCGCAGTTTCTGGCCTCGGTCCAGACCATGGAGATCGTCCCCAGCTTTGCCGTTGGTTCAGCCGTGGGCCTGCGCGGATTTATGAGCTATATCTTTGGCGCCTCGTTAGGCACCAGCCTGTTCGGCGTGATGGTCGATAAAATGGGCTGGCACGGCGGGTTCTATCTGCTGATGGGCGGGATCGTCTGCTGCATCCTGTTCTGCTACCTCTCCCATCGCGGCGCGCTGGAGCTTGAGCAACAGCGTAAAAACAGCGAGCAGGAAGAGGCCAGGCTGGCGCTGGCTGACGCACAGTAAGCGCCTGAACCGGGAAAACAAGAGCCAGCTTGCTGGCTCTTTTGCCCTTGAGAGAGGAATTGATGTCCGCAGCTGCTCCCGACGACGGTATAAAGCAAGTACCCCTGCCATCACTGATGTTACTACTGAGTGGAATGAACGGCCTACTTCGCCGGGATAATCAGCACTTGACCCGGATAGATTTTATCGGGATGCGTCAGCATCGGTTTATTGGCTTCAAAAATACGTTGATAATCATTGGCAGAGCCATACATCGCTTTGGAGATAGCGCTCAGGGTGTCACCGGATTTGACCGTGTAAAAACGACTTTCCACCCCGCTTTGCGTCACCTTAACGCCGTCACTGACCTGACCTACGCCAGTGACATTCCCGACCGCTACCAGAATTTTTTCCTTATCCTCCTGCGAAGCAACATCGCCAGTGACCGTGGCGGTGCCATCGTCCGCAACATCAATATTGACCTTTTCGGCGCCAGGCAGATTAAGACCATCGATATGTTTTTTCAGTTTATCGGCCCGCTCTTCTTTACTGTCGCCGGAGACGGCGTCCCATATTTTCTCGCCCGCTTCTTTCACAAAACTTAATAATCCCATCTTTCCATACCTCCTCGACTGTTACATGATCACATCATCATCGGACCTGTTGACCCAATGTCAGGGGACTGGTTTGCTACCCGCCCTCGCGTCAACTGCGTGAAGCAGCACAAGCCACCATCAAAGTATAATCAATAAGCGTCAAAGTGCAGGATATTTGCCCCGCTACGGCAGGAAAGTCTGTATTCCGGCAAGGCGACACGAAATGGAAGCGGACATAGCCCCCCCAGCCATGCAGAGAAATGATGGCCCCTCGTCGTACGATGGCTGGAGAGGCAATGCCCGGATAAGACGCGGACTACCCGAGCAAGATTTCAGGAGACGCCGCTTCCGGCGCCTCCTGTGAGTCACCTCGCGGCTATTCCTCGTATGCAGCGTGATGGAAATCAATTTCCCACTGCAGTACTTCACCGTAAAGCGCCGACAGCGCCTGCTTTTCCTTTTCACTCAGCGCCATGGCGCAACGGTCGAGTTCGTTCTTTAGCCAGAGCGCCTGCTGGTAGAATTCGTCCTCCGCGTGCATTTCCACCCAGCGTCGTAAATCAGCATCGCTCTGTCGATGTTCGCTCGCCCGTCGGCACCAGCGATAGTACATCCACTCCGCACCGAACATCAGGGTCACGATCTGCTCATAGCTGCCCTCGCGGGCGGTTCGCAGCATACCGTCGCGAAAGCGCCGTACCCCGGGCAAATCATCCGGGTACTCAGCGGGATCGATCTGTCGCGCTGACAACACCTGCTCAAACCACGCGATCTGCGTATCAACCAGGGCATTCAGCACGCCAATCAGCCAGCGCTGCTGATGAATACCCGGCGCTTTGCTGACCCCGAGGGCAACAATCGCGATGGCCGTCGCGACAAAGTTGCCCTCAAACACCAGATAGCGGTTGAAGACCGCTGTCGGCAGGCGATCCTGTTCAATATCAGTGACAAACGGGTGCTGCTGCATCGCCTGCCACGCCGGTTGATGTTCGCGCAGCAGGCGTTCGCTAAACGCTTCCATTAGGCTTCCTCCAGCGCGGCCTGAGCGACCGACATAAAATGCTTCACCCGGGCCAGCTCAACATCGTTCCACCAGACGCCATCGACCTTCATCGTACTGGCCACAATGACCCCCTGGGTCCGCCCGAGGATCTGCCTCACGTTAGCCGGCGTTACCCCGGAGCCCACCAGGAGCGGTAGCGCCGTCGCCACGCGGATCTCGTCAATTTCCGCCATTGTGGCGCTATCGCCCGTGCGCTGGCCGGTTGCGATCACCGCGTCGGCCTCGAAGAAATCAACATCGCGCGTCAGCTCCTGAATCGAACGATCGGCGACGATGGCATGGCTACCGTGCTTGACATGGCTATCGGCAAAAACGCGAATATGCTCAGCGCGCAGCATACTGCGGTAGCGCAGCGCCTTTGCGGCCGCCCCTTCGATAAATCCTTCGTTGGCGATATAGGCGTTAGCCCACTGGTTGACGCGGACGAAATCGGCGCCGCCCGCCAGCGCGATGGCCATCGCCGGGATCGCCGCGTTAGCCAGGACGTTAATACCCAGCGGGACAGCAAACCGTTCACGAACTTTCTCGGTAATGACCGCCATCAGCGCGGAGGTTTCATGGCCGATGTCCTCAGGTTTGGAAAACGGAATATCGCCGTGGTTTTCAATAATCAAACCATGAACACCGCCTGAAATATAATTTTCAGCATCGCGAAGCGCACGCTCAACAATATCGGAGACTGATTTTCCTCGATATTTAGGTGCGCCAGGAAAAGGATCGCAATGAATAACACCAATAACAGCTTTGTTTCGTGAAAAAATAGCTTGTATTGCATTGGTTTTTTCTGCTGAGATAGCAACCATCTTATCCATCCTGTTAAGGGAACACTATGCGTGTTTACGTTACCGGTAATATTGCCGTCGATGAAACCTGGTCCATTCCGGATATACCGAAAAAAGGCACTTCCATTCACGGCGTTAAAGTTTCGCAGGATATCGGCGGTAAAGGCGCGAATCAGGCGATTATATTATCCCGCTGTGGAATAGAGACGCGTTTAATTGCCGCCACAGGAAATGACAGCAACGGCGCCTGGATCCGCCAGCAGATAAAAAATGAACCACTGACCTTACTTCCCGACGACCCTTTCAATCAACATAGCGACACCTCGATTATTTTAAATAGCGCTGATGGCGACAATGCCATCATTACCACGACGGCGGCTGCCGACGCATTCAGCCTTGAGGACATTATTCCGCATATGGCGGACGCCGTTGCCGGCGATATTCTGCTACAGCAGGGCAATTTCTCACTCGATAAAACCCGGGCGCTGTTCCAGTACGCCAAAAATCTCGGCATGACGACGGTGTTCAACCCCTCGCCCGTCAATCCTGACTTTTGCCATCTGTGGCCGCTCATCGACATCGCGGTAGTCAATGAATCCGAGGCCGAGCTGCTTCAGCCCTATGGGGTGAAAACCTTGGTGATAACCCAGGGCGCCGCTGGCGCCTGGCTGGTTCAGGCGGGACAGCGCCAGTTTTGTCCCGCCGTGCCCGCCGAGGCGCTCGATACGACCGGCGCAGGCGATACGTTCCTCGCCGTCATGCTGGCCTCCGCCCTGCTGCGCGGCGTCGCGCCGGATGACCTGGCGCTAGCGCACGCCAGCCGCGCTGCCGCCATAACCGTTAGCCGCCGGGGAACGCTCAGCGCGTTTCCCGGCAGCCATGAGCTCGCCGCCCTGTTAACCCAGGACGGCGCGCGTTGACCTACTTAAACAGCGGACGGTAAGCATCTACGTTCGCTTTGGTCACCACCGTCGCCGGAACCAGAATGGTTTTCGGCACGGTTTTTCCCGACGTGATGCTGTTCAGCGCATTCAGGGCTTCGGCGCCCATCTTTTCCGGATCCTGCTGCAGGACGGCGGTTACGTAGCCGCCGTCAATACCGGAAATCGCCTTCGCCGTCAGATCCCAGCCAAACACTTTAATATCCTTCTGCCGCCCCTGGTTTTCTACGGCGGCGATAGCGCCGAGCAGCGCGGGTTCGCCGGTGGCATAGATTGCTGTCAGATCCGGGTTGCCGGTGATCAGGTTTTCCGCCGCGGTCATCGCTTTATCCTGCACGTTCTGCCCGTCGACCACGTTAGCGATGGTAATGTTCGGATTGCTTTTCAGCGTCTCTTCGAACCCTTTCTGCCGCTGGTTCTGGATGGCCGAATTCAGCGCGCCGACAATCCCCACCCTCGCCTTGCCATCCATCTCTTTCTGCACGTAGTCCACAAAATATTTACCAATAATTCTGCCGCCTTCAATATTGTCCACGCCGACCTGGGCCGCCTGTGGTCCGGCCGGTAATACGGCATCAATCGCAATCACCGGAATGTTAGCGGCGGCGGCTTCTTTTACCGCTGGCATAATTCCGTTAACGTCGATAGCGGCGACCAGAATGCCTTTAACGCCTTGCTGAATATAGTTTTCTATCGCGTCGTTTTGCGCCACGGGATTATCGTTAGAATTGAAAATAACTAAATCCTTGCCGCTGGCCTTAGCCGCATCCTGCGCGCCTTTATTCATCAAATTAAAGAACAGCGCCTGCTGATTGATTTGCACCAGCGCATAAGTCGGACCGGCAGCGCTGGCGGCAGAAATAAAACTCATCGATGCCAGCATGGTCGTGGCGACAGCAAGTAAACGCAGTTTTCCGGTGTGAAATAACATCATCAGTATCCTCGTCGGGAATAGTTGATAGCCAGCAGAGTTCCGCGCCGCATGCGAACGCAGAAGGATTGTTTTTTTGGCGGGCAAATATCGTCTATATGGCCAGAACAATCATCGATCGTTCGGCGGATACCTGCTTAATGTCATCCCGGCAACCGGTCCGTGTCGGTGCGCGACTGGAATGACTTAAACGGGTTTGGGAATGACTTCCCGGATGATGCGGTAAACTGTCTATACAATTCTCTGCTGATTAAAATTTGTCAAGCATTTATTTTCGGTTATTACGCACAGAGAAATTGCTGTATCCACCGCGCTTAACTATGTTACAGATAGCCGATTCTGGCAGAGATGGCGCAGGAAATGAGTATAAAACGCGTATTGTTATCTGATGTGGCAAAGCTGGCGGGACTGTCGAAAGCGACCCTGTCGCGCTATATGAACAACAGTATTGTGCTGCCGCAGGACACCATCGACCGTATCGAAACCGCCATTCGCGAACTGGACTATCGCGGCAATAGCCTGGCGCGCCGTCTGAGCAAAGGCGGCAGCGAGACGCTTGGCCTGGTGCTCCCCGACATTACCAACCCCTTCTTTGCCGAGCTGGCCGACGCTGCCGAAGAGGCCGCTTCTGCCAGCGGCTACAGCCTGGTGTTGTGTATCACCCGCAACAACCCGGAAAAAGAGTGCCAGTTCATCCGCTGGCTGGATACCTGCCAGGTAGACGGCCTGCTGTTCACCACCAACCGCCCCGATAACGGCCTGCTGCGCAAGGAGATCCAGCGTCACGAACGCATTGTCCTGCTGGATGAAGATATTCCCGGGAGTCAGGTTCCAAAAGTGTTTGCTGATAACGTTCAGGGCGGGCGCATCGCCACCGAAAAACTGATCGCCGCCGGGCATCGTCATATCGCTTTCGTCGGCGGCCCGGACAAACTGATGAGCGTCCGTGAGCGCTATCAGGGTTTTTGCACCGCGATGGAGCAAGCCGGCCTGAGCTGGCCGCCCGAATGGGTGATGTACGGCGACTATCAGCGCGAGTTTGGCCAGCAGGCGCTGCGGCACCTCTTCAGCCAACCGGTTCGCCCTACCGCCGTCTTCGCGGCCAGCGACTATCTGGTGCTCGGTCTGCTTGACGGTCTACGCGCCAGCGGGCTCCAGGCGCCGGAGGCGCTTTCGCTAGTCGGCTTCGATGACGCCAATTACGCCGATTTTACCCAGCCGCGGATCTCCACTATCCGCCAGCCCGCCCGGGAACTGGGGCGCACCGCGGTGCACATCATGATGCGCCTGCTAAACGACGATCCGGATATCCCAGCGGAAACCCGCCTGCCGGTTGAATGGATTGGTCGCGACTCGATCAAGATCTGTTAAGCATGTCCCATAATGACGCAAAAGCGCCCGTTTTTGGCGCAAAAAACGAACAATTAACAATTTATTCACTATAATCAGTAAACCGGTTTACCGGATTGTAATCAATAAAATCTATTGAATACATAAGGTTAAGTTACAGGGCTGCTGTGTTGTTCCTGCCCTGGCACGGATGCTGCAGTGTTCTTACTGGCGAACAAATATCTTACATAGCGTTTGTCCTGACTGTACTGGCGAGGGCTCTGTTCCGCAGGTAAACCGGTTTACTAGATTGTAAACCGTGTCGGATAGAGTCTCTCCCGCAGGATGGCGAACATTTTCCCGGCAATAGCGATGGGAGTTATCAGATGCAGCAGCCACAAACTACCCCGCCAAGGGTGGAGATGATCAATATCACCAAGACCTACGGGTCGATACGTTCATTGCGCGGCGTTAACCTCGAGTTGGCCCCGGGCGAAGTGCTGGGTTTAGTGGGCGATAACGGCGCGGGGAAATCCACCCTCACCAAAGTGCTCTCTGGCGCGGTGATCCCCTCCAGCGGCACGATTCGTATCGACGGTGAACAGCAGCAGTTTACCAATCCGGCCGATTCGCGCCGCTGCCATATCGAGATGGTCTATCAGGATCTGTCGCTCTGCGACACGGTCGACGTCGCGGGCAATCTGTTTATGGGCCGTGAGCCGATGAAATCGGTCCTCGGTATTCCCTTTCTCGACGAGGCCAAAATGCACGCCGATGCCAGAGAGATGCTTAAAGGGCTGGGGATCTCTATTCCGGATACCCGCCTGCTGGTGCGAAATCTCTCCGGCGGCCAGCGCCAGGCTATTGCCATCGCCCGCGCGGCGGCCTTTGACCCGAAAGTGCTGATTATGGATGAACCCACCGCCGCGCTGGCCGTCGCGGAGGTCGAAGCGGTGCTGGAACTCATTCGCCGCGTTTCCGCTCGCGGGGTGAGCGTGATTCTGATTACCCACCGCCTGCAGGACCTGTTCCTGGTGTGTGACCGGATCATGGTGATGTATGAAGGTACCAATGTCGCTGACAGACGGGTGTCCGACACCAGCCTGAACGATATCGTTAACCTGATTGTGGGCGAAAAATTCACCGCCCGCTCTGCGGCTGCACATTGAGGTAACAGGATGAGTATCATGAACTTAAGCAGCTCCCGCATGATCCAGCATTCGCTGCCGCGCCGCCTGCTGCATAACCACTCAGGCGTAGTCAGCATCGCGCTCTTTTTCGTCTTCTGCTGCGTGGTGTTTTCGCTGATCACCAGCAACTTTCTCACCGGCACCAACTGGCTGAATATCATCCGTCAGAGCGCCCCGCTGCTGATCGTCGCGACGGCGATGACCCTGGTGATTACCACCGGCGGTATCGATCTGTCGGTGGGCTCTACCCTGGCGCTGGTCGGCGCACTCTCCGCTATCGCCCTGAATAGCTGGGGGCTGCCGTGGCCGGTGGTACTGCTCGGCGGCCTGCTGCTCGGCGGATTGGTGGGCGCCATCAACGGCTTCTTTATTGCCTATGAAGGGATTCCGGCGTTTATCGTCACCCTCGCCACTCTGGCTGTGGTTCGCGGCATCGCGCTGCTGATCACTCAGGGTTATTCGATTCCGGTTCCGGCTGACAGCCTGTTTACCTTTATCGGACGCGCGTGGGTTGTCGGTATCCCCATGCCCGCGCTGCTCGGCATTCTGATTCTGCTGATCGGGCATATCGTTCTTAATCACATGCGTTTTGGTCGCTATGTGACCGCTATCGGCGCCAACGCCGAAGGCGCGCGACGCAGCGGGATTAACACCAAAGCCGTCACGATGAAGGTCTATATCCTCAGCGGCATGGCCGCCGCGCTGGCGGGAATGATCATTACCGCTCGCCTCGGCAGCGGCTCCTCCAACCAGGGCGAAGGCTTTGAACTGCAGGTTATTGCCGCCGTGGTGCTCGGCAGTACCAGCCTGTTTGGCGGCTTCGGTACCATTATCGGCACGCTGCTGGGCGCGCTGTCGATTGCGGTCATTCAGAACGGGCTGATCCTGTCGCATATTTCGCCGTTTTACACCCAGATAGCTACCGGCACCATTATCCTGCTGGCTATCTGGCTGAACACCCGCATTCTCAACCCCACGCGCTCCGCGGCAAAAGGATAGCTGATGAACGGATCAATTTTTCGTCATCCCTCACCGCTGCCGGTTGGCGTCAGCAGCGGTTACGTGATGACAGTGCTTGGCCCGCTGCCGATTAACGAAATGGGCGTCACCCTGATGCATGAGCATATTCTGCTGGATGCCTCCGGCAAATGGGTGCCGCCCTGCTGCTGTAGCGATCGCCATCTTGCCGAAATGCCGGTGAAAATGGAAAACCTTGGCGAACTGTCGCTGAATCCGTTGATGAGCCGCGATAACTGTCAGCTGTTTGATGTCGACGTTGCGATTGAGGAACTCACTAAATATCGCGCCCTTGGCGGCGAAACCGTGGTCGACCCGACCAATATCGGTATTGGCCGCGATCCGAAAGCGCTGGCGCGCATCGCGCGTCTGACCGGTCTGAACATTATTATGGGTACCGGCCTCTATCTGGAGCCCTCGCACCCCGAGTGGGTAAGGACCAGCAGCGTTGAACAGCTGACCGAACGGCTGATTTACGATCTTGGCGGCGCGGAGGAGAAACCGGAGGTACTCGCCGGGCTTATCGGCGAAATCGGTATCTCCAGCCGTTTTACGCCGGATGAGGAGAAATCCCTGCGCGCTGCGGGTCGGGCCAGCGCCGCGACCGGCGTGCCGATCGAGGTCCATCTGCCGGGCTGGGAGCGGCTGGGTCATCGGGTGCTGGATATTCTCGAGCAGGAAGGCGCCGATTTACGCCATACCGTGCTGTGCCATATGAACCCCAGCTTTGCCGATAAGCGCTACCAGCGCGAACTGGCCCAGCGCGGAGCATTCCTCGAATACGACATGATTGGCATGAGCTATTACTACGCCGACGAGTCAGCGCAGTCGCCCTCCGACGAGGAGAACGCCCGCGCGATCCGCGAGTTAATTGACGACGGCTATATCCAGCACATTCTGTTGTCGCAGGATGTCTTCCTGAAAACCATGCTCACCCGCTACGGCGGCCACGGTTACGGCTACATACTCAAGCATTTTGTTCCGCGTCTGCGGCGCCACGGCGTCAGCGGCGAACAGCTTGAAACCTTAATGATTGGAAACCCCCAGCGGGTCTTTGGCGGATAAAAGGAAACGTCATCATGCAGAAAAAAATCTTACTGGTCGGTGAGTCCTGGACCAGCACCTCAACGCACGTTAAAGGCTTCGACCAGTTTGCCACCGCCACCTGGCACACCGGCGCAACGGATTTTCTGGCCGCGCTCGCCGACAGTCCCTATGCCATTACCTATATGCCCGCCCACGCGGCGGCGACCGACTTTCCGCTGACGCTGGAAGCGCTGGAATACTGGGATGCGATCATCCTTTCGGATATCGGCGCCAATACGCTGCTGCTGCATCCGGACACCTGGCTGAAGAGCCGCCGCACCGCCAACCGTCTAACGCTCCTGCATGATTACGTGGCCGGCGGGGGGGCGCTGATGATGATCGGCGGCTATTACAGCTTCCAGGGGATCAACGGCGGCGCACGCTACCGTAATACCGCGGTGGAGAAAGTGCTGCCGGTTCGCTGCCTGGCCTGGGACGATCGCATTGAAACCCCGGAAGGCTGCTTTGCTGAAGTGGCGGGATCTCACCCCCTGTTTAACGATATTCCTGGCGAATGGCCGTGGCTGCTGGGCTATAACGAGGTTGAAATGCATCCGGAAGGTAAACTGCTGGCGACCGTGGCCGGTACCGATCATCCTCTGCTGGCCATTCGCGAATATCAGCGGGGGCGCTCGCTGGTGTGGACCAGCGACATGTCGGCACACTGGCTGCCGGAAGAGTTTGCCAAATGGCCCGGCTATCGCCAGCTGTGGATTAACTGCCTCGACTGGCTGACGGAACGCCGCTGATGACCGCTACCCTTGAGCTCGCCCGGCAACTGCTGGGCTTTAACACCATCAACCCGCCGGGCAGCGAAGCCGATTGCATGCGGTTCTTCGCCGACTGGCTTGCCGATAGCGGTTTTGAGGTGTCGCTGTCGTCATTCGGCGAGGGACGCTGCAATCTTATCGCCAGGCTGCCCGGGTCGAAGAGCGGTAAACCGCTGGCTTTTACCGGACATCTGGATACCGTCCCGCTGGGAAATGCCCGCTGGCAGTACGATCCTTTCGGTGCGCAGATGGAAGACGGGCGTCTTTATGGACGCGGGTCGAGCGATATGAAAGCGGCGATAGCGGCATTTGCCGTCGCCTGCGTTCATCAGCGGCAAACGATTCGCGCCGGGCGCGGCGCACTATTGCTGATCACCGGCGGAGAAGAGACCGGCTGCGACGGCGCGCGGGCGCTGATCGCCTCCGATACGTTGCCAGAGGTGGGCGCGCTGATCGTCGGTGAGCCCACCGCCAACTACCCGGTTATCGGCCATAAAGGCGCCCTCTGGCTACGCTGCGAAACGCGGGGAAAAACCGCCCACGGCGCGATGCCGGAGCTGGGGATCAATGCTATCTATCTTGCGGCGGATGCGCTGGGTAAGATCCAGCATTTTTCGCCGGGCGCGCCGCATCCCCTGATGAAGCAACCCACCCTCAACGTCGGACGCATAGAGGGCGGACTCAATATTAATTCCGTACCGGACCGCACGCGTTTTGATGTCGATATCCGCAGCGCGCCCAATTTACAGCACGCCGCTATCCGGGAGCGCTTGACGACGCTGTTGGGCGAAAGCGTTACGGTCACCACGCTGGTCGACCTGCCTGCGGTCCTGAGCCGGGAGGATCATGCATGGATTAAGCAGGTTTACCAACGCTGTCAGCCGCTGCACGCTGAGCCGATTACGCCGCGCGTGGTGCCCTACTTTACCGACGCCTCGCTGCTGCTGCCTGCCCTGGGCGACCCGCCCTGTATTATTCTCGGCCCCGGGGAGCCGTCGATGGCTCATCAAACCGACGAGTACTGCCTGCTCAGCCGGCTGGCGGAGGCAGAACGGCTATACGGTGACCTGATTCGCGACTGGATGGCCTAACCGTCCGCGACGAAAGCCCAAAATGTGTGACAGTGTCACTTAAAGCGAGCGCCATGCGTTCAACGTTTGAATAATCTCGCGGAATAACAGAGGATAACCGCCTCGTACACGAAATGTTTCACCACCAGCAAGGAGGCTTACCATGTCCGTGAAAATTAACGCCGTGCTCGTTTGCACCCTCTCTTTACTCCTTTCCGCCTGTTCGGGTCATGCTTCTGCGCCGGACAGCGCTGAAGACGCTCAAATATCGGCAGAAGTGGATAAGATACTTCGCGATTATCAAACGGGTGCCGATACGTCACCGCAGGCCAATGCCTCACGCTATCTGGCGCGGATCCAGGCGGCTATCTTCGCTAACATAGACCAGCCGGACTCCTGGCAAGGGCAAAAATGCTCGGTGCGCTTTACCCTGCAGCGTGACGGGACGGTGCAGGATCCGGCGGTCGAGAACGGCGATCGGCCATTCTGCGCGCAGGTGATGTCCGCGCTGAAAGTCGCCAAAATTCCGCCTGCGCCAGATGAAAAAACCTATCAAACATTCAGCCATGTCGTTCTGGACTTGAAGGCCTGAGCTTGCCCGTGGCTTTGTTGAATAAATCGAACTTTTGCTGAGTTGAAGGATCAGATCACGCATCTTCCCGACAACGCAGACCGTTCC
>NZ_JAKKOM010000049.1:0-23702 GCF_021739525.1 Klebsiella sp. 2019SCSN059 | reverse complement strand
GAAAGCGTGCGTATTGCCTGAAAATCCAGCCAGCTACAGGGTCGTTCGCACGAAATCTTATTTATTCAACAAAGCCCATTGAAGGCGCCGGGGAAGGTCATGCAGACCACTCCCTCGGCAGCGACTTTAAGCGCATCTTCGACGGAAAAAACGGGGGTAGTATCGGGAACGGTATTGTCAAAGATACTGACCGTGCTGTCGACGCGTAACACAACGGGAACGCTGTTCAGCGCTTCACGATAATTCTTCAACATGCCGTACGTGACGAGCGCGCAATCCAGGCCGTGTTCCACCAGAGCAGGGAGCTGATTTATCGTATTATCAATACCATTTGTTTTCGTGGAAAAATAGTAGCCATCCAGCGCTAAGGTCACGGATTTACCATCTTTTGCGAATATTCTTGAGAGACGACGTTCTTTAGACATTTATTTACTCCTGAGATAAAAAACAAAAAAAAGCCCTCAGAGACTCGCGTCTCTGAGGGCTTTCTGTTCACATACCCTTTTGATAATGGTTCGGGAATCCAAAGCATTATCAATGCAATTTTTTAGCAAAGTGAGAAAGGTTTAACTTTTGTTTAAATTAAATCTGTTCTCTTGCGTGATTAAATAACTAACACACGCGATAACTTACTGTCCAGTTGGTGTCGTTGAAATGAGAGATTCATCACATCAATATGTTGTATAACGTGAAAAGTGCCGGGTTAAATACAGAAACCGAACCCTTAAAAAACCAGGCAATAACGCATCCTGACAAGGGGGAGAACGCCAGGCGTTTATTTCATCCGCATGAAGAACCCATCCATGCTCCTGCCTGCAGGTCGCCATCCACAAACGCGCATTTATTCCCGTCCGGATGGCGTACAAAAACGTTATAGCATCGTTGTCGGCATGGCGGTCTGTCCCCCGGAATGATTTCTTCCCGCCGCCCGGGCAAATTACTCGTCCGCTTTGTGCGCCCAGGCAGGCATCGCCGTCAGGTAACGTTTTGCCCGTTTCCGTGATTCCGCTACGCCCACCTTTTGCCAGGAGTCGAGAAAAGCCGCCAGACCGGATACGGCCTCTTCCCAGGATTTCAGATTACCGTCGCTGTCGCTGCAATACGCGCAATATTTATCGCTGGCCCCTTGCGCATCGGGTGCGGACATCGGCATTCCGCAGGCCTGGCAAAACCGTTCGTGCTGTGTCATAGAGCGCTCCTCCTGTCGTTGAGTTGTCTACTAAACATACAGAATTTACGCCTGGCGTTTAGCGTTTCAGATCAATAGATCCTGCCGTAACCGTTCTGGTGGATCTTCTGCCGGGGCGTGCGGGAGGGATAACGGGCAACGTACTCCGTATCGCGCAGCTATCGCCTCCCTTATTTCTTATTGATGCAATGGTTGATCGCAGGCCGCGAGGATGGATTCATGCATCGCTTCGGAAAGTGTTGGATGCGCGAAGATCATCGACAGGAGACTTTCATCTGTGGCCTCCAGGTGACGGGCGATGCCAAACCCCTGGATCAGTTCCGTGACCTGTGCGCCAACCATATGCGCGCCCAGCAACTCGCCGGTTTCAGCATCGAAAATCGTCTTCACAAAACCCTCTGTCTCGCCGCTGGCCAGCGCCTTACCATTATTCTGCCAGGAGAACTTACCGATCCTGACGGGCCGTCCCCTGGCCAGGGCCGTCGATTCCGTCAAGCCCAGACTGGCAACCTGGGGCCGGGCATACGTGCAACCGGGCACATAGTCGCGATCAAGCGGGTGGGCGCCTTCGACACCAGCCAGTGTCTCAACGCAGATCACGCCTTCGTGGCTGGCCTTGTGCGCCAGGCACGGCGGGCCGGCTACATCGCCGATGGCATACAGCCCGAATACGTTAGTGCGACAAGCGGTGTCCGTCTTGATAAAACCGCGGTCTAACTCGACGCCCAGCGTTTCCAGCCCCAGATCTTCAATATTCGGCTGTACGCCGACCGCCAGCAGCACACGTTCGACGTCCTGAGAATATTCGGCGCCGGTGTTTTTCATGGTGCAGCGCACCCCGCTCCCGGTGAGCTGTACTTGCGTCACCAGAGTCTGGGTATGGACCTGAATACCGCGTTTTTCGAATGACTTACGCACTGCTGCAGACACCTCGGCATCTTCCACTGGCAAAATCTGCGACGCTAGCTCGACCAGCGTCACCTTACAGCCCAGATCGTTATAAAGGCTGGCGAACTCGACGCCAATCGCCCCTGAACCGATGATTAATAGCGACCTGGGCAATAGCTTAGGCCGCAGCGCCTCGAAATAGGTCCAGATATATTCGCCATCTGGCGCGATGCCTGGTAATGCGCGTGGTCGGGCGCCCGTGGCCAGGATCACGTGATCGGCCCGGTAATCGCGCGTCTCCCCCCGGGCATCCTCGACCGTTATTTGCCCCTTGCCGCGCAGCCGCGCGGTGCCATCAATGACCTGCACGCCATTTTTCTTCAACAGGTACGCCACCCCGCCGGTGAGCTGTTGCGATACGGTACGGCTAAACTGCACCAGTTTCTGCAGATCGATGTTCACCTCACCCACGCTGATGCCCAGCTGACTGGCATGGGTGATACTGTGCGCGACCTCAGCGCCATGCAACAGCGCCTTGGTTGGAATGCATCCCCAGTTCAGGCAGATGCCGCCCAGATGTTGTTTTTCCACTAATGCGGTACGAAGCCCTAGCTGGCCGGCACGGATGGCGGCCACATATCCCCCAGGACCACCGCCGATGATCAGCACATCGTATTTATCGTGCATAGCTCGTCTCCTGGATAAACATCAAGGTTGGGGTTTCCGTCAGTCGCCTGAGTTCCCGGAGAAAAGCCGCACCTGCCGCGCCATCGATAACCCGGTGATCGCAGGATAGCGATACCGTCATTTGCTGGCGCGCGACGATTTGCCCGTCGCGTACTACCGCCCGCATTTCGCCGGCGCCAATGGCGAGGATTGCGCTTTGCGGTGGATTGATGATGGCGTCAAACTGCCGGACGCCGAGCATCCCCAGATTTGACACGCTAAAGGTCCCCCCCTGGAACTCTTCCGGCTTCAGCGTGCCCGCTTTGGCCCTGGTCACCAGCGAGTGAATTTCGTTCGATATGTCGCTAATTGATTTCCGGTTCGCCGAGCGAACAATAGGGGTAATTAGCCCGGCAGGCAGCGCAACGGCCACTGAAATGTCGGCATCCGCAAAGCGGCGGATACTTTGTGTCGCTTCATCAAACTGAATGTTGACGTCAGGCACGGCCACCAGCGCCAGGGCGCAGGCCTTCACCAGCAGGTCATTAACCGAAATCTTGACGCCGGGTACTTCGCGGTTAATTTCCTGACGTAGCGCTAACAGTCTTTCCAGATCGAGATCGACGCTCAAACGGAAATGGGGAGACTGTTGCTTGGACGTTTGCAGGCGAGAGGCGATAGCCCGGCGCATACCGGACATGGGGATGCTTTCATAGGGTACCGGGGTACTCTCCTGTACCGGGCTGGTCTGCGGGTGCTCGTCGAGTAACAACGCCGCGGCCAGCACATCATCGCGACTCACCCGGCCGCGTGAACCGCTGCTTCGGCAGTCATGCAAGTTGATACCCAGCTTGCCGGCCAGACGGCGCGCCAGCGGGGTGGCCGATACCTGGCTGTCATCGGCATGCGAGCGGGGCGCTTTGCTGCGACGAACAGGGGGCGTCGGAGAGGCCAGGCGACCGCCGGCGGCAAGGATCGCGCTTTCCAGATCAGAAACTGAGATACGATCCCCGCGCCCGCTGCCGCGGACTTTTTTCAGGTCGACACCCCAGCGGGCAGAGAGTCGTAACGCATGGGGCGTGGCATTAACCTGAGTCACATCGGTCACGCCTTGCAGACTGATGGGGATGTCGGTCTGCCCAACGGGGGGCTCGGGGCTGTTGGATGGCGGCGAAACAACGGAAGGTGGCTTAGCGCCTGCCTGTGCCGCTACGTCCGGCGCGGCAGCCTCCGTGCCAGGGGCTGCGGGTTTCGCCGTAGCCAGAGTGGCAGCGAATTCGTCCAGGTCAGCATCGCTGACCGAAGCGTCAGCCGCCAGGGCCAGCACGGCGCCTACCTGAAGCGTCTCACCCTCTCGGGCGAGTATCCGACGTAACGTACCGGCAAAGGGGGCCTCCAGCACATTGACGATTTTACTGGTTTCAATCTCACAGATTTCCTGCCCTGGGGTGAAGCTGTCACCCTCCTGGATTGCCCACCGAGCGAGCAAGCCTTCTTCCATGGAAAGCCCCCACTTTGGCATTTCAAGCGTCTTGATTTCGCTCATAGGTTAATCCTCCAGCACTTGACGGACGGCGGCTTCGATACGTTCTACGCCAGGGATCCAGAGTTTTTCGAGAGCAGGGGAGAACGGGACCGGCGTGTGTGGCGGCGTCACCAGCAGAACGGGCGCTTTGAGGAAATGGAATGCCTGGGACGCGATCAGCGCCGCGACATCATGCGCAAAACCGAAGCGTGCCGCGGATTCGTCGACAATCACTACCCGCCCCGTGGACGCCACCGATTCCAGAATCCCTTCCTCATCCAGCGGCGAAATGGTCCGCGGGTCGACCACCTCGACCGAGATCCCCTCTCTGGCCAGTTTGTCCGCCACCTGATTGGCTTTATGCACCATTGCCGACAACGCAATGATGGTGACGTCTTCTCCTTCGCGGGTATAGTTGGCTACACCTAGCGGGATGGTATAGCTCTCGTCCGGTACCTCGCCCTTGAGGTCGTACAGCATTTTATGCTCGCAGAAAACCACCGGGTCGTCGTCGCGAATTGACTGGATTAACAGACCTTTGACGTCATAAGGCGTCGAGGGCACCACCACCTTCAGCCCTGGCGTGGTGGCAAAGATATTATAGGGTGACTGTGAATGCTGGGCCGCGGCGGAAAACCCCGCGCCGATCATCCCTCGCATCACCAGCGGGGCTCTGGCTTTGCCACCAAACATGTAGCGGAACTTGGCCGCCTGGTTGTACAGCGCATCGTGACTCACGCCAAAAAAATCCATGAACATCAATTCCGCGACCGGCCGCAGACCCGTCGCTGCGGCGCCCGCCGCCATACCGATGATGGCCGACTCGGTAATGGGCGTGTCGATCACCCGACCGGAGCCGAACTGCGTCCACAGCCCTTTAGTGACGCCGAGCACACCGCCAAAGGCTTCTATCTTCGCCTCTTCGGGCGCATTTCCGCCATGACCGCCACGCAAATCTTCACCGATGAGCACCACGCGTTCATCGCGTTCCATTTCCTGAGCCAGGGCTTCCTTGACCGCTTCACGATAGGTTTTAATCGCCATAGTTATCACCCTCAGTATGAGACATAAACGTCTGTCAGCAGGTCTTCCGGAGCCGGATAGGCAGCGGCGCGGGCCTTCAATACCGCATCGTTGACAAGGGCTTCTACTTCCTCGTCAATCGCCGCCAGTTCTTCCGGGGTGATATGCTGTTTGACCTTAGCGGTGAAAATCTTCAGCGGATCATGTTGTTCACGCAGGCGTTGCACTTCACCTTCCGCGCGGTATAGCGCGGGATCCCCCTCAAAATGACCGTGCCAGCGGAAGGCTTTGGCCTCAATGACGCTTGGGCCACCGCCTTCTCGCGCACGTTTGACCGCCTCTGAAGTGGCCTCATAAACGGCAAAGAAATCGGTGCCATCAACGGTCACTGCCGGCAGGCCGAAGCCAGCGGCACGTCGGGCGATATCACGCCCACCCACGGCGTAGTCATGACCGGTCCCTTCGCCGTAACCGTTGTTCTCGAAAATAAAGACGGCCGGAAGCTGGAGCACGACGGCCATATTGATGGCTTCAAAGACCAGGCCCTGATTAGAACCCCCATCGCCCGTAAAAGAGACACCGACGTTGCCGGTTTTTAGCGTCTTTGCCGTTAGCGCGGCGCCGATGGCCAGGGGAGGGGCTCCCCCAACGATAGCGTTCGCTCCCAGCATTCCTTTCGACAGATCGGCAATGTGCATCGACCCACCCTTACCGCGACATAACCCGCTGTCCTTACCGAATATTTCGGCCATCATGCCGTGAATGTCACACCCTTTAGCAATACAGTGGCCATGTCCACGGTGTGTTGAACCAATAAAATCTGCGCTCGTTAAATTTTCGCAGACCCCCACCGCGATGGCCTCCTCACCGGTGTAAAGGTGAATGAAGCCGGGAATATCACCGCTGGTATTTTCCTGATGCAACCGCTCTTCAAAGGTCCTGATCTCCCGCATCTTGCGGTAAGCCTGCAATAACGCCTGTTTGCTGAGCATGATTTAATTCTCCTCAATAAAGGTCACCCAGGCGGGGCCAACAGACAGGGCGGATAACCCTGGCCACACCCATGCAATGAATCTACGAGCGGTTAAAGGGAGTGCGAAGCCACCTTCATGGGGGGGTAGGTGGGGGTTTTCATGCTTGAGGTCAAACTTTCTAAATTTTGTGTAGCTATAAAGTTTGGCGGCCCCATGTCATCCCGGGGGCTGGCGTACAATTGAAAAAAAACAAAGCGAGTAGATAACCACGGATGAAGCCATCGGATTTTGAAAGTCGCCAATCACCATCACTGGTCTCCGGGCCATTGCGGCTGACGCGAGGCTTGCCGCTAATCCTGACCAAATTCGTCCCGCCTCGCTCCTCGATACAATTGCTGGAGCGCCCCCGGCTTCTTCAGCTTCTCAATCCCGTTCAGCAGTGCCGGCTGGGCGTCGTTTGCGCCGGCGCTGGATTTGGCAAAACCACGCTGTTGGCGCAATGGCATCAGCAGATGGTCGCCCAGGGGGAACGTATCGCCTGGCTGAGCCTCGATGAGGATGATGATGACGTATGGCAGTTTATTCCTTACCTGCTGCAAGCATTGCGTCCACTCTATGCTGACTGGGACGCCGATTTCTGGCGTGATATGGAAGAACAGAAGCTCTCCAGCTCCGAGCAGCTGCTGGCCGGGCTCATTAACCAGCTACACTACTGCCCGCATGACATATACCTGATTATCGACGACTTCCACGTGATTAACGATCGTGGGGTCTATGAAGCGCTGGGGTATTTACTCAAGCATGCGCCTGCCGCCTTGCATCTGATCATTGGCAGCCGTTTCCACCCCAATCTTGCGCTGAGCCAGCTGCAGGCCCAGGACCAACTGGTGGAAATCTATGATCGAGACCTGCAATTCACGCTCGAAGAAACGAAACACTATTTTAGCCGCACGATTGCGTTACCCCTCAGCAACCACCATGCACAGCGGCTGCAGTCCGTGACTGAGGGCTGGATCGCAGGGATGAAGATCGCTTCATTGTCCGCAGAATTACAGCATGATCCCGAGCATCTGCTGCGCAATATGCATGGAGGAACACGGTCCATTGCCCGCTATCTTAAAGAGGTGGTCCTGGACCCGCTGCCGGAAGCGGTGCTTGATTTCCTGGTGAAAACGTCCTTCCTCAGTCGGTTAAATGCCGAACTATGCAATGCAGTGACAGGACGAGATGACAGCCAAGCAATGCTGGCATGGATTGAGCGACACAACCTTTTTTTGTCAGCCCTTGACGAACAAGGCTACTGGTTCCGCTACCATCCTCTGTTGCAGGAAAATCTTCGGACCATGCTGCAGCAGAACAACGCTATTAATCGCAAACAGCTACATGAATTAGCCAGTCATTGGTTCGTCGAACAGAAGCTGTGGTCTGAGGCGGTACGCCATGCGCTCAGCGCAGGCAAGCCGGTGCATAGCCCCGGGCAGGACGGCGCAAGCGCTCAGTCACTGGCGGAAGAAGGGGATATCGATACCCTGATCTCATGGATGCATCATTTACCGCCCAGCACCGATCCTTCGCGCATTGACCTGCAAATTAACCTGGCCTGGGCACTGGCGCATTATTTCCACTTTGATGAGTCGAGGCAGCTGCTTGATAACCTCGATCAGATGGTGCTTCATCTCCGTGATGATTTAACCCGCAGCACCTGGTGTAAATTGCGCGTTGTGCGGGCAATTTGCGAAGCCTTTGCTGAAAACATCCCGGAGAGTCTGGCTATTGTTCAGCCGTTGCTGGCCGAAGTGCCCTGCGGCGACACCTGGGTTGATGGTCTGATATGCAATATTCTCAGCTATTGCCATGTTGTTAACCAGCGCTATCACGACGCGCTGGAGGTTCAACAGCATATGCCCTCTCCGGAAAGTCCTTTAGATAATCTGTTTGTCTCGGTTTATCGCGCGTTTATCATTGCCCAGTGCCATCTTTGTCAGGGCGATCTGGGGAAAGCCGGGTGGTACGCAGAGAAAACGTTGCGCCAGGCTGAATGCTATACCGGCACCCAGTCGACCAGTGGCGCGACGCTGGCGCCGCTGCTGGCGGAGATAGCATATGAATGTCAGAGGGGTGACTCGCCCGAGCATCTGTTAGCCGACCGGCTCGAATTCATCGACCGATTCAGTCCACCCGACGCGCTGAGTCGTTGCTATACCTATCTCGCGCGTCAGGCCTTAGATAGCGATATGCCCTATGAGGCCGAGCGATTGCTGGAGCATGCGCAGCGCCTTGCGGTGTCTCGCGGCTGGCAACGGCTCCAGGCCATGATGTTAGCCGAGCAGGTGAGGGTGCGACTGCAGCGCGGCAATTTCACCGGCGCAGAGCAACTGCAACGGCAGCTTGAACAAATGGCCGCCAGCTTCAGAATGGATGCCGAACATCCCCGCCAACGCGCCATCGTTATGTCTGCATCCCTTAGCCGCAGCCGGCTTCTTCTCGCCAGAGGCCAGGCGCCGCAAGCCTGCATTTTACTGGCTGAGATGGTCTCCGATCAGGAAAGCCGGGGGGACAGGTTAACCGCAGCGCGTCTGCGTACGCTCTGGTCATTAGCCTTGTGGAACAGCGGCAAAACTGCCGCTGCGCGCACGACATTTCAGCCAGTGCTGCATCTGGCTGAACAACAGCATCTCAAGGGCCTCTTTCTTGACGCTGGCGATACCTTGCAACCTTTGCTTGCCGGTATGAATGAAACCTCTTCGGCTTGTACAGAGGAAGGGATAGTCCATGAACCCTGGGCAGACAAGCGTGCGCCTGCAGACAGAACACCGCTAAATAGTGGAAGCCCCGATATTCATGGGGAACTCAGCGAGCGAGAATTTCAGATATTACAGCTGATCGCTGAAGGTCAGATGAACAAAGAAATTGCTCGCTCCCTCGCTATTTCTGCCGAGACGGTCAAATGGCACATCAAAAATATCTACGCGAAGCTTAAAGTGAATAGTCGCACTCAAGCGATGAGCCGGGCGCTGGAGATGAAATTACTGGATTAACGGATTGAACAGGGGGGCAGTTTTGATGTCCTTGCTCAGCGATAAGTGCGTTGAGTTTAAGGGGGCGACGCAAGGGGAAAGCAACCCTGGTGTAAACCCAGAGAGGCTTTTATCTTGATGTAGAGTGGTACTGTTTTCCGGGAGGAGATCAGTTCTTCATGTCCTGAAATTTCATGAAAGCCATTGCTGTGGCAACACCTAAAACCAATGTTATTTCCAATAAGGAAAACCTTTTTTATTTGTTATTTTCATTTTTCATCGTCCTTTTTATTTTCACGTAATTGTTAATCAGCAATAATAAAAAAGTGACCAATATTATCTCTGAAATTAAAAAACCATTTTTCAGTTATGAACACACACCTTAGGTTGAACTTTAAGTCACCATTGAATTAGTTAAAATTAATATAATAACTGTATGTTATTGTTACCACTCTATCCATACACTGTATAACAAACCATATCCCACAAATCTAAATTATTAGATAGAATAGACTATCTGCTTTAAATCTTTCTATGTAAAAAAATAATTGTAATAATTCCATTAAAAATCAGAGGGTTAATGCATGAATGCTGCGTACTGGAGTAGAAGAAAACAGAATGATGATGATAACTACCCTGTAAAAGAATTCAATTCAAATACTGAAGACAGCCAGTACCAAAGAGATAGAGCAAGAGTTATTCATTCGGCAGCATTTAGACGATTACAAACTAAGACGCAAGTATTAGGACTCGGAGAAAATGATTTTTACCGGACACGATTAACACATTCTTTAGAGGTAGCACAGATAGGCTCTGCCATTTGTGAAAGATTACATGAAAAGTATACGACAGATGAACTCATTAGAGCGTGGATTCCATCCTTAAGCCTGATTGAGGCTATTGGTTTGAGTCATGATATAGGTCACCCTCCTTTCGGTCATGGTGGTGAAGTAGCACTTAACTATTCCATGATTGATTCAGGTGGATTTGAAGGCAACGGACAGACCCTAAGAATTGTTAGTCGCCTTGCCGAATACTCACCAAATCATGGCATGGATTTGACTCGAAGAACCCTTTTAGGACTGGTAAAATATCCGGCTCCATATAGCGAAGTAAGAAACTATAATCAAAAGGAAATATCCAAAACTATTCTTCCCTTAAATTTGGATAACTGGCACCCCCCAAAATGTTATCTTGATGATGAAAAAAGTTTACTTGATTGGATTTTTAAAGAAATCCCTAAAAAAGACATTGAGATGTTTTCAACTATTAAATTTGTTGAGGGCAATCATCATGAAACAATTTTCAAATCATTCGACACGACAATTATGGAGCTTGCAGATGATATTTCATATGGAGTTCATGATTTAGAAGACGGTATAGCATTAGGTCTCATAACTAAAAGCATGTGGGAAAGTGATATTACCCCAATAATTTTAACTCATAATAATAATCAATTGGCAAAAAACATTGATTTCTATAATGCAAATCTCTTCGATGGCTCTAATAAAGAAAGAAAACACGCAATAAGTAAGTTAGTAGGATATTTTATTTCATCTATATACGTTGAAAGGAATGATGTTTTCGACACACCACTTTTAATGCTAAAAGCTACCCAAGATAATGACAGTATGAGCATATTGAAAGCGTTAAAAAAATTCGTCATGAATCGGGTAATAAAAACACCAGAAGTTCAGGTTTTAGAATATAAAGGTCAACAAATCATATTGAAGATATTTGAAGTCTTACGTGAAAATCCTAACCGACTGCTTCCAAAAAACACACTCAGTGCTTATAAAAATGCTGAAAATAAAAACAGAGTTTTATGCGACTATATATCTGGAATGACTGACAGTTATGCAACAAAACTGTACCACAAATTATTCACACCCGATATCGGTTCAATTTTTGATAGGTTGTAGATAAAAATAAAAAATTACAACAAGGATAAAGAATGAAGATTGACAACATACAACTACACTCTTTCTTACGCTCACAGAATATAACGTATTTTCATCACGCAAATACTGTAGCAACTGCAATATCTTTTATTAGGAATGGGGGGCTAGTTTCAAGAAGTGATATTGAAAGACTTGGAGCATTTCAAACGATGCAGGAATCCGACCCGGAAGATAAGCAATATGACGTCTGGGGAGATGTGTTTTTGGACACAGTGGACCTTCATGGTTATTTCCCGAGACAAAACCTATATGGTCCTGTTTTGTTCAAGTTTAATATGGATTTTCTACTTCATGAAAATTTAGATATATGGATAACAAAAACAAACCCAATGTTTTGGGTCCCAAACATGTCAAGTAATGAAAGATATTTCCAAGGCATGTCTGACATTTTACTGAACTGGAATAATTTTGAACGCCAACGCAAAATGATAACAATACGAAAACCATATCACCCAGTACTATTTAAGTACTTGGAGGAAATAGTTCTTGATGATCCCAGCGTTCAAATTTATGACGAAACCGTACTTTATGATGTAGCACATACATTGTTAAGTATAGAATTGAACAATGTTCAATTGCCTTTAACACTATTAACAAAAAGACGTTGTGGCGGGTGTTTTTGCCAAGATAATTACCTAAAACAATTAACTATAGAGAAGTTAATAAGTTTATTTTTAGCACCACAACATAAGCATTGGAGAAACTAGACTTGCGATATTTAAATAACATTTAAAAATTTTCCACCTCACCCTCTGGGGCTTGTTCAACAGTTGACCGACCTAAAAGCGAGTTTTAGGCCGGTTCACCGTTCGGATGTGAAAAAAATGATTAGAACTTAGTTTTGTTTGATCTCCTCCCTGAAAACAGTGCCAGGCTAAACTGAAGTCTCCGGTCTTTCTTCCATCTCACAGAGAGGCACATCGCCATGAAAAAGACCAGCTATACCGAAGAACAGATAGCACTGCACTGCATTTTGGCCAGGGTCAAAACCCTGGAAATCTCGAAAAGTGCGTGGAACTAAAACGGGTGCGCTTACACAATGTCAAAAAATATATTTGAATTTTTATATATGAAAGAAGCAAAGCTTCACTCTACGTCTTGTATGGACAGCGAGATAATCTAGAGTAACCTTCTATATCAGGAAGCCCTGAAGACATTCACAGGGCACATTCTGTTAGAGTTAATATTAAGCTGGAGGTAGCGCCCAAAGTTCTTCAAGGTTCACATCGTCGCTGCTGGGTCGATGCTGTTTCAGCAGCGGTTCAATTTTCAATATCATTGGAAGATCAAAAGCGGTTCCAGTGACTACGCAGCAGCCCTTGGCTAGAGTCGGTATGAGAGCCTTAGAACTGGAATCTAACGTGCTAATTGTATTATCTAATAGCATAAGGTCGCGATCGTTAACCAATCGGTGTATGAAGAAATTGTGAATCTGGGAAACAATAGTAGGTGAAATGTCTGCAGGCCGCTGACTAGATAGTGTGAGGTATACGCCATACTTGCGTCCCTCCTTAATTATTTCTTCAAAGAGTTCAAGCCGGTAGTCTTTCCAGATTTCATGCTCACGGGTGGACTGCTCTGACAAAATATTGTGTGCCTCATCAATGATAAGATGCAGAGTCCGGCTTGGAGGGCTTTTAAGATTCTCTGCATCTTTATGATTTGTGTAGAAATTTTTGGCTACAAGCAGTGGCAAGATCTTTTTTATCTCATTCTTGCATTTCTTTAAAGATATGACATGTAAGAGATGCGGAGGCTGTGGCACATCAACGATTTCAAGAACATTACGCAGAGCCGATATAGATGACTTGGCCCTAGCTAGCACCGGTTGAATGTGTTCGTATTGGGCATAGCCAAATACAACATCTGAACAGAGTTGGAGGTAGCACCGCAATATTAGTTCGTCGAATTGATCAATTCCATCTAAATTAACACTCTCATCAATAATGGGTTTGATATTCGCGTCAAATCCATTGCCATTTGAATTATAGTACGTGCCGCTGGTATGCTTAAAATACTTATCTTTATTGTAATAAATAATTCCTTTTAAATGATCTTGAAGCAATTCGCAGTCAATCATGCGTGCAATTTCACGACTCAAATCCAAAGCATCTGATTTCGCTTCACCTGTACTAAAAACTTTTTCAAAAACCTTTTCTACATACCTTTTGAGTGGCGTAGTTTTAAATTTTCCCTTACCAGATAGAACGCGACGCAGAAATGGCTGTTGTGTGTTCGTAGTTGCCTGAAACAAGAGGCTTAGGGTTTCGATATCCCAAAAATGAGCACCTTCAATCTTGAATTTGTGCTTTGCTTTTTTAGAGTCCAGCACTGTGATTTGCTTATTCTTAGCTGGTAGTAGCTGATCTTCCGTGTATTCACCATTAAAATCTATGATAACGAACTGGCTCTTGTGCTGTAATGCTTGGAGTCGCTCATTAAAAAGTGTAGTATAAAGTTTAGCTAGCGTATTAGATTTACCACTCCCGGTGTTACCAAATATGCCCAAATGGCTGTTGAATAATCGCATCCATGGGAGGTTGATGGGTACATTCTCCTTGAGCATGGAGCCAATAAAAAAGCCTGTTTTACCGTCCGCCCCATAAATTTTCCCTACCATAAGTTCGCTGAGTAGAGATGCCTTGTCTCGGATCATCGGCATGTACTTCACACCTTCAAAAAACTTATCATCTACTATATAACCAATGGGGCGAACATCCACTTTTCGTACATATTGGATCTTCTCGGCATCAGTCTCTAGCTTTTTCTCATCCAAAAATTCACCTTCAACAAGACAGACAATATCTATAAAGCCTCGCTGAATAGATACGTGCTCCCGAAGTGAAATACCTCTGTACTTAACTCCTCCGTAAAAAATAGTCTCATGATTGGAGTCTTCAAAAATTCGAAGGGAGATACGCACTCCACTCACTGCAATGACCTCACCTACGATGATACTCATATCAGATCCTCCTCTTCAGCTTTTAATGGAGGCTCATAAGTGTCTGGCGTGAGTGAGAAAACATATTTATTGAAATTGGTGAAGTCCATATTCATATCTTCAGCGGGCCCAATTACTTGGACGTTTTTCCAAGATTTGAATTCTTCCCGCATGCTATTTGCACTATTGTTGCTATAACAACAAATAAAAGTATGAAGTTGTGGGTTGGAGAGGGAGCGTTGGATAAGTCTGAGAATGTGTTCATCAGCAAACGAAAAGCCAAACGTTATGAGTATAGAATTTGGTTTTTCAAGCTCATAGCTTAATAGCCTGAGCATCTGGTAGTAGTGTTCTTCGAAGACAGTTTCGTAAAACTTCCACTTAGTGGGGTTGACAATAGGTAGCTTATTGTACTCCCCCCAGAAAATATCTATCTGGTCTTGATTGAATGCCAAGGATGGAATGCCTTCGGTTCTGTTGCCATCGACACCAAGAAATTCGGAATATCCATTTAAATTTCCGAGTGTCTCTTCTGTCAAAAGGTTACTAAAATCATTGCGGTAATTGACTTCAATCTTATCACCGCTTTTTGACCAGTAAACCGAACCGTGAAGATGGATAATATTTAGCTGCGGGATGCCATAGTTGCTTCGTTCAAATACTCCAGTATGACAATGAAAAGTACTGAAGTTTTTGGAATGAAGATGCTTTGTGTGAAAACCGGAGGTACCATCATTCACCACAAAATCATGTGATCCCTTCATGAGAAGGCTGTCAGCTGTATGGGACAGGCATCCATCATAGTTTGTGGTAAAAATATTGATTTTGCGGTTGAGGTCTTTCCTTCTATCCAACAACCCCAAAAGGGTTGTTAAAAAAATCTCATAATTCTTGAGATTTTCTTTTCCTTTATTCGTTGTAACGAAACTTGGATTGAATGTCTGCACTGGAAAAATACATGTGTTGTAGTAGTGCATGAATAACGCGGTTCGCTTCTCTGGCGAGTTTTCAAACTGTGTGGCGAGCGTCTCGATCGTTTCTCGCCGTCCCTCTGCATTCTTGATGGCTAGGGACAGCGTCGGGAACAAGTCTGCTGAAGCGCCTGAGCCAATCAGTATGTTGATGTTCTTATTGTATATATCCAGTGGCTGGATAGCCTCAAACATACTTACCTCCCTTATTTAGTTTTGTTGAAAATAGCATCGAAGTGTAGGCAGGCCAAGCTTCGGCTTTTGCACAAATTTTGTAGCAATGTTCACTACTACTCTGATTTTTCGACTATTGTAGCGGATGGCATATATTGGCCTCATACCGGCCTAAACATCCAGACTGACAATAATCTTTTTCGAGGCTGTCTTTCAAAACATTAAGCTCGTAATAATCAATTCCTTCGTAAAGTACTAGTATAATCCGTATACCACTGCATCATCTCTCTTCGCCCTTCCAGATACTACGCATGGTTATACGTCCCACGAATCGCATTCTTATCAACGTGAGCCAGCTGGGTTTCAATCCCTGCCGTATTGAACCCTTTCTCATGCAAAATCGTACTCATCGTCTTACGGGGATCATTACGCCTTGGGAATACCAGTGGATATTGCCCAGTCATCACTTTGAGCTGCTGTACGATTTCCAGCGCTTGGGTAGATAGGGGGACAAGGTGAGGCCGTTTCATCTTCATACGCTCTGCGGGGATTTCCCACACCGCTTTTTCAAGATCAAATTCACTCCAGAAAGCACCTCGGAGCTCGCCTGTACGAACTCCCGTAAGGATCAGCAAACGTGCGGCAAGAACAACTAACGGGCCGCCTGTATAGCCAGAGAGAGCTTTAAAGAAGTCTGTTAACTCCTCAACGGTAAGGAAGGGATAATGCTTCGATTCATGCCCTGTCATCGCACTGGTTAGATCCGCTGCAGGGTTATATTCCGCACGACCGGTAACGATGGCGTAGCGAAAGACTTCGCTGCGGCGCTGGCGAACCTTCTTAGCCTTCTCTGTCGCGCCACGGCTTTCCATTCGACGTAGCACATTCAGTAGAACTAGCGGTTTGATTTCATTCACAGGCTGCTGGCCGATATAGGGGAAAATATATTTATTGAAAGCTTCAATAATGTCAGAGGCATAGCCTTCTGATCATCGGCTCACCTTCGTTCCGTGCCATTCAATCGCCACCGCCTGAAACGTGTTGTTGAGCCGCACATCGCGAACCAGCTTTTCTTCTTTCTTGGCGAAAGACGGATCGATGCCCTCGGCCAGCTTTTTCTTGGCTTCATCACGTAATGCCCTCGCTTGTGCAAGGGACACTGCCGGATAGACCCCAAAAGCCATACGCTTCTCTTTTCCATTGAAGCGATATTTCATCTACCAGTATCGGGAACCAGAGGGAACGACTTCAAGATACAAACCAGCACCCTCTGCCAGCTTGTAGGCTTTCTCTCTGGGTTTAGCGGCGTCTACCTGTCGTACATTTAGCTTCATTGGGGGCATCTACCTGGACCGAACACAGAATGCCACCACTTATGCCCCCAATAGGTGCTTGATTTCGGTTGAATCCAGTGGATAACGGAAGATAAGAACCGGGCTACAAAGCGCAATATTCTTGGGTTTAATAGATTTCGGTTTACTTGGAAAGCGTTTGAAATGGTGCCGATAATAGGAGTCGAACCTACGACCTTCGCATTACGAATGCGCTGCTCTACCAACTGAGCTATATCGGCCCTGCAAGAGGTGTTCACGAGCGTGAATCACGAGGCAAAAGGTTAGAACTTAGCGGGCGATGCGTCAATAGTCAGTGGAATCAACTGCCTATTTTTGCATCGCCCGTTCTCATTTACGCACGAATGGTATCGTCGCCGAAACCAATCCACTTATAGGTGGTTAACGCTTCCAGCCCCATCGGGCCGCGGGCGTGCAGCTTCTGGGTGCTGACCGCCACCTCCGCGCCGAGGCCGAACTGGCCGCCGTCGGTGAAGCGGGTGGAGGCGTTCACGTAGACCGCGGAAGAGTCCACTTCATTGATAAAGCGGTTGGCGTTACGCAGGGTACGGGTCAGGATGGCGTCGGAGTGCTGGGTGCCATGCTCGCGGATATGGGCGATAGCCTCATCCATATCGGCCACCACTTTGACGTTCAGATCCAGCGACAGATACTCGTCGTCATACTGCTCCGCTTTCACCGGCTCGACCTTCGCTGGGCCGTTTTGCAGCGCGGGCAGGGCGGAGGGGGCGGCGTGCAGGGTGACGCCGCTCTCGGCCATCTGCTTGCTTAACGCCGGCAGGAAGGTGTCGGCGATGTTGCGGTGTACCAGCAGCGTTTCCACGGTATTGCAGGTGCTCGGCCGCTGGGTCTTGGCGTTGACGATGATCTTCAGCGCAGGGGCGATCTCGGCGGTTTCATCAACGAAGATATGGCACACGCCAATCCCACCGGTGATCACCGGGATCGTTGACTGCTCGCGGCACAGCTTGTGCAGGCCCGCGCCGCCGCGGGGGATCAGCATATCGATGTATTTATCCATCTTCAGCATTTCCCCCACCAGCGCGCGATCCGGGCTCTCGATAGCCTGTACCGCGGCGGCCGGCAGACCGCACTCCTGCAGCGCCTGCTGGATCACCTTCACCGTGGCGGCGTTGGTGCGCCAGGTCTCTTTCCCGCCGCGCAGGATCGCCGCGTTACCGGTTTTCAGACACAGGGAGGCGACGTCGACCGTCACGTTGGGACGCGCTTCATAAATCACGCCAATCACCCCCAGCGGGACGCGGCGACGTTCAATACGCAGACCGCTGTCCAGCAGCCCGCCGTCGATCACCTGGCCGACCGGGTCGGCCAGATTGCACACCTGGCGCACATCGCTGGCGATGCCGCTCAGACGCGCCGGGGTCAGCGCAAGGCGATCGAGCATCGCTTCACTCAGACCATTGGCGCGAGCTTCCGCTAAATCTTCCGCGTTGGCGCGCAGAATATCGTCGGTCTGCGCTTCCAGATAATCGGCGATCTTTTCCAGTACCTGGTTCTTTTCCCGGCTGGAGAGTAACGCCAGCTGCCAGGAGGCCGCTTTGGCGGCAATGCCCATTTGTTCCAGCATTTTCAGCTCCTTAACGGATGATCATATCATCGCGGTGGACGGCCACCGGGCCGTATTCATAGCCCAGAATGGCATCGATTTGCTGCGAGTGCTGGCCGGCGATAAGGCGCAGCGCGTCGCTGTTGTAGCGGCTGACGCCGTGCGCGATATCGCGTCCTTCGCTATTGCGGATGCGGATCACTTCGCCGCGGGAGAAGTTGCCGCTGACGATTTTGATGCCTTTTGGCAGCAGCGAGCTGCCTCGTTCGAGGATCGCCTGGGTCGCGCCCGCATCGACGGTCAGTTCACCGGCCGGCGGGGCGCCGAAGATCCAGCGCTTACGGTTCTCCAGCGGAGACTCCTGCGCGTGGAAGCAGGTGCCTACCGGCAGACCTTCCATCGCGTGGCCGATGACGTCCGGGCGGTTGCCGGCGGCGATAATAGTATCAATCCCCGCGCGGCAGGCGACGTCCGCGGCCTGCAGCTTGGTGCCCATGCCGCCGGTGCCGAGTCCGGAGACGCTGTCGCCGGCGATGGCGCGCAGCGCGTCGTCGATGCCGTAGACGTCTTTAATCAGCTCCGCCTGCGGGTTGCTGCGCGGGTCGGCGGTGAACAGACCAGGCTGGTCGGTTAACAGCAGCAGCTTATCCGCCCCGGCGAGGATCGCGGCCAGCGCGGAGAGATTGTCGTTATCGCCCACTTTGATTTCCGCGGTGGCGACGGCGTCATTTTCGTTAATGACCGGGACGATGCTGTTATCCAGCAGGGCGCGCAGGGTGTCGCGGGCGTTGAGGAACCGTTCTCTGTCTTCCATGTCGGCGCGGGTCAGCAGCATCTGGCCAACGTGAATGCCATAGATAGAAAACAGCTGTTCCCACAGCTGGATCAGACGGCTTTGTCCCACCGCCGCCAGCAGCTGCTTGGAGGCGATGGTGGCGGGCAGTTCCGGGTAACCAAGGTGCTCGCGCCCGGCGGCAATGGCCCCGGAGGTCACGATGACAATACGGTGTCCCATGGCGTGCAGCTGTGCGCACTGGCGCACGAGCTCGACGATATGGGCGCGGTTCAGGCGACGGGACCCGCCTGTTAAAACACTGGTGCCCAGTTTTACCACCAGCGTCTGGCTTTCACTCATGATTCTCTGCCGTTCAAAAGGAATATCGATATCGAGCTGATGTTGTAGCAGGAGTCGGCCCGCTTGCCAACACCCGGGGCGGCGGGCGCGCCATTTTATTGCGCGGGATCGGGCATTCTGGAGAGGGAGTATGACAAAAATATGTCAGATACATTTAAATACGCTTTTTTATAAAAAGTTCCACCTTGTCATAAATATTTAATCTCCCGGCGTTAAAAAACCTCCTGTTTTTGATGGGCGAGCGCCCGCAATTGAATAGCGCGTATAAATAAATCACCAGGACTGAATAATGAAAAAGAGTACTCTGGCATTAATGATGATGGGCTTTGTGGCTTCAACGGCGACGCAGGCAGCGGAAGTTTATAATAAGAACGCGAACAAGCTGGATGTGTACGGCAAGATCAAAGCCATGCATTACTTCAGCGACTATGACAGCAAGGATGGCGATCAGACCTACGTGCGTTTCGGTATTAAAGGCGAAACGCAGATTAACGAAGACCTGACCGGCTATGGCCGTTGGGAATCTGAATTCTCCGGTAACAAAACCGAGAGCGACTCCAGCCAGAAGACTCGTCTGGCGTTTGCCGGGCTGAAGCTGAAGAACTACGGCTCCTTCGACTACGGTCGTAACCTTGGCGCTCTGTACGACGTGGAAGCCTGGACCGATATGTTCCCGGAATTCGGCGGCGATTCCTCTGCTCAGACCGATAACTTTATGACCAAGCGCGCCAGCGGTCTGGCGACCTACCGCAACACCGACTTCTTCGGTCTGGTGGATGGCCTGGATATGACCCTGCAGTACCAGGGTAAAAACGAAGGTCGTGAAGCGAAGAAACAGAACGGCGACGGCGTTGGGACCTCGTTAAGCTATGACTTCGGCGGCAGCGACTTCGCCGTCAGCGCGGCCTACACCAGCTCCGACCGTACCAACGATCAGAACCTGCTGGCTCGCGGTCAGGGTTCGAAAGCGGAAGCCTGGGCGACCGGCCTGAAATATGACGCCAACAACATCTATCTGGCGACCATGTACTCTGAAACCCGTAAGATGACCCCGATCAGCGGCGGCTTTGCCAACAAAGCGCAGAACTTTGAAGCGGTGGCGCAGTATCAGTTCGACTTCGGTCTGCGTCCGTCCCTCGGCTATGTGCTGTCGAAAGGGAAGGATATCGAAGGGGTGGGGAGCGAAGATCTGGTTAACTACATTGACGTGGGCCTGACCTACTACTTCAACAAAAACATGAACGCCTTCGTGGATTACAAAATCAACCAGCTGAAAAGCGATAACAAACTCGGCATCAACGATGACGACATCGTCGCGCTGGGCATGACCTACCAGTTCTGATCAACTTCAGAACCACCCGCCGCAGCCCAGGCTGCGGCTTTTTTTTAGCGGCGGTTCTTCGCCAGATGCAGGGTGTCGCTGTTCATGGTGATCTGCGCGTTATACTCCTTCGGCAGACGACGCGCCTGATAGAACGCCGACTCCCAGTAAGGGTTGTCCAGCGAAGAGCGCATCACGCCCTGGCTGCTCGAGGCGTGAAGGAAATTATGATCGGTATCGTAAAAGCCGACGTGCATGCCGGCTCGGGTGCGGAAGAAGACCAGATCGCCGGGACGTAAATCACGCTTATCGACCCGCACGCCCATGTGCAGCAGCTCGCGGGTGGTGATCCGCTCCATCGGCAGGTTAAAGCGATCCTTCAGCGTGCGCCAGACGAAACCCGAGCAGTCGACGCCGCTTTGTTCAGTCCCGCCCCATTCATAGGGGGTTCCCTGCCAGGTGTGCATCTGGTCATGCAGGGCCGCCACCACCGGGATCAGATCGTCCGATCCGCCGTCAATGGTCATATCCGCATGAGATTTTGTGTGTTTTGCCTGTTTCGGTGAGGAGGAGCATCCTGCCAACAACAAAAAAGGAATTAACAAGAGAGCATGCTTCAGTTTTGGCTTCATATCGTTATTTTCGAAGTAGCAAGCAGACTGCTTTGTTTTATAGCCGATTAAAAAGAACGGCTAAATAAGTTGATGCCGCCTTTACGTTTATTTACGATTAAAAATAAACAACGATGGGATGGATCAGCCATAAAGGGCAGTTGTCACTTCGCAACAGCCTGTGCCAGGATTCTGTCATCAACATCTCACGAGGCATTCCATGACGCATAACGCCATCGCCACCGAGACTTTACCCGGCGCCGCTTTCGACGCTGGGTGGATGACGTCTGCGCCTCATTATTGCTTCGCCACGCTCTGCCCACCGCCTCCCCCTCCAGACCGGGTTGTTTTCGGCGCTTAACGCCATCTTTCCAGGCGCTTACCTGCCGGTATGACGCTTGATACCTTGTGTTTGACGTTCGGGAGCATGCTATGCACGTTCGCTATTCTCTGCTCGCCTCGCAGGCGACAACGGCCACCTTTGTGCTGCTGTGGGGCAGCGCGGCCATTTTTACCCGCTGGGGACTGGACTACGCCTCGCCGATGGCGCTGCTGGTCTTTCGTTTTCTGATTGCCCTGGTCGCGCTGGCGCCGCTGGCCATCGTCCGTCGGCGCTGGCTGCCCGCGCCGGGCACTCGCCTTCAGACAGCGGCCACCGGCCTGATGCTGATTGGCGGCTATTCGGTCTGTTACTTCGAGGCGATGGCCAACGGCGTGACGCCGGGGCTTATCGCCACCATCATGGGGATCCAGCCCATCCTTACGCTTTGCGTGGTGGAGCGCCGCCTGCAGGGGCGGCGGCTGTTGGGGCTGCTGATTGCCCTGGCGGGGCTGGTGTTGCTGGTGTGGCGCAGCCTGGCGGCGTCGCCCATGGCGATGACAGGGATCCTGTTTGCGCTGGCGGCTCTGCTGCTGATGACCTTTGGCGCGCTGTGGCAAAAGCGCAGCCGTCAGTCGCCGGCGGATGTCCTGCCGCTGCAGTATGCCGTTAGTCTGGGGCTGTGCCTGTTGATCGCCCCGGTCAGCGGCTTCCGGTTTACCGTTAACGCCGGGTTGATTATTCCGGTGCTGTTTCTCGGGCTGCTGATTTCGGTGGTCGCCCAACTGCTGCTGTACCGTCTGCTGAGCGCGGGGAATATCGTCAATGTCACCAGCCTCTTTTATCTGGTGCCAGCGATCACGGCGCTGCTGGATTATCTGCTGCTGGGCAATCGGCTGCCGGCGGCGGCGATGGTCGGTATGGTGGCGATCGCCGGCGGGATCGTGCTGGTGTTCCGCACCGGCAAGGTCCGCGCCGGCTGACGGTGAGCCGGGCGCGGTGGCGTCCGGTTCATTTTCCTGTCATCTTTTTTACGCATGCTCCCGGCAGCTTATTTTGACCAGTAAGGGAAGGTACCATGGGCAAC
Source organism: Klebsiella sp. 2019SCSN059 (assembly GCF_021739525.1). Classification (NCBI taxonomy): domain Bacteria; kingdom Pseudomonadati; phylum Pseudomonadota; class Gammaproteobacteria; order Enterobacterales; family Enterobacteriaceae; genus Klebsiella; species Klebsiella sp. 2019SCSN059. The sequence goes on along the minus strand of NZ_JAKKOM010000049.1, from coordinate 981 downwards.
ACGCTGACGATTTTCGATCTCGATAACACCCTGATACAGGGCGATAGCAGTACGATCTGGAGCCAGTTTATGGTTCGCGAAGGGCTGGCGACGCAGAAGGGGTATCTTGCCCGCGAGGCGCGGCTGATGGCGGATTATGACCGGGGAGAGATGAATATCGCCGATTATGTGGCCCTGATCCAGGCGCCGCTGGCCGGAATACCGAAATCGGACGTAGACGCGCTGGTGGCCCGATGCGTGCGTGAGGCGATCCTGCCCCGGGTCTATCCGCAGGCGTGGGAACTCATTCGTCGTCTGCGGGCCGAGGGGGAGCAGATGCTGATTATCTCCGCCTCGGTTAGTCTGCTGGTGCAGGCGGTGGCCGCCGCGCTGGAGATTGAGCAGGCGCTGGGCATTGACGTGGCGATGGTCGACGGCGGCTACAGCGGGGAGATTGCCGGGATCCCCAGCTATCAGCAGGGAAAGGTGGCGCGTCTGGCGCAGTGGCGCGAGGCGCATCCGCAGTATGACGGCGAGGTGACTTTTTACACCGATTCCATTAACGATCTGCCGCTGTGCCTGCATGCGGATCGCGTGCGGCTGGTCAATCCCTGTCCGCAGCTGCAGGCGGCCGGTGCCGGATATGGCTGGCCGGTGCTGAGCTGGCGGCTGGAATAGCGGAGCGGATAAATGCTTCTGCGGGTTCAGTTGTTGTCGGCTGGGCAAGGCGTGAGCCGCTATCCGGCATAAAGGCGGCTTCGTACTGGCGGTCATTGCCCGGCGGCGCTGCGCTTGCGCGGGCCTACAGACTGAGCTGGCGGTTGGAATAGCGGAGCGGATAAATGTTTCTGCGGGTTCAGTTGTTGTCGGCCGGGCAAGGCGTGAGCCGCTATCCGGCATAAAGGCGGCTTCGTGCCGGCGGTCATTGCCCGGCGGCGCTGCGCTTGCGCGGGCCTACAGACTGAGCTGGCGGCTGGAATAGCGGAGCGGATAAATGTTTCT
>NZ_JAKKOM010000048.1:0-23742 GCF_021739525.1 Klebsiella sp. 2019SCSN059 | reverse complement strand
TTCTGCCGATCGGTTAGAGTGACGCGACGCGGCATACATGTTCCTTTTTCAAAATCTGATAGCGTTCAAGACGCTTTATTTATGAAGCTGGTTGAGATACATTTCCAGAGGTCAATGCAATCGTGGCCGAAGCGCCGCCTCAAACCAACGTTTGTGATACATGCTGATCGGATATGCCCGCGTCTCCAAAGCCGATGGCTCGCAGTCTCTCGACCTGCAGCACGACGCCTTGCGCGCCGCAGGTGTCGAACGGGACAATATCTATGATGATCTTGCTTCCGGCGGTCGTGATGATCGCCCTGGCTTGACTGCCTGCCTCAAGTCATTGCGTGACGGCGATGTGCTGGTGGTCTGGAAGCTCGATCGCCTCGGACGATCGCTTGCCCATCTGGTCAACACGGTGAAGGAGCTGTCAGACCGCAAGATCGGCCTGCGGGTTCTGACTGGAAAGGGCGCTCAGATCGACACCACGACTGCGTCCGGTCGCATGGTGTTCGGAATCTTCGCCACCTTGGCCGAGTTCGAGCGGGATCTGATCCGAGAGCGCACCATGGCGGGTCTCGCCTCCGCGAGAGCGCGCGGTCGCAAGGGCGGACGAAAATTCGCGCTCACCAAAGCTCAGGTGCGTCTCGCGCAAGCCGCCATGGCCCAGCGCGATACTTCAGTTTCCGATCTCTGCAAGGAACTCGGCATCGAGCGCGTCACTCTCTACCGATATGTCGGTCCCAAAGGCGAGCTCAGAGACCATGGAAAGCATGTTCTCGGACTTACGTAGCAACTCGTTTCTTTTCGCAGGTTGAGCCACCTCCGCGCTTCATCAGAAAACTGAAGGAACCTCCATTGAATCGAACTAATATTTTTTTTGGTGAATCGCATTCTGACTGGTTGCCTGTCAGAGGCGGAGAATCTGGTGATTTTGTTTTTCGACGTGGTGACGGGCATGCCTTCGCGAAAATCGCACCTGCTTCCCGCCGCGGTGAGCTCGCTGGAGAGCGTGACCGCCTCATTTGGCTCAAAGGTCGAGGTGTGGCTTGCCCCGAGGTGATCAACTGGCAGGAGGAACAGGAGGGTGCATGCTTGGTGATAACGGCAATTCCGGGAGTACCGGCGGCTGATCTGTCTGGAGCGGATTTGCTCAAAGCGTGGCCGTCAATGGGGCAGCAACTTGGCGCTGTTCACAGCCTATCGGTTGATCAATGTCCGTTTGAGCGCAGGCTGTCGCGAATGTTCGGACGCGCCGTTGATGTGGTGTCCCGCAATGCCGTCAATCCCGACTTCTTACCGGACGAGGACAAGAGTACGCCGCAGCTCGATCTTTTGGCTCGTGTCGAACGAGAGCTACCGGTGCGGCTCGACCAAGAGCGCACCGATATGGTTGTTTGCCATGGTGATCCCTGCATGCCGAACTTCATGGTGGACCCTAAAACTCTTCGATGCACGGGTCTGATCGACCTTGGGCGGCTCGGAACAGCAGATCGCTATGCCGATTTGGCACTCATGATTGCTAACGCCGAAGAGAACTGGGCAGCGCCAGATGAAGCAGAGCGCGCCTTCGCTGTCCTATTCAATGTATTGGGGATCGAAGCCCCCGACCGCGAACGCCTTGCCTTCTATCTGCGATTGGACCCTCTGACTTGGGGTTGATGTTCATGCCGCCTGTTTTTCCTGCTCATTGGCACGTTTCGCAACCTGTTCTCATTGCGGACACCTTTTCCAGCCTCGTTTGGAAAGTTTCATTGCCAGACGGGACTCCTGCAATCGTCAAGGGATTGAAACCTATAGAAGACATTGCTGATGAACTGCGCGGGGCCGACTATCTGGTATGGCGCAATGGGAGGGGAGCAGTCCGGTTGCTCGGTCGTGAGAACAATCTGATGTTGCTCGAATATGCCGGGGAGCGAATGCTCTCTCACATCGTTGCCGAGCACGGCGACTACCAGGCGACCGAAATTGCAGCGGAACTAATGGCGAAGCTGTATGCCGCATCTGAGGAACCCCTGCCTTCTGCCCTTCTCCCGATCCGGGATCGCTTTGCAGCTTTGTTTCAGCGGGCGCGCGATGATCAAAACGCAGGTTGTCAAACTGACTACGTCCACGCGGCGATTATAGCCGATCAAATGATGAGCAATGCCTCGGAACTGCGTGGGCTACATGGCGATCTGCATCATGAAAACATCATGTTCTCCAGTCGCGGCTGGCTGGTGATAGATCCCGTCGGTCTGGTCGGTGAAGTGGGCTTTGGCGCCGCCAATATGTTCTACGATCCGGCTGACAGAGACGACCTTTGTCTCGATCCCAGACGCATTGCACAGATGGCGGACGCATTCTCTCGTGCGCTGGACGTCGATCCGCGTCGCCTGCTCGACCAGGCGTACGCTTATGGGTGCCTTTCCGCAGCTTGGAACGCGGATGGAGAAGAGGAGCAACGCGATCTAGCTATCGCGGCCGCGATCAAGCAGGTGCGACAGACGTCATACTAGATATCAAGCGACTTCTCCTATCCCCTCGGAACACATCAATCTTACCGGAGAATATCGTTGGCCAAAGCCTTAGCGTAGGATTTCGCCCTCTCCCGCAAACGACCCCTAATTGAGATGTCGGCGCCCGCATGGCTATCAGCGAAGTCGTCCGTCCAGTCTGCTAGGCAACGTCCACGCCTTTCCAGAAAGCGATGTAATCCCGGATACCCTCGGCATCCGGAGTGGGGGCGGGATAGGTCCAAGCGGCGTTCACGTTGAGCGCGTCACCCGCGCGAACATGAAAGAAGCGCGCGGCGCCTTTGATCGGACAGACAGATGTGTGCGGGCTCATCTCAAGCAGGCTCAGGTCGACTCCTGACGGTGGGAAGTAGTGATTTCCCTCGACGATGACTGTTTCGTCGCTTGTGGCGATAGTAGTGTCTTTCCAGATGGCTGAGACCAACGGACTCTCCTTTTGTATTCATCAACCGGCGAAGGCTCGCGGGCTGGCTGCCCCAAGCCGCACCTCCTCAGGTGGCAGGCGGGTTGCGCCCGAGAAGTTTGTCGAGCTCGCCTCTGACATCGAGCGCGAATAGCTCATCGGAGCCACCGATAAGGGTGCCATTGATGAAGATCTGCGGCACGGAGCTTCGCCCCGACGCTTCCGCCATGGCCTGCCGGTGAGCCGGATCCGCCTCAATATCGAGCTCCTTCCATCGCACGCCCTTTTCCTTGAGGAGCGCCTTCGCTCGGCGGCAGAACGGGCACCAATTCGTGGTGTACAGCAATACATCAGTTGTCATATTGCATCTCCGGCAGTTGCACGCGGATCGCTGTCATGGCGTTGATCTCCAATTCGCGGCGTTCAAAGATGGCGACTGCACCTTGGCCGACATCGGAGCAGATGCTGACGATTGGCCGCTATCCAGGCGACATGGCCCAAAGTGCTTTCACCGCCAGGCAGAGGCCGCACGCGCCTCCTGTAGCGCCGAGCCGATGCTCTAAGGTAACCGAGCCTCGATTGGGACGGAAGCGGTCCCGCTCGAATCGCCCATCATGCTGGTCGAGCATATCAGGACGACGGATAGTGCAGGAACTTTCAAATTGAGCTTGATGTCGAGCCAGGTATCGCGAGCGAAGGCGTTCTAGAGGCCGGGGGGTACGAAGACTGTGTTCGGCAAAACGGTTCACGTTGATCGCCAAAGCTTCCCAGGGCGCACGTCTACGATCGGCGCGACGTGAGATAGCTCGCGCCGCTAGCCCCCGTAGCGCTCCGTCTTGATGATGGAGGCGTCCAAGCCCGCCAGCAGCGCGCTATCGGTTGCGATGTTGACGAATCCGTTAGACCCGCAGACGAACACTTGCGTCGGCTTTCCCTGAAGCCTGGTTAGAATTTCTTGGACCATCATGCCGTCGATCCGTCGCGCAAAGTCCGATGCGCGAACCGGTTTCTCGCGCGTAATCGCGAGCGCCAGGACGAACGCCGGATCGCTGATTTCGATGCAATGAAGTTCTTCTGAGAAGAGAACGTCCTCGGCGGTTCGTGCGGACAGGAGCAACGCTGTCGGAACGGCTTGGGCCAATGCGCGGCGCTGCCGGATCATTGCCATCAACGGCACGAGGCCGGAGCCTCCCCCGATCAACAGAACCGGATCTATGGCAGGCTCAGGCCAAAGGAAATGGCCACCGAGCGGACCGCGAACTTCGATTTCGTCACCAATCGCCGCGATGTCGTGAAAAAACGGCGAAACTTCGGCATCCGGCATGCGCTCGATAGCTATCTCGACGATCGGGGTCGAAACTGCCGATGACGCGATCGAGTAGCTGCGCATTGCACTGTAGCCGTCGGGCGCGGTCAGCCGGATATCGACGTGCTGACCTGCGGTGTGCGCGAACGGCTTGCTCAACCGAAGGAAGAAGCTCTTGATACTCGGTGTTTGCTGGATGATGTCGTCGATCACGCATGATTGCCACGAACGGACTTGCGCTTCGTTTTCAGTCATGGGTGTATCGTTGTTCGCGCCACGGATCGCCGTAGATGTGATAGCCGTGCAGCTCCCAAAAGCCGGCCTCGTCACGCGTCGTGAATTGCAGCGCATTCACCCATTTGGCGGATTTCCAGAAGTAAAGGTGCGGCACTAGAAGACGCGCCGGCCCCCCATGATCGCGGGAAAGTGGCTTGCCCGCATAACTGAGGGCGACCATCGCTTTCCCGGAAAGCAGATCCGTCAGAGGGACGTTTGTCGAATAATTATCGTAGCAGTGCGCCAAGACGAAATCGGTAGGCCGATCAAGCTCTGCATCTGCAAGGATGTCTTCAATGAGTACACCCTCCCAAACGGTATCCAGTTTGGACCAAGAGGTGACGCAGTGAATATCCTTTGTCACCTGGGTCTTTGGTAGAGTGTTGAATTCGCCCCAATTCCACGTTTTGACGGGCTTCGGACCAATTTTGACTGTGAATTTCCAGTCGGAGGGCTCTACCCTCGGCGTAGGGCCGGCCGACAGAACAGGGAAATCCTCCACCAGATGCTGACCTGGCGGAATCCGATCGGACTGGTCGCCTGAACCGCGACCGGTGAAACCTCTGGTGACCATAGTGACCCCTCTTGCTCGATACGGCAGACCGAAGCCGGCCTTCATTTCAGTACTCTGCGTAAAGCATTTGCCCGCACATCCGCCGAATAAGCCAATCGACTAAAAATCAGATACAGATGCTCTATCATCGTAAAAAATCGCGTATCGAACATAGCGTCAGGCCAGCATGATTCCCAATACCCAATGGCTATAGGGTAGATAACCCCAAGGCTGCGTACGCTGATCTGCGGTATGCGGAGCGGAAGTTGCAGGTTCGCTCTCAAACGGATGGGCAGCGTGCAAAGCTCAAGGCTCACCAGCGCATGGTTGCCCAGTTCGCGCTCGCCGGCAGCTTGAGTATATTAAGGACGAAATGTCGATCTGATCTATTCTGGCTTCAGGAAATAGGGAAAATAAGGTCGGACGTTCGCGCACCGTCGCGACGCGCGATCATCCACTAAGCTTCTGTATCGGGGTTGGAGGATCAGATGAACGAGATCGAACGACAAGCGCCTGAGCTGCGGGTGCAAAAATGGATTGGCAAAGATGGGGAAAGTATCGCGCCGTTCAAACTGTCAGATATCGGGCCCGGCCCGAAAATCTTGTTTGCCTTCCAGCATTGGTGCCAAGGTTGCCATTTGCATGGGTTTCCGACGCTACAAAAGTTGCATGCAGCGTTGAGCTCAAAAGACGTGGGGTTCGCAGTGATCCAGACCGTCTTCGAAGGAACGCATGAGAATACCTTCGAGAAGTTGCGCGTGAACCAGCTCAAGTATGAGCTTCCTATCGTTTTCGGTCACGACGAGCAACCGACCGGCTCGCCGTTTCCAACCTTCATGGAAGACTACCGCACACGAGGAACTCCGTGGTTTACGGTTATCGACGCTGGCGGTAGCATTGTTTTCTCGGACTTCCATCTCGACGCGGAGCGACTAGTGAAGCAACTTGAGCAAGGTTAATCGTTGGAAGGTGGGCAATCATCCTGATTGCCACCCATCCCCTGATGCCCACTACAGGCGTTGCGCGCTGTAACTCTGTTGATCAGCGTGCGAAAACCCGGATCCGGATAGGAGGAGCGTCAACGATTGAATCAATCCGTTGGGAGAGGGCGGCTCCGCTCCGTCAGCTCGGCAATAGATAACCCATTCTCGCCGAGCAACTCTCTGATCCGATCGACGATATGAGCCCCTAGCGCCGCTGTCTTGGTCCCCCCCACAGATTCCCAAGATGCGAGTTCACACGCCGATACCTCGTGGTCAGCGCCGAAGTGCTTCTGTCGGTATGTCACCGCCGCCCTTCAATGATAAAGGCGCGGTAACGGGAACCGGCAAAGCGTTGAGCAGCGATGGTTTGGTAGGCGGGACTGTCATACCAGTCGCGAGCGGCCTGCATCGTCGGGAAACGCAAGATTACGGCCCCTTCGATGGGCGGCCCCTCCAAATGCTGGATCGCGCCATAAGCGGCGAGAAAGGTAACGTCGTGACCATCGAACGATGGTCCGACGCCTGCAGAATAGGTTGCGAGTGCATGTGGGTCGCTGGTTTCTTCCCGCGTAAAGACGACGAACGCTTCCATCATTAGGCCTCTCAAAGGTTGGATCTGTTGGCCATTACCACCGGTGATGGCCTCACAGTCGTCAGGCTGGCAACTGGAACCCGATTTTCATGAGTGCCTCGACGCACGCATCCTGATCCTGCTGATAGTTGCCTCCGGAGATGCCTATGCCGCCGATCAACTTCCCATCCTCCAGAATCGGATAACCGCCGCCGACAGCGACCATCCGAGGGCGATAGGCTAGCGGCGCCACTTTTGGATCGTTGGTCACATAGTCGTTCCAGACATGGGTCGGGAACCCAAACGAGGCGGAACTCCAGGCCTTGTCGATGGCAACATCGACGGTAAGGAACGGCGCATCGTCGGTGCGCTCGAACGCGCGCAGGTTACCGGTGGCGTCGACGACGGCGACGGCAGCCGGGATGCCGATGGCACGGGCCGCAGCGAGCGCCGCGTCGATGAGGGCGACTGCGGTTTCGCGGTTGATCGAGGCGGTGGCAATAGATTTGGTCATGGGATTCTCATCGCTGGGGCATAACCCGTTCGGCTTTTTGAGGTTGGACAAGATGTTTGGCGATCGCGGTCGTTAGAAGCCTTCGAGGACGATCTTGCCTTTAGCCGCGCCACTTTCGATCAGTGCATGCACCGTCTTCAGATTGGCGGCATTGATCGGCGACAGTCGCCGGGTCAGCGTCGTGCGGATTTTGCCGTCGTCAACCAGCGCTGCCATCGCATCCAGAATCTCGCCCTGCTCATTCATGTCGGGCGTGCCGTAGATCGACCGCGTGAACATCAGCTCGTGGTGGATCGACACCGCCTTGCGCTTGAAAACCATGATATCGAATGCCTTGGGATCGTCGATCAGTCCGAACCGTCCTTGTGGGGCGATCAGTTCGGCGATGTCGGCGACATGTTGCTCGGTATGCGTGGTCGAAAAGACGAAAGCGGGAGCACCGATGCCGAGTTCGGCGATCTGTGGCGCGAGCGGACGAGAATGGTCGATGACGTGGTGAGCTCCAAGCCCTCTTACCCACTCTTGGGTTTCCGGTCGAGAGGCTGTGGCGATGACGGTGAGGTCCGTGCGCTGTCGCGCGATCTGGACGGCGATCGACCCAACCCCGCCCGCGCCACCGATGATGAGGATCGCCTCCGCCGCACCGGGTACGGGCTTCGCCACGTCCAGGCGGTCGAACATCGCCTCCCAGGCCGTCAACGTCGTCAGCGGCAGCGCCGCCGCTTCCGCCCAGGAGAGCGACGCAGGTTTGTGACCGACAATCCGGGCGTCGACGAGATGGAACTCCGCATTGGTACCGGGCCGTGTGATCGATCCGGCATAATAGACCTCGTCGCCTAACTCGAACTGCGTGACGTCGGGGCCGACCTCGCGCACAATCCCGGCGGCATCCCATCCCAGCACCTTCCAATCGCCATCTGCCGGCGGCGTGCTGTTGCGGACCTTGTAGTCGACCGGGTTGACCGAGACGGCCTTCACCTCAACCAGGATATCGTATCCTGCAGCGACAGGCCGAGGCAGATTGATGTCGACCAGCGCGGCATCCGCGGCGATGGGTCCCGGAACCTTGTAACCAATGGCTTTCATAAATGTCTCCAGCTTGCTTGATCGGATGACGCGAATGCTCGTTAGTCAACTTCTTCTACATTGAGGTCCCGACTCTTGAACTGGGTCGCGGTAGCAGATTTCATCGAACACGTCGATCAACAGGCCCTTATGCTCGGTCGCCGGATCGGTGATCGCGTAGAGGGTGGAGGCGTTATCGCCATCATCACCGCTTCCGAGGCGAAACGCCGCGTCGACGCAGATGCCGCACGGACCGATGGTTGATCCTGGCTCGAGATCGACGAGATTGCTGTCCTTGACGCGCTATTCGCGGTCTTAGCCCTTGGCGATGAAGGACTGAACTGCTTGTAGAGCGTCGGTCAGCTGCTATGTCATGGACGCACCTTCATCTTGAGTTGGATTGGACAAGCTTCCGTATAAGGCCCGCTGTAACCGTCAGATGACGGCGAAGAAAACGATGGGCAGTATTCACAGCCACTTAGCCTTCTTGAAGCGCACAAATAGGAAAACGCACGATATCGCTATCACTCCGAGCACGACAAAGTATCCGTAGGCCGTGTCCAGCTCCGGCATGTGCTTAAAGTTCATGCCGTATATTCCAGCGATCGCCGTCGGGACTGCCAGTATTGCCGCCCAAGCCGCCAGCTGGCGGGTGATCACCCCCGTCCTTTGCGCTTCAAGAAGGCTGCTGGCCTCAAAGACCGTGGACAGGACAAGCAGGAGGCCGTCGACCATGGACTGCACGCGGTGGACATGGTCCGCGACGTCGTGGAAATATGGTGTCATTTCGGCGCTGATGCAGGGAAAGTGGCCGCGAACGAGCTTTCGCACCAGCTCGGCCATAGCCCCGAGCGTGCGCTGGAACCGCGTGAGTTCGGACCTTAGTTCGAAGATTCGCGCCACCTCTTCTGGCCCGAGGAAATCGTGCAGCGACCGTCGCTCCATCGCCAGGACGTCGTCCTCGATCATTTCGAAGATGGGCAGATACTGGTCGACCACGCGATGCAAGATCGCGTGCAGCACATAGTCGACACCCTTGCCGAACTGCGTCGGCGATGCCTCGAGTTGCTCCCGAAGTTTGCCCAGCGCTCCGGCATTGCCGTGCCGCACGGTGATAAGGTGATTGTGACCGGTGAAGATCGCCATCTTGCCGTAGCTGATCCGGTCGCCGACCAGCTCGGCGGTCTGCGCGACGACGTACAACTCATCGTTGTAGACCTCGAGCTTGGGCGGGCACAGCGGGTGCATCGCGTTGTCGATCGCCAACGGATGAAGATTATATGTCCTTTGGATCGCGAGTAGTTCCTCGGGGGTGGGTTCGCTAAGCGCGATCCAGCAGAAGCCCGAGCGACTCTCGCCCAACTTGACGTGCTCATCGAGCGCGATTTCGCGAACTCGCTTGCCTTCGTTGTAATAATAGGCGGCGATGATGCTCATGCTGGCCTCGCGGGAATGTGGAGGCCACGCTGGACGGCCGGTCGAGCCAGCCCGCGTCCAAGCCATGCGCGGACGTTCGAAAAGCTGCTGAGGCCAAGGATGTCACCCGCAGCGTAGAATTCCACCAGCGCATTCACCCAGCCGAGCGTCGCGATGTCCGCGATCGAATAGTCGTCGACGATCCAGTCGCGGCCTTCCAGCCGGCGATCCAGAATCCCCAGCAGACGCGTGGATTCGTCGATAAAGCGCTGTTGCGGCCGCTTGTCCTCATAGTCCTTGCCGCCAAATCGCAGGAAGAAGCCGAGCTGACCGAACATCGGCCCGATGGCCGACATCTGAAAGAACACCCACGCTAGGGTCTCGTAACGCTGGCCTGGTTCGGTGGAGATGAACTGACCCGTCTTGTCGGCCAGATAGAGGAGGATCGCACCGGATTCCCATAAGGCGATGGGTCTACCGTCAGGGCCAGCCGGATCGATGATCGCCGGTATGCGTCCGTTCGGGTTCAGCGACACGAACGCCGGATCCTTCGACTCGTTGTTCGAGATGTCGATCAGGTGGGGCTCGTACGCCAGGCCAGTCTCCTCAAGCATGATCGAGACCTTGACGCCATTGGGCGTAGGGGCTGCGTAGAGTTGCAGGCGATCGGGATGAGATGCCGGCCAGCGCTGCGTGATCGGAAAGGACGAGAGGTCTGGCATAAATCTGCGATCCTGGTGTTGCGATGGCGACTGACTGGAACGAGCCGTCACTCTGAAGTAGGGTTCGATGACCGCGTCGCTGAACGACGCGGTCACGAAGATTGCGGACCGGATCGGCGCAGTGGCAACGGCAGTGAAGCCTATTCCGCCGCGGTCCCGGCCGCTGGCTGTACGTCGTCAACCTTTTGGCGCTTCGGAAGCACCCAGCCGGGACGGACGAAGTGGCAGGTGTAGCCGCCCGGGCGCTTCTCCAGATAATCCTGGTGATCGGGCTCGGCCTCCCAGAACTCGCCGACCGGCTGGACCTCGGTCACCACTTTGCCATCCCACAGCCCCGAGGCATCCACATCGGCGATCGTATCCTCGGCGACGCGCTTCTGCTCCTCGTCGACATAATAGATGCCCGACCGGTAGGAGAGCCCACGATCATTGCCCTGGCGGTTCAGCGTCGTCGGATCGTGGATCTGGAAGAAGAATTCCAGGATGTTCCGGTAGCTCGTCACTGTCGGGTCGAAGACAATCTCGATCCCCTCGGCATGCGTGCCGTGATTACGATACGTGGCGTTCGGAATATCGCCGCCCGTGTAACCCACACGGGTCGAGATGATGCCGGGCCGCTTGCGGATCAGATCCTGCATGCCCCAGAAACATCCTCCTGCGAGAACAGCGCGCTGATGCATGTTAAGCCTCCTCTACTTGATCGAGATATTCACCGTATCCCTCGGACTCCATCTCGTCGCGCGGGATGAAGCGAAGGGACGCTGAGTTGATGCAGTACCGCAGACCGCCGCGGTCGGAAGGACCATCGGGGAACACATGGCCGAGATGACTGTCTGCGTGTACTGACCTGACCTCCGTCCGGACCATGCCGTGTGCGCTGTCCCGCACCTCGTTCACGTTTGCCGAAACGATCGGCTTGGTGAAGCTGGGCCAGCCAGTACCCGAATCGAACTTGTCCGTCGAAGCGAACAGTGGCTCTCCCGACACTATGTCGACGTAGATGCCAGGCTCCTTGTTGTCGTTGTACTCGCCCGTGAAGGGCCTTTCGGTGCCCGCCTCCTGGGTAATTCGGTGTTGCTCGGGAGTCAGGTGGTCGATTGCTGTCTGTGACTTTTCAAACTTCATTACAGTCTCCAATACTTATCTAAATAGCTGTTCCGAATAGTAGATCACCGGAGGAAGGGAACTCAGTCCAGTTTGTGCGATCTGATTAGTCGCTAAACAAAACAAGCCACACCCAAAGGACTGAGTTGATGCCTATCCTACCACCTCTGCCACGACCACAACGGCGCCGCATTCACAAAATCATCCATGCCACCCGTGATAAAGGACATGCTCGTCGCTTGATGGCCATCTTGCTGTTACATGAAGGACGCACGATCACCGATGTTCATCACCTTACCGGCGCTGCGCGCTCGACCATCGGTCGTTGGCTTCGGTGGTATCGAGATGAAGGCATAGATGCGCTAGAAGCCTTACCGGCTGGCCGTGCCCCAGTCTTACCTATCGCCAAGATTGTCACCTTACTGGTGCTGCTCATGCAGTTTTCTCCGCAAGATTTTGGTTATCAGCGCAGCCGTTGGTGTACTGAACTATTGGCTATAAAAATCAATCGATTAACAGGGCTCAATGTGGCAGCCTCCACGCTCCGCCGATGGTTACCTCGTATGGGCATTGTCTGGCGCAGGCCCGTGCCGACCTTGCGGATAAAAGACCCAGCCTATCAGGAAAAAATGGCGAATATCGACGCCGCGCTGGCCCGCTGTGATGCCGATAATCCGGTGTTTTATGAGGATGAAGTCGATATAGACCTCAATCCCAAATTAGGAGCCGACTGGATGTTCAGAGCGCAGCAAAAGCGGGTTGTCACACCGGGGCAGAATGCCAAGCATTATCTGGCAGGCGTTCTCCACGCAGGCAACGGAAGGGTACTTCGGGAATTCAGATAATAAGTGCGACACTCATGGATGAATGGCGAGAGGTGGCCAACTGATGATTGGTGGTACCCTTATGCTCGCCAAAGTAAAAGCAGTATCACCATGAGCTATCAGCAGTTGACCGAGGGGCAACGATACCAGTTATCGGTGCTTCGCGCACAGGGGATGTCCATCCTTGCCACCGCACGCGCCATTGGCGTTCATCGCTCCACCCTCTACCGGGAGCTGCGTCGTAACGCCGGGCCGCAGGGCTACCAGCCAGACAATGCGCATCAGCACGCCACCCACCGACGGGCCAGTGCGGCCAAATCTCGGCTATCTGCCGATGTCATCCAGTTTGTCGAGCTGACACTCGCCTGGTGGTGGAGCCCGGAGCAGATAAGCGCGGTGGGCAAGCAGATAGGCCTCATGGTGAGTCACGAGTGGATATACCGCCATGTGGCCGCCGACAAAGCCCGGGGTGGCCAGTTGTACCGCCATCTGCGCCAGGGCCACAAGCGCTACCGCAAGGGGGCGAGCAGCCTGCGTTCTCCCATCAAGGAAGCCCGCTCTATTGATGAACGGCCGGCTATCGTCGATAGCCGGGAGCGGCTCGGTGATTGGGAGGCGGACACGGTGCTGGGCAAGCAAGGCACAGGTGCACTGGTCACCCTGGTGGAGCGCAAGAGCCGGCTCTATCTGGTCAAGCGGGTCGCGAGCAAACAGGCTGGGGTGGTGCGGGATGCGATAATCGAGATGTTAACGCCCTACATCGAGCAGGTGCATACCATCACCTTTGACAACGGCGGCGAGTTTGCCGAACACAAGGCGATAGAGGAAGCGCTGGGTGCCGAGACTTACTTTGCGCACCCTTACTCTTCGTGGGAGCGCGGTCTGAACGAGAACAGCAATGGGCTGTTGAGGCAGTTTATCCCAAAGGGAACAGACCTGAGAGAGGTCACGGACGAGGATGTCAGGAGAGCGGAGCAGTGGCTCAACCTACGACCTCGGAAATGTCTCGGATTCAGGCAGCCTGTCAAGGTATTCGAAGAGTACCGTCAGGCGGCATAGGCGAGTGTCGCACTTCGAAGTTGAATTCGCGCTTTACGTCAGCGGGATCAAGAAAAACTCATCGCTGTTTATTGCCATGCTGGAAAAGCTGCGCCACCACTACCGACGAGCCAAAACCATCACGTTGATCCTCGATAACTACATCATTCACAAAAGCAAACAGACCGAGCGATGGTTGAAGAAGAATCCCAAGTTCTGCCTGGTGTTCCAGCCAGTTTACAGCCCTTGGGTTAATCACATAGAACGGCTATGGCACAAGTTACATGAAACCATCACGCGCAATCATCAATGCAGAGGGATGGCAAACCTGCTGGCCCGAGTGAAACACTTCATGGATACCGTGTCTCCTTTCCCGGGGAATGGCTATGGCACAGCGAAGGTGTAGCACTATTGGGATCAGTTATTTAGAGGGCCAGGCACGCTACCGCTAATTTTTTATGTCTCCTGATTTGCTCCTACAATGGTAGTGGGATGGCAAACGAGGTTTTACTAAGTGTTGGAAAATTAGAGATTTAAATTTCGCGTCTATTAGTTCTAGCGCAACTGAGTGGTTAAGCAAGTACGTAATCAGTAAATATTAAAAAAATAACACAAAAGCACGATTATATAATACAGTGTCAGTGTTTTATGATAGGCGGTTGCAGGGGCTGAGTGCAACACGGTTATTGAATTGAAGCAGGCGCAGCATGATGCATTCCTACCACCTCTGTCATGACTTCAATCGGGCACTTCCAGTTGAAGCGTTTGCGCGGGCGAATGTTCATCAGGTAAGCGATCTCATCCAGCTGCTCCTGGCTGTGTACCGACAGATCTGTGCCCTTGGGCAGGAACTGGCGAATCAAGCCGTTGATGTTCTCGTTACTGCCTCGCTGCCAAGGGCTATGCGGGTCGCAGAAGTAAATGGCTACACCAGTGTTTTGCGTGATCTCGGCGTGCTTGGCCATCTCCCGGCCCTGGTCGTAAGTCATGCTCTTGCGCACCGCCAACGGCATCCGATTAAGCGCTGCACTGAAGCCCTCCATCGCCGACGTGGCCGTCGCGTCGCGCATCTTCACCAGCATCAAGTAGCCGCTGGTCCGTTCAACCAATGTACCGACAGACGATGCATTGGCCTTGCCTTTGATCAGGTCACCTTCCCAGTGTCCTGGCATAAGGCGGTCTTCAATTTCAGGCGGGCGCACGTGAATACTGACCATGTCGGGAATTTGCCCACGACGGTCAACGCCGCCACTGCGAGGTCTTCGCGAGCTCTTGCCCTGACGCAGGCAGATGATCAGCTCCTTACGCAACTCGCCAACCGGCAAGGCGTAGATCGCGTTATAGATGGTCTCACGACAGACGTAGGCGTCTTCAAAACTGGGAATGCTCATGCTGCGCAGCTTGCCGGCAATTTGCTCTGGAGAAAAGCGTTGGCGCAACAGGGCGATAACCAGCTCAAACAGTTCGCTGCCGGGCAGCAACCTTCGCTTCGGCCGACAGGCCTTGCGCCGGGAAAGAGTTCGGCTCTGAGCAGCATGGGCAACGTACGCAGCTTTCGGCCTACTGTTACGACGCAGCTCTCTGCTGACTGTGGATGGACTACGGCCCAACAGACCGGCGATTGCTCGCTGACTCAAGCCGTTCAGCTGGCCGATCTGGATCGTGACGCGTTCTTCAATGCTGAGTTCGTGATAGGACATAGGGCCGACACCTTACCGAAAGGTTCAGGTGTTGCACTCAGTTTCCGCGGCCGCCATAATCAACAACGCCTGTCAAGGCAATCGCATGAAGCTCACCTGAGACCTAATAGTTCAGCCCGATAATCATCAGAGGTTGCAGCAATCAGCCTTCGTGCCTTGATGCCACCCTTGCGCTTGACCGGATCCAACCGGATCAAATTCAATGTAAGTTGCTTGAGAACGGCCATGTTGTGGGCAGCATGCCCGGTTTGGATCCGCATCTGATCGTCACCAAAAATGACATCCATGCACCAGTGGACGCGGTTCTCCACGCCCCAGTGCGCCCTGATGGCATGTGCGATGCGCTCTGCATCCGGAGCAAGACTGCTGATGTAGTAACGGCGCTCCAGGCTGGTCTGGTTGCCCACAGTCCGCTCGGACTCCAGCATCACGAAAGTGCGCAGTCCTGGCCAGCGTTCTGGCTGTGGCAGGCACTGGAGTTGGTCGAAAACATGGCAGCGACGAACCTCCAGCCGGCCATGGTCCTTCTCGACATGCTCGAAGTGCGCATGGGGTACCCGGGCAGGATCGCCGTCCAAAAAGGTGTCAGCGAAGTCATCGATCGCTTCGGCCAGCTTCGGCTGGTTTCCCTTGATGGCCAGCAGATAGTGCGCCCCGCGATCGAGAATGGCCTGTGCAATGTCCGGCTGGGTACCCATGGCATCGATCGTCACGGTGCAGCCCTCAAGCGCCAGTGTGGCCAGCAGCTCAGGAATGGCGGTCTTCTCGTTGGACTTCTGGGAGGTCGCCCTCTGCCCGAGAATCAGCCCTGAATCAGCCGCAAAAGCGCTGACCAGGTGCAACGGGGCCGTGTTTTTCTTGCCGGAGCGGCGACTGGTCTTGCCGTCTAGGGCAACCACTTGCGGAGAAAGGGCCGGTAGGATCGCCGCAACCCAACAGCGGAAGGCCTGCTCGAACTCCTCTGGATCGATCAGGCTGAATAGCCGTCCAAAGGTGTCGTGTGAGGGAATGCCGTGGGGTAGTTTCAGAATACGGCGGAACCAGTCCAGCCGCTGCTCAGCCCAGAGTTCGATTTCGATGAAGGTGTCAGCGCCGGCAAGCACGCCGCAGATAGCCACGACCAGTGTTTCGACCAGGTCGTGACGAATCTTGCCCTGCTGACGGGGATCATTGATGGCGACCAGAACATCGGAGATTGGTATGTGATGCGACATTGCAGGGCATCCTGAGTAGAGAGGCGCTCAGGATGCCCGCTGGGAAAGGACTCATTCAAATCGGCAGGCGTTCATGCGATTGCCCTGCAACGCCTGTTTAGATGCTGGTAGATGCGAATTTTTTGGCGTACAGTCAAAATTTTCTGATGGTTGCTTAGTGTGTTGGCGCTGATGGAAAATTGACCCACCCTGCCGATTGAAATTTGACCCAGGGCGGATTGCTGATTTTGTTACCAGCAACTGTGGATAAGTCTACCAGCGCAGCTGCTGTTGCCCCCACTCCTTCGCTAGCCCAGTTCAGTTGTTTAAGACCTGCCACACGCAGCCATGTAGCAGGCCGTCGTCGCCATGAAATCAGAACGGCTCATCGTCCTCCGGTTCCTGGCCGCCCTTACGCTTTCGCTCCCGTGATTTGATCTTGGCCTGGGCCGCCAAGCTACTGTGTTGCAGGCGATAGGACTCGTTACCGGTTTCGACGATGTGGCAGTGGTGGGTCAGCCGATCCAGCAGGGCGGTGGTCATCTTGGCGTCGCCGAACACGCTCGACCATTCGGCGAAGCTCAGGTTGGTGGTGATCACCACGCTGGTGTGTTCGTACAGCTTGGATAGCAGGTGAAACAGCAACGCACCGCCGGCCTGGCTGAAGGGCAGATAACCCAGTTCGTCGAGGATGACCAGATCCATGCGCAGCAGTGCCTGGGCGATCCGCCCGGCTTTGCCGTCGTGTTTTTCGCGCTCCAGCAGATTGACCAGATCGACCGTGGAGTAGAAGCGCACGCGCTTGCCATGCCGGGTGATGCCGGACACGGCCAGTGCGGTGGCCAGGTGGGTTTTGCCGGTGCCTGGGCCGCCGATCAGCACCACGTTCTGCGCGTTGTCGGTAAAGCTCAGATTGGCCAGCTCGCTGATCAAGCGAGCGTCGGCGCTGGAGGCGCTGAAGTCGAAGCTGGCCAGATCGCGGTGCATCGGCAGCTTGGCCATGTTCATCTGGTGGCTCACCGAGCGCATGGCGCGATCTGTGTGCTCTTGTTCCAGCAGGTGTTCGAGCAGCCACTTGGACGAGGCTGTGTTCGACTCACCCTGTGCAGTTAACTCCGCCCAGGCCGTGGCCATGCCGTGCAGGCGCAGCTCCTTGAGTTCCGCCATCAAATCACGCATGACCGATCTCCTCGGTCTGGCCACGCAGGCGGTCGTAGCGCGCCGTGTTAGCGACGGGGGCTTCCTTGAGCGACAAGTGGGTTTCGACGCTGGGTGGTGGTTCGGTCGCGGCCAGGCGCGCCACGACATTGAGGATGTGTTCGGCGCTCAGGCTGCCGCTTTCCAGTACCAGCTCAACAGCCACCAGCACCGCATCGAGCCCGGCGACCGGTACGGCAGCCAGAACTTGCGCCATGATCCGGTCACCGCCGGCATGACGCCCCAGACCGTGCTTAAGCTGACGCAGCGGCGCCGGCAGATCAGCAAAGGGCGCGCCGTTGCGCAGCGCACCGGGCTTGCGTTCGATCAGCGGGAGGTAGTGCTGCCAGTCATAGCTGACCTGGTCGCGATCCAGCAAGCGGACATGGCTGGCGATCAGCGCGTCGTCAGCCACCACCTCGATTCGCGTCGGATACAAACGGCTGCTGACCCACTTACCCGCATACTCACACGGCACCGAGTAGCGGTTGCGCCCGACGCTGACCAGGCAGGTGCTGGAGACCCGCGCAGGCCGCTCGACGTAACCGTCGAATGGCGCTGGCACAGGCATCAGTTCAGCGCGCTCCAACTCCAGCACTTCGGCCACACTCAGCCCGCTGTATTGAGGGTGCGTCAGCTCGTTCCAAAGCGCGCGGCAGCGCTGGCCCAGCCAGGCATTGAGTTCCTCGAAGGAGTGAAACTGGCAGTCCTGGGCGTCTAGCCAGATACGCCTGCGGCTGTCTTGCACGTTCTTTTCAACGATGCCCTTTTCCCAACCAGCGGCGACGTTGCAGAAGTCCGGATCGAACAGGTAATGCGCGCACATCACCGCAAAGCGCGCATTCACCGCCCGGCCTTTGCCCTTATTGACCTTGTCGACGGCGGTCTTCATGTTGTCGTAGATGCCCCGGCGCGGCACGCCGCCCAAGGAGCCGAACGAGCGTGTATGGGCGTCAAATAACATCTCATGGCCCTGGCTCGGATACGCCACAAGCCAGAACGCACGGCTGGCACACAGCTTCAGATGTGCCACCTGCATACGCCGGTAAATGCCGCCGACCAGCAAGCCTTCCTCGCTCCAGTCAAACTGAAACGCCTCGCCAAGAGCAAAGGTCAGCGGCACAAAGGCCTGCGACGCCTTGCCCTGTCCCCCTCGCCAGGCACGGATAAACGCGGTGAGCTGGCTGTAGCCACCGTCATAACCTTCGGCTTTGATTTGCGCCAACAGCGCCTTGGCACTGCGCCGCTGTTGCTTGGGCCGCAGCGAATCGGCTTTTAGCGCCTGCTCCAGCGTGGCGTGAAAAGGGCTGAGTTTGTTGAAGATCGCGCGGCGTTGGTAGACCGGCGGCTTGGCCTCAGGTGCTCTGACCCACTTGCGAATCGTGTTGCGCGCCAACCCGGTGCGCTTGGCTATCTCATGCAGCGACAGCTTGTCGCGGAAATACATCCGGCGAATTTTGCCCATCATTTCCATACTGATCACCCTGTGTTCTCCTGCTCAAAAATTGAGCAGAAGCAGTTGAACACCTGGGTCAGTTTTCAGTCGGCAGAACAGCCTCTACTGGGTCAGTTTTCGGTCAGCGGCAACAATCAGGGGCGCGCATCACACATGCAGGCGGTGATAGGGCGTTTTACCGGCCATCAACCGACAGCATCACCATGCCCGAGCGCGGCCAGTTTCCCTCGGCCGACAACTACTACGCGACCGCACTGCATGAGCTGGGGCATTGGACTGGCCACCCTTCGCGGCTTGACCGTGACTTGTCCAACCCATTCGGGTCGGAGGGGTACGCCAAGGAAGAGTTGCGGGCAGAGATTTCCAGCATGATCCTGGGCAACGAGCTGGGTATTGGCCACGATCCTGGTCAGCACGTTGCGTATGTCGGGTCATGGATCAAGGTGCTGCAAGAAGATCCACTTGAGATCTTCCGGGCAGCCGCGGATGCCGAGAAAATCCAGGCTTTCGTCCTGGCGTTTGAACAGCAGCAAGTTCAAGACCACCAGGTGGACACCGCGCAGCTAGGCCAAGAGCAGGCCGAGGTATTGGCCCATATCCAGGAAGCCCACAAGAACGCCAATCCTGGATACAGCGCCCTGGAGTCGTGGCAGACCCTGGAGCGCACTGCCGAAGCTAACGGCCTCAAGGCAATGCTTCGCTGGTCGAATGCTGGCGAGTACGAGGCGGATATTCGCGTCGAGTACCAGGATACAGACGGAAAATTGATCCCAGTACATAGCGAGCTGCACAGCGGCGACGGTAAAGCTGTGAGCTGCATCGAGGGGCAGCGAGTTCCAGGCACTGGCATGACTTCGGATGATGAGTGGCAGACGAACGCCCTCAACTCTGCAATCGCCACAGCCCGGCATCGGCAGGAACAGCAGGAGGCCAAAATGGAGCAGGGACAGCAGTTGCCCCAACAGGAAATCACACAGCAGCAACTGACCGCCGAGCAATGGGTGCTGGACAAGCTGAGTAGCGACCTTCGCCCTGCCATTGGCCGGATGAACGAGCGGCAGCTAGACACTGTGCAGAGTGTTCTGGATTCGATGCACCCAATGGGCAACAACAACCCGTTCTGGCAGCGCCATGAGCCAGCCGCCGAAGCCATGTACCAGGATGTTGACCAGGTAGAGAAGCAGATATTCGATGCTACTGATGCGGTCAGCGACCGGCGCGAAGTGCTCCAGGGCCAGGGGCTGGTTCAGGCTGATGATATGCAGCAAGCAGTCGAGCAAGCACGACTGCGAGAAGCGCAGGTGCGACAAAACCCGAACAGCACTGACGAGGACATTTCTGCGGCCAAAGAAGAGCGAAAAAATGCCGAGGTGGCGCTTGCTCTAAATGATCCTGAAATGCAGCGGCGAATAGCCGAACTCGAAAAGAGCGAGGCCCGTAGCGAGCAGAGCAGTACCAGCGTGGCCAAGGAAAAGACCTGGTTGGCTGTTCCATACGAGCAGCGCGACGAGGCCAAACAGGTCGCTGGCAAGCTACAGAGCGGCCGTCCCGCCATCGGTTTCGATAAGCAGACTAAATGCTGGTACGCGCAGCCTGGCGCAGACCTGGAGAAGCTACAAAAGTGGCTGCCAGAGAACCAAGTTCGCCAGGCCCCCGCGATGGAGCCGCGAGAAGAGTTCGCCCAGGTCATGAAGGAAGCCGGCCTAGTGGTTGATGGAGAGCACCCCATCATGGACGGCAAATGGCACCGAGTCCCGGTCGAGGGGGGAAGCAAGGGCAACACCTCGGGAGCTTATCGGGGGTTCGAGCTGGAACCCGGCGAGAAAGGCGTTCCTGCAGGTACGATTCAGAACCACCGCACAGGCTTCCAATCAAACTGGAAAGCCAAGGGCTACGCGCTCAGCGAGGGCGACAAAGCATCTTTCAATGCCGAAGCTGCGCAGCGGCAAGCCCAGCGAGAGCAAGAGCGGCTGGTGAATCAAGCCCGCGCAGTTAAGGCGATCGGCGAACTGCTGGCGATCGCACCACAAGCAACAGCGGATCACACCTATCTCCAGAACAAGGAGGCCAGGCCCGGCGACCTCAAGGTTGTACCTGCGGACACAGCGGGCTTGCCTGCCGATTCGATCATCCTCATTGGGAAAAATGCTAGGGAGTCGAAGGCGCTGCGCGAGGCCAACCCGGATAATCTGGTCTTCACAGCCGGCGACTTGCTGCTGACCGCACAGGACAGCAATGGCAACCTCAAGGCTGCGCAGTCAATTCGCGCCAACGGCACGAAGATGTTTGCCAAGGGCACCGAGAAACACCAGAACTTCCATGTCGTCGGCGGCGCTGGCCTGGAGGCTCTGCAAGCAGCTCCTGCCATCGTGATCGGCGAAGGCTATGCCACGGCCGATACGCTGTCCCAAAGCCTTGGCTACGCAACCGTTGCGGCGTTTGACTCGGGCAACCTTCCCCATGTCGCCGCGCAGATGCGCGAGCAGTTCCCCGACAAGCCAATTCTGATTGCCGGGGACAACGATCTTCACCAGGAGCTGATTGACGGCAAGAACCCAGGCCGAACTAAGGCCCAGGAAGCGGCGAAGTCGGTAGAAGGCAAGGCCATCTTTCCGATCTTCGCACCAGGCGAGCAAGCCTATCCGGCTGGAGTGGAACCCATCGACCCGGAGAAGGCCCGCGCCAATAAGCTGACCCCTGAGCAACAAGAAGCTATCAACCAGATGAAGCGTTTCACGGACTTCAACGACCTGGCCACCAAAAGCAGCCTCGGCCGTGAGGCCCTGGATCGCCAGGTGCGGTCGGAGGTTGGCTTAGCCATCGAGAAGCACCAGGAGCGCATCGAGCAGAAACGCCTCGAGCAAGTTCAGACGCAGGCAGAGAAGCAACAACCGCGACGGGCAATGTCGCGCTAACAAGGAGAAGTTGAAGTGGTAATGAAAATTGCAAACCGCAATAACGGCGATGCCGGCGTTCTCATGAAGCCCGAAGGCAGCGTGAAAATCGTAGTGCTGAATGGCAGCCGTCAGATCGACCAGGTTGTACCTGGTGCGGGGAAAGATGGAGAACCGGGCTGGGTCACCATGAAGGTACAGCCAGAGGCAGGATTGCCTAAAGGCATCCACCAACTGAGCGACGCCACTAATCCAGCCAAGAACGTCCACCCGCAAACCTACGGTGGACAGGTGCTGCACGTTGACCAGAAGCATGTCTATCAGTTCGGCCCCAAGGGAATCGTCCAGCATGATCGCAAGCTGTTCGAGAAGGAGCCGGTAGTGGGCAAGTGCTACGAGGTGTCCTATAGCCGAGGTGTTGGCAAGGTCAAAGCAGAGCTGAGCCAGGAGGAAGGGGCCAAGCTGCAAGCGAAAAAGGCGCATACCCTGTGAAAGAGGCTGTCGGCCGGCGCTTAGCCCTGGAAGCGTCTCGACTCAACCTGACTGGCACCGAGACTGCTGCCAGGATTGGCTGTTCCCGGCGCACCTGGTGCTACTACGAAGCAGGGAAGAGCTGCCCGGATGCGGTGGCCTTGGCCAGTCTCGACCAGCTGGGTTTTGACGTGTTGTACGTCATTACCGGGCGCAGGGGTAAAGCGCTGTAGTAGAATCGCCGCCGCTGTACCTTTGGTCAGCGGCAGGCTGGAGTCGCAAGACTCGCCCAGGTGCTCACCCCCTCACGTCTACTTCTGTGGCACCGCGCTCGCTGATCGTCCTATTACAAAGCCCTCGCCTTGAGGGCTTTTTTTCGTCTTCGCGTCAGCAGGCGAAGGCCAGCGCCTCGATCCGTGGGAGTTGTTCATCACGTCCAGGAGCGCGCCAGTTTGTCGGTAGCCACCTCGATCCGTGCGCCCCCCTGACAAATTGTCACCCCTCTACACACGCGGTTTCAGGGGCGCATCACCTGATCCGTGGGAGTTGTTCATCACGTCCAGGAGCGCGCCAGTTTGTCGGTGGCCACCTCGATCCGTGCGTCCCCCCTGACAAATTGTCACCCCCTCTACACACGCGGTTTCAGGGGCGCATTACCTGACCCGTGGGAGTTGTTCATCACGTCCAGGTTCACGCCAGGTCGGCCGGAGGCCTATTCCCGATCCCGCGCCGGCAGGTGTCGATAGAGAGTTGGCAACGATACCCCGATGGACATGGCCACCTCCTTGGCGTCCATCCCGTTGCTCAGCAACGTTTGTGCTGCCTCGGTTTTTGCTGGGGTCATTACCGGACGCCGGCCACCGACCTTTCCGCTACGCCTAGCGGCTTCCAGGCCGGCCCTGGTTCGCTCCAGGATCAATTCCCGCTCCATTTCCGCCATAGCGGCAAGGACGTGGAAGAAAAAGCGTCCAGCGGTTCCTTTGGTGTCGATACCGTCAGTGAGCGAACGAAGATCGACCTTCCGCGCATCAAGTTCGGCAGCAAGGTCAACCAGCCCTTTCATTGAACGACCAAGGCGATCCAGCTTCCACACGACGAGCGTGTCACCCTCGCGGGCGAAAGCCAGTGCATCTATCAGGCCGGCGCGGTCTAGTTTCTTCCCGCTGGCCTTATCGGTGAAAACCTTGTCGCATCCAGCCGCTTGTAGTGCGTCGAGCTGGAGGCGTAAGTCTTGATCGACAGTTGAGACGCGAGCGTAGCCAATCAACATCAGGTGACCACCTGATTAGCGGTCTGGGTTCTGTGGGTCATGGCCTTCTTCTCAAATTTCGTTCTCCCGAGGGTATTTGAGAAAGTTTTTTTGAGAAAGCGTTTTGAGACAAAAAAAGCCCCGCGTTGCGGGGCCTTGGTGTCACTTTCAGAAGGCGACAGCACGAAATATCAAAAGTCGACCGCACGGTCTTTTCTGACGTTGGAGTCGCCTCAGAAAACGGAATCTATGGTCACTCCCGTTTTTGCAACACCGATTTTGACGACAAGTTGGCTTGCTTGAATCTAT
>NZ_JAKKOM010000047.1:0-23963 GCF_021739525.1 Klebsiella sp. 2019SCSN059 | reverse complement strand
AAGCGTGCGTATTGCCTGAAAACACAACCCGCTACGGGGGAGACTTACCCGAAATCTGATTTATTCAACAAAGCCGTAATCTCCTGGTATGTACAAAGTATATATGCAGATGAAAAGGTGTTTGGATCTGACTGAGTGTAATTATAGTTCACGACTTATCTGCCAGCGGCTGAACTTCAGGTACAGGAATTCACGTTTATCACTCGTACCAGACTCTCCGGAGGACCAGGGGAATGACCGGGTCTGTTACGGTGAGGGAATCTGTAAACCTCAGGATTTTTGCCGGGAAAGTACGTATAACTGCTATCTTGATTAGTAAATGTTAAAATTTGTAGGTATCCACCCGTTAAACAAAATGATTAATATTTAAAAATACTCGTTGAGCACCCGTGCCGTAATAATGAAGTACATTAAAAACGTTATCCGGTCATGTGAAGCTGAGACCGTCTCTTCGTCATGTAAAATGCCGTACTTTCTTTGTCGTGAAGAATGACCGGGTTAAGTCCATAAGGTTGAGAGGAAGTCTGCTGATGTGATACGCTCAAGGCGAGATTTATCTCAGTGAGAACTCACGGCAACAAAAAGTTTTTGGACAACAAAACACAAAGTTGTTTTGGACTGTAGGAGTCCAAGAGACAATGACTTTACATACAACGCCGTGTAACGGATTTTACATTATTACAAATCCTGTGTTACAAGAGAGTTATGGACATGATTGAAAAAATATGTGAAGTAATTGATGGTGAATACGTCTGTGATATAGATATTAGCGTTGAAGAATGGAAGATTTTATTAAGGGATAAAAAAGTTTTTGATGACAAAAGTATTGCAGCGTTAAAAAAATGGTTCATTGAGCCAGACCATTCCTGTACATGTTTCGATATCGGCAAGAAGTACGACCTGC
This sequence comes from Klebsiella sp. 2019SCSN059, assembly GCF_021739525.1. Classification (NCBI taxonomy): domain Bacteria; kingdom Pseudomonadati; phylum Pseudomonadota; class Gammaproteobacteria; order Enterobacterales; family Enterobacteriaceae; genus Klebsiella; species Klebsiella sp. 2019SCSN059. Next base: position 23,059 of record NZ_JAKKOM010000047.1, on the reverse strand, counting down.
ACAGTATGAGTGCTAATGGTGTAATCAATGGGTTGGGTGGAAGAGTTCAGAAGCAGCTTGGCCGATTCGAGGTTAAAGGAGTCGGAAAGATTGCTTCCGGGACAAAATTCATTACAGTCATGAAAAGTAGAGAAATTAAAGGAAACCCAAAGCGAAATTTATGGACTATCCGTGAAGAACTTGTTCAGGCAATAAAAGAACTAGATTTTTTTAGTACGAACGAAAGCTCAAGCATTGATTTTTACTCAGATAATGATTTGATCACTGCTCTAGAAGAAAGTAATCACTTTGACGTTACTCAGACATTTGAGTATAGCGAAAAAGCGAAACCTAAGAAAGCTGCAATAGAAGTCAAAAATGGACTCTCATACCCAAGAAGTAAATCTGTTTCAAAAAATGCGCTTAACAAAGCTGATTATAAATGTGAAATTAATTGCGACCATCCAACGTTCAGAAGGCGAAACTCTCCTCTAAATTACACAGAACCTCATCACATTGTCCCGATGTCAAAGCAAGACTATTTTGAGAATTCACTGGATGTGGAAGAGAATATCATATCACTATGTTGCAACTGCCATAAACAAATTCATCTTGGCAAGGGGTTTGAAGATATGTTGAGGAAAATATATGCCGAGCGGAAAGATGTATTAAAAAAAGCGGGAATCGAGATATTATTAGAGGATTTGATTCTTTTTTACAAGATGGAAGGTAATTAATCTTCGAGAAGATGCATGCTTATTTTTATTTTTTTAGCAATGAATGTGAAATACTGCCTGACTATCAATCCTGTCATGTGGTTCAGATTTATGGGGGAGGGTTTTAATATTTTACCAGCATGGCATGTCGATCAATCGGTTAAGTATAGCGCCAGGTAACCAGACGGATTTTCCCTCTCAGGCGGGAGTCGTTATCCATCGTCCAGTACCTGATTAAAAGTAGGGGTAATTACAAGAAAATTAAATTGTATGACTATTATTTCCGTTCAGAAAAGAAAGTTACATTAAAAACCCGAAATTGTTCGGGTTTTTAATTAGTTAAGTGCTATATATTTTCGTGTCCGGGGGTACCCTAAGAGGGTGCGCAAGACAACACTCCAATGTTCATTATTTATGACTGTCAAGCCATTTATTCATCTGCTCAATTTCACCTTTTTGAGCTTTAATGATGTCCTGCGCAAGCTTTCTCATTTCGGGATCTTTTCCGTATTTGAGCTCGGTCTCAGCCATTGCGATTGCCCCTTCATGGTGTGCGATCATACCTTTTGCAAAGGCCTTATCGGGATTGGATTCATTAACGGCGGCCATCATTTTTTCATGCATATTTTTCATGCCAGCCATATATTCCTGTGATGATGCCGATGAGTGCATATCTGACATTTTCATTTCCGAATGTTCAGCAGAAATGGCTGGCAGGGATAACATTAATATTACAAAAAGGGTGTTTTTGATTTTCATATAATAATTCCTTTCAGACAGGTACCGGTTAAGTGTAGCTGAGTCAGACAAAAAAGCCCCCTGACGGGGGGCAAAAATGTAGCAACGTTGTTTCAGGAAAATCTATCAGGGAAAAGGTAACAGCACGGATACTACCGTCGCATTCAGCCTGCATTGATCATGCGGCGGTGCGCTTCGGCCATGGCCTGATGTGGGCCGGATTGCCCGTTATTCATGAATTCATGGGCAACCGCTGCTCTTTCATGCTCATTCATCGCCGCGTAAGACGTTGACGGGACGGTCGTGGATACCGTGTTATTTCCCATCATCTTCTGATGACTTTCCACCATTTTCTGGTGCGCATCCGCCGAGCCGTTCGTCATGGTCTCATGAGCAATAATGGCCTGTTCATGCTGGTCCATACCGGTCATACGAGGAGCAGTCCCCTGGATCCCGACAGGAGCCGCAGCAGACTGCATCTGGTGAGCAGGAGCCTGTGCATTGTTGACGCGATCATGGATATTCACGGTTTCAGTGGCCCAGGCCGATGAAATTAAACCAAAGCCCAGCAAAGATGCTAATACGATATTTTTCATGATAACTCTCCATTTCTGAATTAGTGATGTCCGGGGAAGTACAACCGGTGTTTTCAGTTCCATAACTGAAACAAGTTCGGCAGCGTTTATTTCTCCGGAAGAGGGCTGGATATTCATTTCCTGGCGTACTCTGACGCCGGGTATTGATGAAGCAATCCAGCCTTCCTGATAAGTTGCACTAATTATATTGAATGGCTTCTGTTTGCTGCATGACAGGCTAATGACATCTTTGTCATTTACATCTTTATTTTCAGCATTGGGTTTCCGGGATCATTTTCTCCAGTCTGGGCACGGATAAGATAAAACGCGTGGAGCGTACGTCTGATTCCACCTGCACTCTTCCGTGATGTGCTTCCACGATTGACTTCACAATCGCAAGGCCGATGCCGCTGCCTTCTCCTTTTCGTTGTCTGGATGGATCCACCCGATAAAAACGGTCAAACAGCCTTGATAAATGTTCTTCAGGGATCGGTTTCCCCGGATTTTCAATCACAAGGTCAAAAAAGCTCTCCTGCTCTCTTATTGAGACGGTGATTGCCTGTCCCTCCGGGGTATAACGCAGGGCATTGGATAACAGATTATTGATCGCCCTTCTGAACATTTGTGGATCTCCCTCAACCAGGCAGGGCATCCCGTTAAATTTGAGCGTGATATTGCGTTCTTCGGCCCAGGCTTCGAAAAACTCGAAGACTTTCATGACTTCCGCTCTGAGGTCAAACATGACCCTGTCAGGTATCAGCTGATTATTATCTGCCTGTGCCAGGAACAGCATATCGCTGACCATTTTGGTCATCCGGTTATACTCTTCAAGACTGGAATAGAGGACATCCTCAAGTTCCCTCTGTGTTCGATCCTGACTCAGTGCGATTTCAGTCTGCGTCACCAGATTGGTGATGGGCGTTCTGATCTCATGCGCGATATCGGCAGAGAAATTGGCCTGGCGGGTAAAGACATCCTCAATTTTTCCAATCATATGATTGAACGAGATAACCAGTTGCTCCAGCTCAATGGGAACGCGTGTCGGTTCCAGTCGCGCATCAAGATTCTCGGAGGTGATGTTTTTAATGGCATTGCTGACATTACGAAGGGGCAGGTGCCCCTGACGGACAGCGATTCGAATGATCAGAACAATCAACAGGCTTATCACGACGGCAATCGCAATCAGGTTCTTTTTCAGCGCATCGAGGTAATGGAGATGGAAATTAATGGATAGGCCAGTCAGCATGACATAGTTCTGCTGTTTGCCCTGAAATATCGCCTGACCAGAGGAGGCGATAATCCTGTATGTTTCCATCTTCATTTCGGACCCGGTATCCATCGGTCCCGCAGGATCCTCCACCGTCCAGAGAAAGACATCCCGTGCGCGGCTGTGCTCGCTAAAATCTGCTGAATTCACTGCCGGGCGTAGTGCCGCCCCCTGAGCTGAGCTAAAGAGCACTTCACCCCTGGGATTGAGGAGCAAAAGGGCAACGTTGCGGTAGCTGGCAATTGATTCCTTTATTTTGCTTATTTTTTTATCATCCGGATCCACCGGGGACTGCAGTATACGGTTCAGTGTGGTGCTGATTTGTTGAAGATCGCTGACATCCTGCTCGGCAAAATGATTTTCAACAGAATGCAGCATAAACCAGGTGAAGGCGATAAAAGCCAGTATCGTGGACAGGCTGATAAAAAAGGTCAGCCGCAGAGCGAGTGAGAAAGGGCGTCTGGAAGGTTTGCTATGCATCCGGGACCTCCAGCATGTAGCCCACGCCCCGGACTGTCTGGATCAGCTTTGTCCCGTAATCGTTGTCTATTTTAGCGCGGAGTCGCTTTACTGCGACATCGATCGCATTAGTGTCGCTGTCAAAATTCATGTCCCAGACCTGAGAGGCAATCAGGGAGCGGGGAAGAACCTCTCCCTGATGGCGAATGAAGAATTCCAGCAGGCTGAACTCTTTACTGGTGAGCACAATGCGGTTTCCGGCGCGACTGACTTTTCTGGATACGAGATCAATCGAGAGGTCAGCCACCTTAAACTGGCTTTCCGTGATCATCGTGTTTCCCCGCCTCAGAAGGGTTCTCACCCGGGCGAGCAGTTCGGCAAACGCAAAGGGTTTAACCAGATAATCGTCCGCACCCAGTTCCAGTCCTTTGACCCTATGTTCGATCGTGCCGAGGGCTGTCAGCAGTAAGACCGGCATACCCTTTCCGGCAGTGCGCAGCATGCGGATGATATCCCAGCCGTTCACATCAGGTAGCATGATATCCAGAATGACTAAATCATACTCGGCTGTCATGGCGAGATGATATCCGGTAAGACCATTATCAGCGTGATCCACTACGAACCCTGCCTCTGTAAGCCCTTTGCTGAGATATTCACCTGTTTTAATTTCGTCTTCGACGATCAATATTTTCATCTTGCTCCCCGGCTGGCTGCTAATGTCATTCTATTGCGCCCACGATCGTTATCAACGGATTACAGCAAAAATGACAACATTGTCATTATCCTGTCACCCGGCAAACAGAGAGCGTTAGGTAAAGTACCCCTATCAATACTCTGGACTTCATTTGAACCATTTACCAGGTCTGCCTGGACGAGAAGCGTTATGTTCAAATTAAAATTACTCAGCATTAGCACGATATTCATCCTGGCAGGCTGCGTGTCGCTTGCGCCTGAATATCAGCGGCCCGCAGCACCGGTACCCCAGCAGTTTTCACTGTCCCATAACAGCCTGACGCCAGCGGTAAATGGCTATCAGGATACGGGCTGGCGTAACTTTTTTGTCGATCCCCAGGTTACCCGGTTGATCGGTGAAGCTCTGACTAATAACCGTGATTTGAGAATGGCTGCCCTGAAGGTTGAAGAGGCCCGAGCCCAGTTCAACGTCACGGATGCAGATCGTTATCCCCAGCTGAATGCCTCATCCGGGATAACATACAGCGGTGGTCTGAAAGGTGACAAGCCGACCACACAGGAGTACGACGCGAGACTGGAGCTCAGCTATGAGCTCGATTTTTTCGGCAAACTTAAGAACATGAGTGATGCTGACCGCCAGAACTACTTTGCCAGCGAAGAAGCCCGTCGGGCCGTACACATCCTGCTGGTCTCCAACGTTTCACAGAGCTATTTCAGCCAGCAACTGGCGTACGAACAACTCCGTATTGCGCGGGAAACGCTGAAAAATTATGAACAGTCCTATGCTTTCGTTGAGCAACAGCTCGTGACCGGGAGTACGAACGTTCTGGCACTTGAACAGGCGAGAGGACAAATCGAAAGTACCCGCGCCGAAATAGCCAAACGAGAAGGCGATCTGGCTCAGGCAAACAATGCCCTGCAACTGGTGCTGGGAACGTACCGCGCACTTCCGTCAGAAAAAGGGATGAAAGGCGGGGAGATCGCACCAGTAAAATTGCCACCAAATCTATCTTCACAAATTTTGCTGCAGCGACCGGATATTATGGAAGCGGAATATCAGCTGAAAGCGGCTGATGCCAATATTGGCGCAGCGCGAGCGGCCTTTTTCCCCTCCATTACCCTGACCAGTGGTCTTTCCGCAAGCAGTACGGAGCTGTCAAGCCTGTTTACGTCAGGAAGTGGAATGTGGAATTTTATCCCTAAAATTGAAATTCCTATTTTTAATGCTGGCAGGAATAAAGCCAATCTGAAGCTGGCTGAAATTCGCCAGCAACAATCGGTGGTTAATTACGAACAAAAAATTCAGTCAGCCTTTAAGGATGTTTCCGACACGCTTGCGCTGCGCGACAGCCTTAGCCAGCAACTTGAGTCACAGCAGCGTTATCTTGATTCACTTCAGATAACTCTCCAGCGTGCCAGAGGATTATATGCAAGTGGTGCTGTCAGTTACATCGAAGTGCTGGATGCAGAACGTTCCCTCTTCGCTACGCAGCAAACCATTCTCGATCTTACCTATTCCCGACAGGTTAACGAAATTAATCTGTTTACCGCGCTGGGTGGCGGTTGGGTAGAGTAAATTTATTTAATTAATCAGGAAATTAAAAATGCGTAATTCACTTAAAGCCGTTTTATTTGGTGCCTTCTCTGTCATGTTTTCTGCCGGTCTTCATGCTGAAACACATCAGCATGGCGATATGAATGCTGCCAGTGATGCTTCGGTACAGCAGGTTATCAAGGGCACCGGTGTCGTTAAAGACATTGATATGAATAGTAAAAAGATTACCATTTCGCACGAAGCAATCCCTGCGGTGGGCTGGCCTGCAATGACCATGCGCTTCACTTTTGTTAATGCAGACGACGCTATCAATGCCCTGAAAACCGGCAACCATGTCGATTTCTCGTTTATTCAGCAGGGCAATATCTCCTTACTCAAAAGCATTAACGTTACGCAATCCTGATTATCAGTCCGGAGCGAATACATCCAGTGCGCCTGAACATTCATTAAGGGATTACTGTGAATGAATGATCGGGCGCATATGCCAGGTGTTTTGATTTTTCAGCGAGAAATTGTATGGCTTCTTTAAAGATAAAATATGCTGCAATAATTATCAGCAGCCTCATAGCAGGGGGGCTGATATCGGTTACTGCCTGGCAGTATGTAAACTCATCACAAAAAACAGTACAAACCGAACAAAAGGCACCGGAGCGAAAGGTACTTTTCTGGTATGACCCGATGAAACCGGATACCAAATTTGATAAACCCGGAAAATCTCCCTTTATGGATATGGACCTGGTGCCAAAATATGCTGATGAAAGCGGCGATAAAAGCAGTGGCGGGATCCGTATCGATCCAACGCAGGTTCAGAATCTGGGATTAAAAACGCAAAAAGTCACGCGAGGAATGCTGAATTATTCTCAGACAATCCCGGCTAATGTCAGTTACAACGAGTATCAGTTTGTCATTGTGCAGGCGCGCTCTGACGGTTTCGTCGAAAAAGTGTATCCCCTGACGATTGGCGATCATGTGAAGAAAGGCACTCCGCTTATCGATATCACCATTCCTGAATGGGTTGAGGCACAAAGTGAGTTCCTGCTGTTATCCGGTACAGGCGGTACGTCAACCCAGATAAAAGGGGTTCTGGAGCGACTTCGTCTGGCTGGTATGCCGGAAGAGGATATTCAAAGGCTGCGTTCAACCCGCACAATCCAGACCCGTTTTACCATTAAAGCACCTATTGATGGTGTCATTACTGCGTTTGACCTGCGCACCGGAATGAATATTTCGAAAGATAAAGTAGTGGCTCAGATTCAGGGGATGGACCCGGTCTGGATCAGCGCTGCAGTGCCAGAATCTATCGCATATCTGCTGAAAGATACGTCGCAGTTTGAAATTTCGGTACCGGCTTATCCGGATAAAACATTCCATGTCGAAAAATGGAACATTCTTCCCAGCGTGGATCAGACAACCCGTACGCTTCAGGTCCGTCTCCAGGTTTCTAATAAGGATGAGTTTCTCAAGCCGGGCATGAATGCCTATCTGAAACTGAATACCAAGAGCCAGGAGATGCTGCTGATACCAAGCCAGGCCGTTATCGATACCGGCAAAGAACAGCGCGTGATTACTGTTGATGATGAAGGCAAGTTTGTGCCGAAACAGATCCACGTTCTGCATGAATCACAGCAACAGTCCGGCATCGGTTCCGGCCTGAATGAAGGCGATACCGTGGTGGTCAGTGGCCTGTTCCTCATTGACTCCGAAGCCAATATTACGGGCGCGCTGGAACGTATGCGCCACCCTGAAAAAACAGAAAGCAGTATGCCAGCAATGTCTGACCAGCCTGTAAATATGCATTCAGGGCACTGAGGAGACGACGATGATTGAATGGATTATCCGGCGCTCTGTCGCCAACCGTTTCCTGGTCATGATGGGCGCACTGTTTCTCAGCATCTGGGGTACATGGACGATTATTAACACGCCGGTCGATGCCTTGCCTGACCTGTCAGATGTGCAGGTCATTATCAAAACCAGCTATCCCGGCCAGGCCCCGCAGATTGTAGAAAACCAGGTCACCTATCCACTTACCACCACCATGCTGTCCGTACCTGGCGCAAAAACCGTGCGTGGTTTTTCACAGTTCGGGGATTCGTATGTGTATGTCATTTTTGAAGACGGCACCGATCTGTACTGGGCCCGTTCCCGCGTGCTGGAATATCTGAATCAGGTTCAGGGAAAACTGCCTGCCGGTGTGAGCTCTGAAATCGGTCCTGATGCCACGGGTGTGGGCTGGATTTTTGAATATGCCCTTGTCGATCGCAACGGAAAACACGACCTTTCAGAACTGCGCTCTCTGCAGGACTGGTTCCTGAAATTTGAGCTGAAAACCATCCCGAACGTGGCTGAGGTCGCTTCGGTTGGCGGCGTGGTGAAACAGTACCAGATTCAGGTCAATCCGGTAAAACTGTCCCAGTACGGTATCAGCCTGCCCGAAGTGAAACAGGCACTTGAATCGTCTAACCAGGAGGCCGGTGGCTCATCCGTTGAAATGGCCGAAGCGGAGTATATGGTCCGTGCCAGCGGTTATCTTCAGAGCATTGATGATTTTAATAACATCGTCCTGAAAACAGGTGAGAACGGCGTGCCGGTTTATCTGCGGGATGTTGCCCGCGTGCAGACCGGGCCCGAAATGAGGCGTGGTATTGCCGAGCTGAACGGCCAGGGAGAAGTCGCTGGCGGCGTGGTGATCCTGCGGTCGGGTAAAAATGCGCGCGACGTTATCACGGCAGTGAGGGATAAACTGGAGACGCTGAAGGCCAGCCTGCCGGAAGGCGTTGAAATCGTGACCACCTACGATCGCAGCCAGTTAATCGACCGGGCGATTGATAACCTCAGTTACAAGCTTCTTGAAGAGTTTATCGTTGTTGCTGTCGTTTGCGCACTGTTCCTCTGGCATGTCCGTTCTGCCCTGGTGGCGATTATTTCTCTGCCACTTGGCCTGTGTATCGCCTTTATCGTCATGCACTTCCAGGGACTGAACGCCAATATCATGTCGCTGGGAGGGATAGCGATTGCCGTCGGTGCGATGGTGGATGCCGCCATTGTGATGATTGAAAATGCGCACAAACGGCTTGAGGAGTGGGATCATCAGCATCCGGGTGAGCAGATTGACAACGCCACCCGCTGGAAGGTGATTACCGACGCCTCCGTGGAAGTGGGACCCGCGTTGTTCATTAGCCTGCTGATCATCACCCTGTCCTTTATTCCTATCTTTACCCTGGAAGGGCAGGAAGGTCGTCTGTTTGGCCCGCTGGCATTCACGAAAACGTACTCCATGGCGGGAGCGGCCGCACTGGCCATCATCGTCATTCCTATTCTGATGGGATTCTGGATCCGGGGGAAAATTCCTGCCGAGACAAGTAACCCCCTGAACCGGGTGCTGATCAAAGCGTATCATCCTTTGCTGCTGCGGGTCCTCCACTGGCCAAAAACAACCCTGCTGGTTGCGGCCTTGTCCATTTTCACGGTTATCTGGCCACTGAGTCAGGTGGGCGGTGAATTTCTGCCGAAGATTAACGAGGGCGATCTGCTGTATATGCCGTCGACCTTGCCTGGCGTCTCTCCGGCAGAAGCTGCAGCGCTCCTGCAGACAACAGACAAGTTAATCAAAAGCGTTCCTGAAGTGGCTTCTGTATTTGGCAAGACCGGTAAAGCAGAGACCGCAACGGATTCCGCGCCGCTCGAAATGGTGGAAACCACGATCCAGCTCAAACCTGAGGATCAGTGGCGTCCCGGCATGACAATTGACAAGATTATTGATGAACTCGACAGGACAGTCCGTTTACCGGGTCTGGCAAACCTCTGGGTGCCGCCTATCCGTAACCGTATTGATATGCTCTCAACCGGGATCAAAAGCCCGATAGGTATCAAAGTGTCCGGGACTGTTCTGTCCGATATCGACGCGACGGCGCAGAGTATCGAGGCGGTAGCCAAAACCGTGCCTGGCGTGGTGTCTGTCCTGGCTGAGCGACTTGAGGGCGGGCGCTACATCGATATCGATATCAACCGGGAGAAAGCTTCCCGGTACGGGATGACTGTGGGCGACGTCCAGCTGTTCGTCTCTTCAGCAATCGGTGGGGCTATGGTGGGTGAGACGGTTGAAGGCGTGGCCCGGTACCCTATTAACATTCGCTATCCGCAGGATTACCGTAACAGTCCGCAGGCGTTGAGAGAGATGCCAATCCTGACCCCAATGAAGCAGCAAATTACGCTGGGCGATGTTGCCGATATTAAGGTCGTTTCCGGACCAACCATGCTGAAAACCGAAAATGCCCGGCCAGCCAGCTGGATTTATGTTGATGCCCGCGGCAGGGACATGGTGTCGGTGGTGAACGATATTAAGACGGCCATCAGTGAGAAAGTGAAACTGAGACCGGGGACCAGTGTGGCATTCTCAGGACAGTTTGAATTACTCGAGCACGCCAATAAGAAATTAAAACTGATGGTACCGATGACGGTGATGATCATCTTCATCCTGTTATATCTGGCATTCCGCCGGGCTGATGAGGCCTTACTTATTCTGATGAGCCTGCCGTTTGCCCTGGTTGGCGGGATATGGTTCCTGTACTGGCAGGGCTTCCATATGTCAGTGGCGACCGGAACCGGGTTTATCGCCCTGGCCGGGGTGGCAGCAGAGTTTGGCGTGGTCATGCTGATGTATCTGCGTCATGCCATTGAAGCGCACCCGGAATTGTCCCGTAAAGAGACGTTCACACCGGAAGGCCTTGATGAAGCCCTCTATCATGGTGCCGTACTGCGTGTCCGGCCGAAAGCCATGACCGTGGCGGTGATCATTGCGGGTCTGCTGCCAATACTCTGGGGAACCGGTGCAGGTTCAGAAGTCATGAGCCGTATCGCGGCACCCATGATTGGTGGGATGATCACGGCTCCGCTGCTGTCCCTGTTCATTATTCCTGCCGCCTACAAATTAATCTGGCTGCGCAGACATAAAAAAAGCGTGTCCTGAACCTGAAAGGGCACCCCCTGTGGGTGTCCTTCTTTACTGATTCACCCTGACGTCAGGGTTTATATCGATAATATACAGAGGTGAGTATGAAAAAAGTGGTTCTAATGGCGCTGGCTCTCGGCCTTTCACTACCCGCGATGGCGAGTGAAAAAGTCATTGATATGTACAAATCTGAAAACTGTGGCTGTTGTTCCCTGTGGGGCAAAGCGATGGAAAAAGACGGGTTTGAAGTACGAACTCACGTCATGAATGATCAGGCGCTGTCAGCCCTGAAAGAAAAGCATGCTATTCCTGCAGGACTACGAAGTTGTCATACCGCGGTTGCCGGTAATTTGATCATTGAAGGCCATGTGCCTGCGACAACGATACATAAGGCAATGCAGTCTGGTTCGGGTATATACGGTCTCGCCACCCCCGGTATGCCAGCAGGAAGTCCTGGAATGGAGATGGGAGCCCGAAAAGAGGCTTACGATGTTATCGCATTCTCACCGGATGGAAGTAAAAAAGTCTTCCAGCGAATCGAATAGTCAGCGGAACGGCTGATAACGGGACGCCGGTAGCAGGCACTCCTGTGCCGGCGATATTCGTGGTAATCGCATCCATGACATACCCTGAAGACAGAAGATGCTTCGGTATGCATAAGGAGAGTTACTGTGAAAAATGACAATGCAGTGCAACACAACAACCAGACTGCTTCTGAGCAGACATTATCCCCGGACGAGGGCCACGTATTGCATAAGGTGAGAGATCCCGTGTGCGGGATGGCCATCCTGCCCGACAGGGCGCACAGCAGCATTCGATACCAGGACCACCAACTTTATTTCTGCTCCGCCAGCTGTGAGAGTAAATTTAAAGCCCATCCCGATCGTTATCTTACCGAAGATGCCAGTGAACATTCCCATCACCATCACCACGATCATCACGAAGTCAGCCCTGATCAGATAAAACAGCCTCACAACCAGGCGGAAAAAGAGAATTCTGAAGGTGTGTGGACATGTCCGATGCACCCGGAGATACGCCGCAGTGGTCCCGGAAGCTGTCCTGTCTGTGGAATGGCACTGGAGCCGCTCGTAGCTACGGCATCCACGGGGCCGAGTGATGAACTTCACGACATGACAAGACGCTTCTGGCTGGGGTTGTTGCTGGCGTTTCCGGTTCTGGTACTCGAAATGGGATCTCATCTGTTTCCCGACTTGAGGAATACAGTACCGCCACAGTACAACACATGGCTGCAGTTGCTTCTGGCCTCCCCTGTCGTGTTGTGGTGTGGCTGGCCATTCTTCGCCCGGGCCGGAATGTCGTTACGTAACCGCTCCCTGAATATGTTTACCCTTGTTGCAATGGGGACCGGCGTAGCCTGGGTTTACAGCGTCATTGCAACCGTCTTCCCCTCCTGGTTTCCTGCATCGTTCAGAAACATGGATGGCCTGGTGGCCGTTTATTTTGAAGCCGCAGCAGTTATTACGGTGCTTGTTCTGCTGGGACAGGTTCTTGAGCTGCGGGCACGGGAACAAACCTCAGGCGCCATTACTGCGCTTCTGAACCTTGCCCCCAAAACCGCCAGACGGCTGGATCATGACGGTCATGAAACGGATATTAATGCGGAAGATGTCCTGCCTGGCGATAAGCTCCGCATCAGACCTGGAGAGAGTATTCCGGTCGACGGTATCGTGATCGAAGGCAAAACAACCGTTGATGAATCGATGGTGACCGGGGAGTCTATGCCGGTTACCAAAACGAAGGGTGACCCTGTCATTGGGGGGACGATTAATCAGACAGGTAGTCTTATCATCCGTGCAGAGAAAGTCGGTGATGAAACGATGCTCTCACGAATTGTTCAGATGGTCGCTGATGCACAGCGTTCGCGTGCCCCCATCCAGAGAATGGCAGACAGCGTTTCAGGCTGGTTTGTTCCTCTGGTGATACTTATCGCGGTTGTTGCTTTCTTGATCTGGTCTGTCTGGGGGCCCGAGCCCAGGATGGCGCACGGTCTCATTGCGGCTGTGTCGGTCCTGATTATTGCCTGTCCCTGCGCGCTGGGACTGGCCACGCCGATGTCGATAATGGTGGGGGTGGGCAAAGGCGCCCAGGCCGGGGTGTTAATCAAGAATGCCGAAGCCCTTGAGCGTCTTGAAAAAGTGGACACGCTGGTTGTCGACAAAACAGGCACGCTCACGGAAGGTTCGCCTACGGTGACAGGGATTATCAGTCTCAGTCCGGGTGGGGAAATATCTCTTTTACGTGTAACAGCTGCAGTGGAAAAAGGTTCGCAGCATCCGTTGGGTATGGCTGTTGTCAGAGCCGCGCATGAAAAGGGGATCGTGATACCTGCCGTCAGTAATTTCAATGCCCCGTCGGGGAAAGGTGTCTCAGGCGATGTCGAAGGTCAACGGGTTGTTATTGGTAATGAACTGGCTATGCAGGAAAACAGTATCGTTATTGATAATCAAAAGGCCGTTGCGGATACGTTGCGGATGGAAGGCGCTACCGTTATCTATGTGGCCACAGACGGGAACCTTGCAGGCCTGATAGCTATCTCGGATCCCGTGAAAGCAACCACGCCGGATGCGCTTAAAGCTTTGCGTCAGGCGGGGATCCGCATTGTTATGCTCACCGGGGATAACCAGCTTACTGCTGAAGCAGTCGCACGGAAACTGGGAATAGATGAGGTTGAAGCCGGGATTCTGCCGGATGGCAAAAAAGCAGTGATAACCCGACTGAAAGCGTCTGGCCATGTGGTTGCGATGGCCGGAGACGGTGTGAATGATGCCCCGGCGCTGGCAGCGGCTGACGTGGGAATAGCCATGGGAACGGGTACAGATGTGGCAATTGAAAGTGCCGGAGTCACCCTTCTCAAAGGCGACTTGATGATACTGAACAGGGCCCGTCATCTGTCAGAAATCACCATGAAAAATATCCGACAGAATCTGTTTTTTGCATTTATCTACAACGCACTTGGCGTGCCTGTGGCTGCAGGCCTGCTTTATCCTGTGTATGGAATACTGCTGTCGCCAGTTATTGCGGCGGCGGCCATGGCTCTTTCCTCCGTCAGCGTCATTGTGAATGCGTTGCGTCTGAAAAGTGTCAGGCTCGGGAAATAACACTGAGTGAAGGGGCTGTTACGAACAGAAGGAGTCCAGTATGAAAAGTACCACCTATGCGCTTATTGCTGTCGCCGCGATCGCGGCATTTGCCCTCCTGCGCGAACACTGGTCACATGTGGCAGGTTACTGGCCATATCTGTTATTGCTGGTCTGCCCGCTAATGCATCTTTTCCACGGCCACGGAGGGCATGGAGATCATCAACATCAAGGAAGTGAAAACGATAAAAAAAATTAATCCGGCAGACGGGGCCGCGTCGCGGCCCCGTTATCAGTCCAGGTATCGTTCGTAGTCTCTGGCATGCGCAAAGGCATGCTGTTCAAGTTTGTTATCAGCGGGTGCCGCTGCCCGGAACGCCAGTGAGTTAACAGGATTGTTATTGATGACCAGCTCGTAATGCAGATGAGGACCGGATGAACGTCCGCTGTTACCGGATAACGCAATAGCGCCTCCCCGGGTAACCCTGGCCCCTTTAGTAACGAGTATTTTATTGAGGTGGAGATAGCGAGTTTTAACACCGGCTTTTCCTGTTACTTCAACAAAATATCCCATGGTGCTGTTGTATTCGGCCCGGGTGATTTTTCCGTCGATGACGCTGACTATTTTCGTGTTCATGGGCATGGAATAATCAATGCCATTATGGGGACTCACTTTTCCCGATACCGGGTTAAGTCTTGCAGGATTGAAAGGCGAACTGAGTCTTGCTGTGGCCGGTAACGGATAATCGAGACTGCCTTTCCCGGAAGTATCGGAAAGGTTATAGAACTTTTTATCTGATATACGATACGCCGTGTAATTAAATGAACCGGACGTAAATTTATAGGCCACGACACGTGATTTTCCCGCTTTCTTTTGCAGTACGAGTTTTAATGATTCATTTTTTTTCAAATGCCGCAGATTAAACCGGGAAGGCAAGGAGCGCTGAAGAGTAGCGATCTCGTTCGATTCCAGCCCCGAGCGGGTGGCTGAAAGGTAGGCATTTTCTTTTACGACATCGGTAGAATACATTTACTGGAATTCGCCGTTAGCATGAACACTGCGGCGTATGCTAGGGGTTTTCAGGAGGCGTGTCATCTGTCAGTTAATCGGGAGCACCGTTGATGGTCGTCATTTTTGTAACATATCTTGTTTCCCGTTTGCTCCTGAAGCTCTGGGAACTGTATGACCAGCCCGACGGTGATGATTAACGGGACTGAAACAGGTTACGGCAGAGCAATATGGGGCTCATGTCCTGCTACGTAACCCGTCAGTAAAGCCCTGCTGCGCACCTGACGCTAAGCACTAACCCGCCTGCAGTTACCTGGTCGAATACAGCCCGCGAAGCTTTCTTGCCTGCGTCTGATGTGCTTCCGCACCGGCATTATTGACCTGCTCATGCACGAGAGCGGCTTTTTCTCCGGCATTCAGTTCGTTAAAAGAAGAAGACGAGGTCTTTGAATTTGCATCACTGCCGGACAGCATTTTTTTATGTTCCTCAATCATTTTCTGATGCGCATAGGACGCGCTGTTGTTCATAAATGAATGAGCAACAATGGCCCTTTCATGTTCATTCATTTCAGAGAATGAGGGCGTGTTGTTTTTATTAACCCTGTCCGGTAAGTTTTCATGCGTCGAGGAGTTCACATGACTGACGGCTGAGGCATTATTAACAAATCGATGTGCTTCATGGGCAATATCACTGGACTGAGCAAAAGCTGCCCCACAAAATAAAGCTGTAAACGCAGTGGTCGTGATTAATATATTCATGTGTAATTACCTTCTGAGGTACATAAAAGATGTCCTTATGATCATATATAAAAAAATCAACCTGTGGGGAAGATGACGTAAATGTAATACAGCCACGTACATTACACGATTGTAATGAATTTGTTTCTTAAGGTGTGCTAGATTCATTTCATTGTAAGTGGATGAACCAGTAATTTAATTTAAATCGGTTCTCGAATTCTGTCAGTAACCATACTTTAAATAAGGGAATGCGCATGCTGTTGAAAACGTCTCGACGAACTTTCCTGAAGGGGTTAACCCTCTCTGGCGTAGCCGGAAGTCTTGGCGTATGGAGTTTCAATGCGCGTTCCAGTCTGAGCCTGCCAGTTGCCGCGTCCCTGCAGGGTACTCAGTTTGACCTGACCATTGGTGAAACGGCCGTCAATATCACGGGCAGTGAGCGTCAGGCCAAAACAATCAATGGAGGCCTGCCGGGGCCCGTTCTTCGCTGGAAAGAAGGTGACACCATTACCCTGAAGGTCAAAAACCGTCTTAATGAACAGACGTCCATTCACTGGCACGGCATTATTCTTCCGGCCAATATGGATGGTGTTCCGGGGCTGAGTTTTATGGGCATAGAGCCTGATGATACCTACGTTTACACCTTTAAGGTTAAGCAGAACGGGACTTACTGGTACCACAGCCATTCCGGTCTGCAGGAACAGGAGGGGGTATACGGTGCCATTATCATCGATGCCAGGGAGCCAGAACCGTTTGCTTACGATCGTGAGCATGTGGTCATGTTGTCTGACTGGACCGATGAAAATCCTCACAGCCTGCTGAAAAAATTAAAAAAACAGTCGGATTACTACAATTTCAATAAACCAACCGTTGGCTCTTTTTTCCGCGACGTGAATACCAGGGGGCTGTCAGCCACCATTGCCGATCGGAAAATGTGGGCTGAAATGAAAATGAATCCGACTGACCTCGCGGATGTCAGTGGCTACACCTACACCTATCTCATGAACGGGCAGGCCCCGCTGAAAAACTGGACCGGACTGTTCCGTCCCGGTGAAAAGATACGCTTACGGTTTATCAACGGCTCGGCAATGACCTATTTCGATATCCGTATCCCCGGGCTGAAAATGACGGTCGTGGCTGCAGATGGCCAGTATGTAAACCCGGTTACCGTTGACGAATTCAGGATTGCCGTTGCCGAAACCTATGATGTCATTGTGGAGCCTCAGGGTGAGGCCTATACCATCTTCGCACAATCCATGGACAGGACCGGTTACGCTCGAGGGACACTGGCCACGAGAGAGGGGTTAAGTGCTGCCGTTCCCCCCCTCGATCCCCGTCCTCTGTTGACCATGGAAGATATGGGTATGGGGGGAATGGGACATGATATGGCAGGAATGGACCACAGCCAGATGGGAGGCATGGATAACAGCGGAGAGATGATGTCTATGGACGGTGCTGACCTTCCGGATAGCGGGACATCCTCCGCGCCCATGGATCACAGCAGCATGGCCGGTATGGATCATTCCCGGATGGCCGGAATGCCGGGTATGCAAAGTCATCCTGCGTCAGAAACGGATAACCCACTGGTTGATATGCAGGCGATGAGCGTCTCTCCGAAATTAAATGATCCGGGTATTGGTCTTCGAAATAACGGAAGAAAGGTTCTCACGTACGCGGATTTGAAAAGCCGCTTTGAGGATCCTGACGGACGTGAACCTGGCCGTACCATAGAACTGCATTTAACCGGCCACATGGAAAAGTTTGCCTGGTCATTTAACGGAATCAAGTTTTCAGATGCCGCACCGGTGCTGCTGAAATACGGTGAGCGGCTCAGGATCACGCTGATCAACGATACCATGATGACTCACCCCATTCACCTGCATGGTATGTGGAGCGATCTGGAAGATGAAAACGGTAATTTCATGGTTCGTAAACACACAATAGATGTTCCCCCTGGTACAAAACGCAGTTACAGAGTGACAGCAGATGCGCTTGGCCGCTGGGCGTATCACTGCCATTTGCTCTATCACATGGAAATGGGAATGTTTCGTGAAGTCCGGGTGGAGGAATGATGCGAATGAAGAGAAATTTGAAGGCCATACCTGTTCTGGTCGCCGGTTTGTTTACCTCACAGCTTTCTATTGCGGCGGGCTCCGTCTCTGCAGATCCCCACGCCGGGCACGACATGTCTGCCATGCAGATGCCAGCAGATGAGAATTTCACTGAGATGACGTCAATGGAGCCCATTGTAACTGAGAGCAGAACGCCAATTCCGCCTGTTACCGATGCCGACCGGAAGGCTGCATTCGGCAATTTACAGGGGCATGCGATTCACGACAGTGCGATTAATTATCTGGTTCTGCTGGATCAACTGGAATGGCAACGGTCGGATAACACCAACAATTTCAGCTGGAGTGTTAACAGCTGGATTGGAGGCGACACAGATCGGATTTGGCTAAAGAGTGAAGGTGAACGAAGCAATGGGGAAACGGAGGCGGCTGAAGCGCAGTTACTCTGGGGACATGCGGTTGGCCCATGGTGGGATTTGGTTGCGGGTGTCAGGCAGGATTTCAGACCTGCTTCTGCCCGGACCTGGGCTGCTGTCGGTTTTCAGGGGCTGGCACTCTATAATTTTGAGTCTGAAATTACGGGTTTTGTCAGTAATGGCGGAAAAGCAGCCCTTCGTCTGGGAGGAGAATACGACGTTTTACTGACTAACCGGCTCATACTCCAGCCATCCTATGAGGTGAATTTCTACAGTCAGGATGATGAATCGCGGGGTCGCGGCAGGGGACTGACTGACACAGAGCTGGGGCTCCGGCTGCGCTATGAAATACGCCGTGAGTTTGCACCCTATATAGGCGTTTCCTGGAATCAACTTTACGGGAAAACATCCGATATGGCGAAAAGAGAAGGTGAGAAAGACCATCAGGTAGTATTCCTGGCGGGAGCCAGAATCTGGTTTTAACGCACTGATATAAAACACTCAACTAAACAGGTAAATAAAATGTCGATTTTAAATAAAGCCATTCTTACAGGTGGCCTCGTTATGGGCGTTGCTTTCTCTGCTATGGCCCATCCGGAATTAAAAAGCTCTGTGCCACAGGCTGATTCAGCCGTAGCGGCCCCGGAAAAGATTCAGCTTAATTTCTCGGAAAATCTGACCGTGAAATTCTCAGGTGCAAAATTAACGATGACGGGTATGAAAGGCATGTCATCACATTCTCCGATGCCGGTCGCGGCAAAAGTGGCGCCAGGCGCTGACCCTAAATCGATGGTCATTATTCCGCGAGAGCCTTTACCCGCTGGCACTTATCGTGTTGACTGGCGCGCGGTTTCTTCAGATACGCACCCTATTACCGGTAATTACACCTTTACAGTGAAGTAATATTATGAACGACCTGATTATGATTGTTATTCGTTTTCTTCTTTATCTGGATTTGATGGTAATATTTGGATTGCCATTTTTTCAGATATATGGAATAAGCGGTGTCAGACATGAAACCTATAACCTGACTAATTTCAGGTCGTTTATAACCTTTGCTGTTGTTACAGGCATCATTCTTACTGGCATTAATATGCTCCTGGTATCTAATGCCATGAGTGGAGTAACTGACCTCAGAGAATTATCCATCCATGTTATCGAGATGGTGATAGAAGAAACTGATGTGGGTATTAGCTGGATTGTCAGGCTCTGTGCCCTGTTTACCACACTCGGTGCTTTGTTCCTTTACACTAATAAGAGAGTATTGTCCTGCCTGCTGATGACGATGAGTGGGGGCGTGGCGCTGGCTACACTTGCCTGGGGAGGACACGCCGTTATGCATGACGGTCTGCATTACTATCTCCATTTACTGAGCGATCTGACCCATCTCGGCGCTGCAGGTGCCTGGACAGGTGCTCTGGTTGCATTTGCTATCCTGCTGATGCGCAGAAACGAGCATAATGCACAGAGCGTCATTGTGATATCTGACTCCCTGGCAAAATTTGCCACGGCAGGAACGGTGATTGTTGTAGCCCTGATCCTGAGTGCGCTGGTCAACTATCTGTATATTGCTGAGGGTAACTTAACTCCCTTATTCAACAGTTCCTGGGGGAGGATATTGCTTGCCAAGACGGCTCTGTTTGTTCTGATGCTTCTTCTGGCTGCAGCAAACCGGTTTCACCTGGGTCCCCGGCTTGAAGTTATGGTCAGGGAAGGGAATTATGATCGCAGCGTTGCCCTGATGCGAAACAGCATCCTGACAGAATTCGTTGTTGCGATTATCATTCTGGGCGCCGTAGCGTGGCTTGGAATGCTTGCTCCGTCTCAGATCAGCTAGGGGACAGCCAAAGCTCATGCGTGAGATTTTTACTTTCATATCAGCGAGTTGACCATGCAGCGTATTTTAATCGTTGAAGACGAACAAAAAACAGGTCGTTACCTGCAGCAGGGACTGGTTGAGGAAGGCTATCAGGCCGATCTCTTTAATAATGGCCGCGATGGTCTCGGGGCCGCGTCGAAGGGACAGTATGATTTGATAATACTGGACGTGATGCTGCCTTTCCTCGACGGGTGGCAAATCATCAGCGCACTGAGGGAGTCCGGGCACGAAGAACCGGTCCTGTTTTTAACCGCAAAGGACAACGTGCGGGACAAAGTGAAAGGACTGGAGCTTGGCGCAGATGACTACCTGATTAAGCCCTTTGATTTTACGGAGCTGGTTGCACGTGTAAGAACCCTACTGCGCCGGGCACGCTCGCAGGCCGCAACAGTCTGCACCATCGCCGATATGACCGTTGATATGGTGCGCCGGACCGTGATCCGTTCGGGGAAGAAGATCCATCTCACCGGTAAAGAATACGTTCTGCTTGAGTTGCTGCTGCAACGCACCGGAGAAGTGTTACCCAGGAGTCTTATCTCGTCCCTGGTCTGGAACATGAATTTTGACAGTGATACGAATGTGATTGATGTCGCCGTGAGACGTCTGAGAAGTAAAATTGATGATGACTTTGAGCCAAAACTGATCCATACCGTTCGCGGTGCCGGATATGTCCTGGAGATCAGAGAAGAGTGAGGTTCAAAATTTCCCTGACCACACGCCTGAGCCTGATTTTTTCTGCGGTGATGCTTACGGTATGGTGGTTATCAAGTTTTATCCTGATTAGCACCCTGAATGGCTATTTCGATAATCAGGACCGCGATTTTCTGACAGGTAAACTTCAGCTCACCGAAGAGTTTCTTAAAACAGAGACGTTCCGGAACAAAACGGATATTAAGTCATTATCAGAAAAAATAAACGATGCGATGGTAGGGCACAATGGTTTATTCATTTCTATAAAAAACATGGAAAATGAAAAAATTGTTGAACTCTATGCCAAAAATTCTGTTGTTCCAGCGGTCCTGCTTAATAAGTCGGGTGATATTCTCGACTATATGATCCAGACGGAAGAAAATAACACCGTGTACCGCAGTATCTCGCGGCGGGTTGCCGTGACGCCGGAACAGGGTAAAAGCAAACATGTCATCATTACGGTTGCCACGGATACTGGGTATCACACCCTGTTTATGGACAAACTCAGTACCTGGCTGTTCTGGTTCAATATCGGTCTGGTCTTTATTTCTGTTTTTCTGGGCTGGCTGACCACACGTATTGGTCTGAAACCGTTACGGGAAATGACCAGTCTGGCTTCCTCCATGACTGTACACAGCCTGGATCAGCGTCTAAATCCCGATCTGGCTCCGCCGGAAATCTCTGAGACCATGCAGGAGTTCAATAATATGTTTGATCGCCTGGAGGGGGCATTCCGGAAACTGTCAGATTTCTCGTCTGACATCGCGCATGAGCTGCGCACACCAGTCAGTAATCTGATGATGCAGACGCAGTTTGCACTGGCTAAGGAAAGGGATGTTTCGCATTACCGCGAAATTTTATTCGCTAACCTGGAAGAACTGAAAAGGTTGTCACGAATGACCAGTGACATGCTTTTTCTGGCACGTTCAGAGCATGGTCTGCTGCGGCTGGATAAACATGATGTGGATCTGGCAGCCGAACTGAATGAATTACGTGAGTTGTTCGAGCCCCTGGCAGACGAAACAGGAAAGACAATCACGGTTGAAGGAGAGGGCGTTGTTGCCGGAGACAGCGATATGCTCCGACGTGCTTTCAGTAACCTGCTTTCCAATGCAATCAAGTATTCTCCCGATAACACCTGTACAGCGATACACATTGAGCGTGACAGTGACTGTGTGAACGTGATGATTACGAATACGATGTCCGGCCAGGTTCCCGCTAATCTGGAACGTTTGTTTGACCGGTTCTATCGCGCAGACTCATCAAGGTTCTACAACACGGAAGGCGCGGGGCTGGGATTATCAATTACAAGGTCGATCATTCATGCTCACGGCGGCGAGCTGTCAGCAGAACAGCAGGGGCGGGAAATTGTGTTCAGTGTGCGTCTGTTAATGGATTAATACCGTTATTCAGGAGAAACCCGGAAGGTGACAAAAATGTCATCGTTCAGTCACGCGATAAACAGAGGCGGTTTTTTATAATCAGCCATAAATCAGGACAGCGTGATAATTCAATCGCCCGGTTCCTGGCGTGATGATCAACCAGCCCTGAGATCAAATGCTTTCTCTGTTATAAGCATTGATTGTTCGGGTATGAAAACACCGGAGACCCAACCATGAAAAAGATCCTTGTATCCTTTATTGCCATGATGGCTGTCGCTTCATCTGCCTGGGCTGCAGAGACAATGAACATGCATGACCAGGTAAATAATGCCCAGGCGCCTGCCCATCAGATGCAATCATCCGCTGAAAAAAGTGCAGTTCAGGGGGAGAGCATGAAAATGATGGATATGAGCGGTCACGATCAGGCCGCAATGTCCCATGAAATGATGCAAAACGGCAATTCTGCTGCCCATCAGGACATGGCTGAAATGCATAAAAAAATGATGAAATCCAAACCTGAGAACACCCAAGAAACTGCTAAGCCATTTTCCGAAATGAACGAGCATGAGAAAGCCGCTGTTGTGCATGAGAAGGCGAATAATGGTCTATCTTCCGTTATTCATCAGCAGCAGGCTGAAAAGCATCGCAGCCAGATCACCCAGAATTAACCCGCAGCTCCACTTGTCAGACCCTCATTTGACGCCGAAGTCACTGGCTTACGCTCCCGTCCGGGAGCGTTTTTTTCCCATATATCAAACTTTAACTCTGAAGGGCTTTGTTGAATAAATCAGATTTCGGGTAAGTCTCCCCCGTAGCGGGTTGTGTTTTCAGGCAATACGCACGCTTTC